>CADBTW010000053.1 GCA_902797695.1 uncultured Sutterellaceae bacterium
CAAGGCCCCGGTCGACGAGTTCTTCGAGCAGGTCCTCGTGAACGCCGACGACCCCGCGCTCCGCGCGAACCGCCAGGCGCTCCTCGCGAAGCTCCACGGCCTCATGAACCAGGTCGCCGAACTCGCGCGCCTCGCGAAGTAGGCTCGGGCAGAACAGACAGGGGGACGCCGCCGTGAACACGCTGAGAGGCTGGATCTTCTACTTCATCCTTGGGATCACGGTGATCCCCGTCTGCTTTGCAGTTCTCATCGCCGCGCCTTTCCGGCCGGTGGAGAGCCGCTACGACATGATGGCCGCCTGGGGACGGTTCATCATCAGGACGCTTCGCGCGGTCTGCGGGGTGCGGTTCGAAGTGCGCGGGATGGGAAACTGCCCGAAGGAACCCGCGGTCGTCCTTTCCAAGCACCAGTCGGCATGGGAATGCATCTGGCTCGGAAGCTTCCTGCCCTGCCGCGCCGCGTACGTGTACAAGAAGTCCCTCGACCGCATTCCCTTCCTCGGATGGGCGCTCTGGTCGCTCGGCCAGCTCGGGATCGACCGCTCTGACGGGAGCGGCGCCTTCCGCACCCTGATGAAGAAGGGCCCCGCCTTCCTGAAGCGCCCGTCCTGGTGGATCGTGCTGTTTCCGGAAGGCACCCGGGTGCCTCCGGGAAGCCGCGTGAAGCATAAGAGCGGCGGCGCGAGGCTTGCCGTGGCGGCAGGCGTTCCGATCATTCCCGTGGCGCTCGACTCAGGCCTCTGCTGGCCGAAGAATTCGGTCGCGAAGGTGCCAGGCGTCATCACGGTCTCGATCGGTCGCCCGATGCCCACGAAGGGCAGGTCCGCGAAGGAGGTCGCGACCGAGGCCGAAGAGTGGATCGAGCGGGAAAGCGCTTCGCTTCTCGGCGAAGCCCGGTCCCATGCCTAGCTTCTGGCAGGGCGCCCCGGCCCAGCCCCGCAGCCTTGTCCTGCCCCCGTCCTCTCCGGCAGAGTCGCCGCGTGTCATACAGTACGCCCTGAGAAGATCCCGGCGCAGGACCCTCGGGATCACGGTCGACGGCGACCGGATCTCGGTCTCCGCGCCGCTTTGGGCGACCGTAGGGTCGGTCGAGCGGTTCCTCGTTGAGAAAAAACGCTGGATCTGCGGGAAACTCGACGAGCGGCAGCACTGGCGCGAGGCCTTCGGAATTCCCGAGACGCGTTTCGAAGACGGGGGAGTGATCCCCTACAGGGGAAGGGTGCTTACGATTTCGCTCGGGAGCCCGTCGGCCGGTCCCCGGCTCGCCGCGGATCCTTCCGGAGGTTTCCTGATACGCCTTCCTCTTCCCTTCGGCTCGGCTGAGGAACGGATCCGGGAAACGCTCGGGCTCTGGTACCGCCGCGAGGCGGCCCGCGTGCTCCGGGAGCGCTTCGACTACATGCAGGAGTTCTCCCCGAGGAAAGCCTCTGCCCTTTCCATCACGTCCGCCTTCACGCTTTGGGGAAGCTGCACCGCCAAGGGGAGGATCCGGCTCAACTGGCGGCTCGTTTTCTTCGAGAATGACGCGATCGACTACGTGGCGGCGCACGAGCTCGCCCATCTCTCCCAGATGAACCACAGCAGGCTTTTCTGGGACGAGGTCCGGAAAATCAAGCCAAACTACGAACGTGCAAAGGAGAAGCTGCGGAAGATCCGCATTCGGGACCTCCCGCTCTAGGGGCGGGTCAGACCGCGAGGCTTCTCCGCTTCTCGACAAGAGCGCGGGCGAGGGCCTCGAACGCCCCGACGGACAGCGTCTCGGCGCGCGCTTCCGGCGCGACGCCAGCCGCCCGGATTTCGTCCGCGGAAAGCAGTTTCCCGAGGGCGTTCCTCAGGGTCTTGCGGCGCATGCTGAACGAAGCCGCCACCACTTCCGCATACACTTCGTCCGAAACCGCACCGGGATCCCGCGGCAGCGGAATCATGCGGACAACGCTCGAAGTCACCTTCGGCGCCGGCGTAAAGGCGCCGGGCGGCACGTCGAAGAGCTTGTGCATGCGGTAGTAGCGCTGCAGCATCGCGGACAGCCTGCCGTAGGTCCTGTTCCCGGGCGGGCTCACCATGCGGTCCACCACCTCGCGCTGGAGCATGAAATGCTGGTCCGCGACCCTTGGTGAAACAGCGATCAGCGCGAAGAGGATCGGGCTCGAAATGTTGTAGGGAAGGTTCCCGAAAATCCGCAGCTTCCGGCCGGGACAGACCGCCTGCCAGTCGAGCTTGAGGGCGTCAGCCTCGATCAGGTCGAGCTGCCCCGGCTCGAAGAGCCCGCGGAGCCAGGCGGCGAGGTCGCGGTCGATTTCCACTGCGGTTTCGTGCCCGCTCTTCGCAATGACCTCCCGGGTGAGGGCCGCCTGGCCCGGCCCGATCTCGATCAGGCAGTCCCCGGGCTTCGGGTCTATCGAATCGACGATCCGCCCGATCCAGTGGGGATCATTCAGGAAATTCTGCCCAAAGCGCTTCCGGGCGTGATGTCCCGCGAGCTTCTGTAACATGGCTGGAATCACTTCCTAGGACCTTCGGGAATGCCGAAGGGAATGGAAAAGATGACCTCCGCGCCCGGAGGGGGCGCGAAGAGGAAAGAGCGGGAATTTTCCCCCGGGCCTATGCCTCGGGCTCCCTGATTTCAACGTAGGCCTTGTCGCGAAGCTCGCGCTGCCAGTTCTCGACAGCCTCGACAAGCTTCTTCTCGCGGAGCGCCTGCAGGGCCGCGAGCCTCGCGCGGCGGGGATCCGCCTTCTCGTCCTTGCGTTCCTCCACCTTGATGATGTGGTAACCGAAACGGGACTTGATGACCGGGGAGACCTCACCGGGCTTCAGCTTGTCCATGACAGTCTCGAACTCAGGCACCGTGTCGCCTGACTGCATCCAGCCGAGGTCGCCGCCCCGGGTCGCGGACGGGTCGACCGAGTAAAGCCGGGCCATGGTCTGGAAATCTTCCTTCCCGGAAACGATCTTCGCGCGGATCTCGTTCATGCGCGAGACCACGGTAGCCTCAGGCGTGAGCTGCGAGACCTGCATCAGGATGTGGCGGGCGCGGGTCTTGTGGACGATTCCGGTCGAGATCGCGGCGCCGATTCCGTTCCGTACCCCGGTCACCTTGACGATGTGATAGCCGGAGCTGTCCTGGGAAAGCGCGACGGTGCCGTTGTCGTGCTTCTGCCTGATCGCTTCCCAAAGGATCGTCGGCATGTTCTGGCTCGTGCGCCAGCCAAGCTCGCCGCCGCTCATGCTGTCGCCCGCCTTCGAGTAGGAAA
The DNA here is from genome assembly GCA_902797695.1 of uncultured Sutterellaceae bacterium. GTDB lineage: Bacteria > Pseudomonadota > Gammaproteobacteria > Burkholderiales > Burkholderiaceae_F > Mesosutterella. Next base: position 3,254 of record CADBTW010000053.1, read on the forward strand.
CCGCGAGGGATCCGAAGTCCTCGCCGGCCTGCGCGCGCTTCAGGATGTCCTCGGCGAGGGCCTTAGCCTTCGCCGCGTCCTCTCCCGCGTCGACAGGAATCAGAATGTGGCTGATGTGGTACTCGGAATCAGCCGCACCGCCCTTCTGGTCGGCGAGATAGGAATCGATTTCGGACTCCGGGATCTGGATCTGGGAGTCCACCTCGCGCTCGCGAAGCCTCTGCCCCACGATTTCGCTCCGGATCTGCTCGCGGAACATCGTGAAGGAGACGCCGTCCTTCGCGAGTTCGCTCCGGAGTTTTTCGACGGTCATCTTGTTGCTCGAGGCGATCTGCTCCACGGCGGCGCTGACCATTTGGTCATCCACACGAATCCCGGTCTCCTTGGCGCGCTGGGCGACGGCCTTGTCGAGGATCATCTGGTTCAGCACCTGGCGGCGGAGCATCTTCATCGGGGGCAGCTTGATGTTCTGGCGCCGGAGGTTCAGCGCGGCGATATGAGTCTGCTGCTGGAGCTCGTACTCGGTGATCACGTCATCGTTCACGACTGCGGCGATCTCGTCCAGCGGCTTCGAAGCCGCTTCGGACGCGGCAGCCGCAGGAGCCTTCCCGGCAGGCGCGCCTTCAGCGCCGGCAGGAACCGCAAAGGTAAGCGTTGCAAGGACGGCAAGCGCGAGGCCTGCCCTGCGGAAATCATTCATAGTATTCATAACGTCCAGTGGCTGTCGGCACGGGGCTCAGGCTCTGGTAGCCCGGGATGCTCTCGCGCAGCTCGGAAATCGGATTGGTGCCGATAGAGCCTAATCCATTCAGCTCGAGCTGAATGAAAAAGGTCTTGTCGTATTTGTCAGAAGATGTCAGGTACTTCTGGACCACGGCTCGCAGCGCCCAGCAGTCGGCGCGGTACTCGATGCCCGCCAGCGCCTCGACCGGGTCCTTTCTCCTGAAGGAATAGTTGTAGCGGCCGACGGCGTAGAAGTGATCGGAAAGAGGCCACTGCACGGCGAAGTCGAGCTGCTTGATGTTGTTATAGTCGTCGGTCCGGTCGTAATAGTCGTAGCGGTAGTAGAGGCTCAGCGCCGACGCGGGCTTCGGCTGCCAGCGGAAACCGGCGTACGCGCGCGAAATCTTCTTGTCGGAGGACGAGTACTGGACCGTGGCGTCCGCGGTAAGAGAACGCGTGATGCGCGCGCCCACGCTTCCGAAGAGGTCGCTCTTCGCGTTCGTCCGGTCGCCGACCGTCTGGCCGGTGAGGTAGTCGTAGAGGCCCACCCTCTGGTCGGAGAAGTAATAGCGCTGGCCGATCGTCCCGCGGAACCATTCGAGGCCGGACTCGGAATCGAGGTAACGGGTCGTGAGCGCCGCGGTGAGCTGGTTCGCCTCGCTGATGCGGTCATAACCCGAGAACACGCTCTCCTGGAAGAGCTGCGTGAGGTTCAGCTCGGACAGCGTCGTGTCGAACACCGGCATCCTGCTCTGGTCCTTGTAGGGGATGTAGGCGTAGAAGAGCCGCGGCTCCAGCGTCTGCTCTGCCGGAATTCCCAGCCAGGACGAATCGCGGTCGAAGACGAGCCCGGTGTCAACCGAGAAAATCGGAAGGTTGCGGCTCGGATGCTTGTCGAGCTCGTGGCTTCCGATTCGCGCGTCGGAGTCCTTCAGGTCGTACCAGGTGCCGATCCAGCGCGCCTTCGGCGTAAGGAACCAGTACGAGCCGCGCAGCGGATAGCTCACGCCCTGGTCGATCACGAAACGGTTCCCGTCAGCCCTCGCGGAGTTCGGGTGCGTGAAGCGGGTCGCCTCGATCTTCCCGATGTATTCGAACCCCCAGAGGTCGCCCTTGTAGGTGCTGAACGTGAACTGCGGCGCCCGCTCGTAGGGTTCCGAGAGCCTCGTGGTCGAGGTGAGCGTCTGGTTCTTCGTGACGCGCAGGTTCGCGTTCCAGAAATTTCCCCTGTAGCCCATCCAGGCGTCCTGGTTCAGCACGTTCTCGGAAGACTCGCGGATGTTTCCGGAAAAGTCGGAAATATAGTCGTCGTCCGACACCTTGTTGTAGTTCACGCCCGCGTAGAACCTGCCGTTCGTGTAGTGGTGGTCGAAGTGGAAGCCGTAGCGGGAATCGCCGTAGTCGCGGTCGTGCGGCATCACGTCGTAGCTTACCGTGCCGCCGTACCGGGGCTGCAGATACCGGAACTCGTTCTGGATCATCAGGCCGCGCTTGCTCATGAAGTGCGGCGTGATCGTGTAGTCGTAGTTCGGGGCGATGTTCCAGTAGTAGGGAACCGCCACCTGAAGGCCGCGGCCCGTGCTCATGCCGAGGGACGGCGTGAGGAAGCCGCTCTTGCGGTCCTGTCCGATCGGGAACTGGAACCACGGCAGCTTCATCACGGGAACCCCGGCGAGCCTGAGGGTCGACCAGGTGCCCTCCGCCGTGAGGTCGCCCTGGTCGAGGTCGAGCTGGTTCATTTCGACCCACCAGGCGTTGCTGTCCTTCGGGCAGGAGGTAACGCGGGCGTTCTTCATGGTGATATGCGCACCGTCCACGAAGTCCACCTGGTCCGCGCAGCCGCGGAGCCCTCGCGGCCCGAAGGTGTAGTCCGCCTTCGGCATCGAGCCCGTCTGCGCGTCGATCCGATAGTTGGCCTCTTCGCCCGTGAACACCGTCCCGTCCTTCGAGAGCATCACGTTGCCGCGCGCTTCCACTTCATCGGTTGCCTGCGTGTAGGTCACGCGATCACCTCGCAGGGTCGAGCCCCCGCGCCGGATTTCCGCATTTCCGATGAGGTGAAGGACGTCCTTCGGGCTTCCCTGCATCTCGTCAGCCCTCGCGAAGGTCGACGGGTTCAGCTTCGAACTGCCCACGGACTCGTCCAGCCCGCTCACCGAGTGAAGCGAAAGAGCCCCCGCGTCCCCCGAGAGGAAGGCAAAGGCCCACACCACTGCCAGGGCAGCGGGGCTCACGGCAGGGAATCTTCTTTTCGAACGGCAGGAAACCATCATCTCGGGCATCTGGAAGCACACTTTTCGAGTATGTTGGGATTATACGGACAGAGAACTGCCCACATCCCTTCTGCGCCGGGAAGCTTCCGCGCGGCGGGAAAACGTACAATCAGTGCCTGACTTCCTTTGATGATTCATTGACCCCATGACCACCAGCACCCAGGCGCAGCCTTCCGACGAACGGTTCGAATTGATGATGACGTGGCTCGGAAGCCTTGCGGAGAAATACGGCCTCAGGCTCGAGACGACCGCCTCGGCCTCAAGCGACGCGGGCTTCCGGCGCTACTTCCGCGTAGGAGCCCGGGGCAGCGTTCAGAGCTACATCGTGATGGACGCGCCTCCCGGCAAGGAGGACATCCGCCCCTTCATCCGGATGGACGCGACCTGCATCCGCGCGGGCATCAATCCCCCGCGGATCCTCGAGGCGGACGAGAGGCTCGGCTTCATGCTGCTCTCTGACCTCGGACGCGACACCTACCTCGACCGCCTGAAGGAAGACAGGAGCCTCGCGCCGAAGTACTTCGACGCCGCCACCACGGCGCTCGTCGCGCTTCAGGCGGTGAGCGCCCCGGGGATCGTCCCCGAGTATTCCGAGGAAAAGATCCGCGGAGAGCTCGAACTCTTCCCCGAGTGGTACGTACGGCGCCACCGGGGCTCGGATCTTTCGCCCGAGGAGAAGCAGGTTTGGGAAAGCGTCTGCCGAAAGCTCACCTCCAGCATGCTCGCCGAGGAGAAGGTGATCGTCCATCGCGACTTCATGCCGCGGAACCTCATGGTCTCGGACCCGATGCCCGGCGTGCTTGACTTCCAGGACGCGCTCTACGGCCCGGTTTCCTACGACATCGCGAGCCTCATGCGCGACGCGTTCATTTCCTGGGACGAGGAGTTCACGATCGACATTTCCGTCCGCTACTGGGAGAAGGCCCGCCGCGCCGGGATTCCGGTTCCGGCGGACTTCGGGGAATTCTGGCGGCAGATCGAGTGGACCGGCATGCAGCGCCACCTGAAGGTCCTGGGGATCTTCGCCCGGCTCAAGTACCGTGACGGAAAGCCGAAGTACCTCGAGGACGCGCCCCGTTTCATCGCCTACGTGAGGCATGCGGCATACCGCTATTCGGAACTGAAGCCGATCCTCGTGATCATCGACCGGCTGGAAGGCCAGAGCCGGGAAGAAGGGTGGACCTACTAGAAATGACGGAGATCCGAGCCCTGATCCTCGGCGCCGGCCGGGGAAAACGAATGCGTCCGCTTTCCGACCGGACGCCGAAGCCCCTTCTCAGGTACAGGGGAAAGCGGATGGCGGACTGGCAGATCGACGGGATGCACCGCGTCGGGATCACGCACTTCGTCATCAATACCGCGCACCTCGCGAACCAGTTCCCCGAGCAGCTCGGGGACGGCTCGGAGCGCGGCATCCGCATCGAGTACTCGGTGGAGGGCAGTTCCGAATCCGAAGCCCTCGAGACGCTAGGCGGAATCGCGAAGGCCCTGCCGCTCCTTTCCCCTGACGGGGAGACTCCCTTCATCGTCGCCGCCGGGGACATCGTGACGGAGTTCGACTACGGAAGGCTCGTTTCCGAAGCCCCGCGTCTCTCTTCCGGAAGCGCGGACGCCCATCTTGTGCTCGTGCCCAACCCGGAATTCCATCCGGAGGGAGACATGGGGCTTTCCGGAGGCCTCGTCGTGAGGGAGCCCCGCATGTACACGTACTCGAGCATCGGTATCTTTTCGCCGCGGATCTTCGAAGGGGTTCCTGCGGTCCGGGCAAAGCTCTTCCCGTGGCTCTACCGGTTCTGCGACGCAGGGCGCGTAACCGGGGAGCTGTTCAAGGGGGCCTGGAAAAACATCGGCACGCCTGAGCAGCTTGCCGACCGCGGGCTCTGACCCATGAGAATCGGACGGTTCTCGGTTGACACCCCGGTGATCGTCGCCCCGATGGCGGGGGTCACTGACCTTCCCTTCAGGGAAACCGTCCTTTCGCTTTCCCGCGTCTGGGTGGAAGGGGAAATGGTGTCCGCGAATCCCTCACTCCTCCATTCCGAGGAGTCCGCCCGGAAGTTCGCCTTCGCAGGCTCCGAGCAACCGAAGATCACCCAGCTCCTCGGGGCGGTCCCTGAATGGATGGCCGCGGCCGCGGAGTGCGCCGCCCGGGGCGGCGCGGACATCATCGACATCAACATGGGGTGCCCCGCGAAGAAGATCTGCAGAACCGCCTGCGGCTCCGCCCTCATGCGCGACGAGGAGCTTGCCCGGGAAATCATGGAAAGCGTTGTCCGGTCCTCCCCCGTCCCCGTCACGCTGAAAATGCGAACCGGGTGGGACGAAGCTCACCTGAACGCACCAGAAATCGCGTCGGCTGCCGAAGAGGCCGGCATCGCGCTTGTCACGGTCCACGGGCGAACCCGGACGCAGGGCTACTCCGGCGCGGCGGAATACCGGACGGTCAGAAGAGTGAAGGCGGCGGTCCGGATACCCGTGATCGCGAACGGGGACATCGACACGCCCGAGAAGGCCGCGCGGGTGCTGGACGAAACCGGGGCGGACGGCGTCATGATCGGGCGGGCAGCCCTCGGCCGCCCGTGGCTTCCCGGACGCGTCCAAGCCTTCCTTTCCGAAGGGAGGGATCCCGGAGACCCGGCTCCCGAGGAGCGCGGCCGGATCATGCTCGACCACCTTCGCCGGCACGTGGCCTTCTACGGGGAGAAGCCGGGCGTGCGGTCCTTCCGGAAGCATCTCCGGTGGTACCTCGCGGAGCTGCCCGGAGGAGAGGAGGCCGCCTCGGCCCTCATCCGGTTGGAGGATTCAAAAAGTCTCGGAAAGGCTTTAACCTTTTTCTTTGAACAAGCCTCCTAGTGCTTTATCATTCCCGTGCAGAACGGAGCCCTGCCCTCGGCTCCTGGTTCTTTCCTTGAGAGGTTCCCCGCGTGAGCGAACATGCCACAACGCCCCTGCACCAGGCGCTTTACGAAATGCTCGACCAGTACTTCAGCAGTCTTGAAGGCGCCAAGCCGAACCGAGTGCACGCGATGGTCATGGCCGCGGTGGAAAGACCCCTGCTCGAATACGTCATGCAACGCTGCAAGGGCAATCAGAGCGTTGCGTCGTCCCTTTTAGGCATCAATCGAAACACCCTTCGGAAGAGGCTCCGCGAATACGGACTTCTCTAAGGGGATTTTTTAAGGAAATCAGCAATGAAGAAACAGGCTATTCTGAGCGTCTCAGACAAGACCGGCATCGTTGACTTCGCTCGCGAACTCGCCGCTCTCGGCTACAACCTGCTGTCCACGGGCGGCACCGCAAAGCTACTGGAGAAGGAAGGGATCAAGGTCGAAGAGGTTGCCCACTACACCGGGTTCCCCGAAATGCTGGACGGCCGCGTGAAGACCCTTCACCCGAAGATCCACGCCGGCATCCTCGCCCGCCGTGACGTTCCCGAGCACATGAAGGCCCTCGAAGAGCACGGCATCGACCCGATCGACCTCGTCGTCGTGAACCTTTATCCGTTCGAGCAGACGATCTCGAAGCCCGACTGCACCTTTGCCGACGCGATCGAGAACATCGACATCGGCGGCCCCACGATGATCCGCGCCGCGGCGAAGAACCACGCTTCCGTCGCGGTCGTCGTCGACCCCGCCGATTACTCGAAGATCATCGACGAGATCAAGGCAAAGGGCGAAGTGACTGCCGAGACCCGGCTCGCGCTTGCGAAGAAGGTCTTCTCCCACACCGCCCGCTACGACGGCATGATTTCGAATTACCTCACGAGCCTTGACGAAGACAAGAAGGCAACGAAGCAGTTCCCCGAGGTGCTGAACCGCCAGTGGGTCAAGGTCCAGGACATGCGCTACGGCGAAAACCCCCATCAGCAGGCGGCGTTCTACCGCGAGCGCCTGGTCGCCCCGGGCCTGCTCGCCGGCTACACGCAGCTGCACGGCAAGGAGCTCTCCTACAACAACATCGCTGACACCGATGCCGCATGGGACGCGGCCCGCTCGTTCTCGACCCCGGCCTGCGTCATCATCAAGCACGCGAATCCCTGCGGCGCCGCGATCGGCGTAAGCGCGGCGGACGCCTACCGGAAGGCCTTCAAGACCGACTCGAAGTCCGCCTTCGGCGGCATCATCGCCTTCAACCGCGAGGTCGACCTCGAAACGGCCTCCGAAGTGAGCAAGCAGTTCGCCGAAGTCGTGATCGCCCCGTCCTTTACCGATGACGCCCAGGCTCTCCTCGGCAAGAAGAAGAACCTGCGGCTCCTCGTCGTCGCGAACGGCGGCGCCCACAACGACTTCGACTTCAAGCGGGTCGGAGGCGGCCTCCTCGTCCAGACCCCGGACATCCAGATCTGCCCGGAGAGCAGCCTGCGCGTCGTGACGAAGAAGCAGCCGACCTCGGAGCAGATCGCCGACATGATGTTCGCCTGGAAGATCTGCCGCTGGGTGAAGTCAAACGCGATCGTCTACGCCCACGCGGGCATGACGCTTGGCGTCGGTGCCGGCCAGATGAGCCGTGTCGACTCTGCGAAGATCGCCGAGGAAAAGGCCGAGGAAGCCGGGCTTTCGCTCGCCGGCTCCGCCGCCGCCTCTGACGCCTTCTTCCCGTTCCGCGACGGCCTCGACGTGATCTGCGAAGCCGGAGCGACCTGCGTGATCCAGCCCGGCGGTTCGATCCGCGACCAGGAAGTGATCGACGCGGCGAACGAGCACGGCATCGTGATGGTCTTCACGGGCGAGCGCCATTTCCGCCACTAGGCGGCTTGCCAGAAGGGAACGCCCGCCCTTTGAGGCGGGGCGTTCCTGTAACAAAAAGACACGAGACTCCGGAGCGGTCCTGCCAATGCCCGACCGCCCGTGGAGTAGGATGGGAGGACGTTTGAACGTCCTCCTTTTGCTTTTGTATTTCCGTAAGTTGTGGGTATGGTTGCAAGCAACAAGCTAAGCCGCAGAAAACTGATTCTCGGGGCGATGGTCTGCGCGGGGATCAGCCCGCTCCCCGCTTGGGCCCAGCTCGACATCGAGATCACGGGCGTCGGCTCCAATCTCTTCCCTATTTCCGTTCCCGCGTTCTCAGGAACTTCGGCCGCGCCGGGAAACCTCTCCTCGGTAATTGCCTCCGACCTCGTGAGATCCGGGAAATTCCGGCAGGTTGGCGGCACGGGCGAGGTGTCCTACGCCCAGGTGCTGAATCCCGATCCCCAGGTCTTCCGGCAGGAAGGCGGCAATGCCGCAGTCATCGGCACCATCGCACAGAGCGGACGGGGGGCCTGGAAGGTCACCTGCCGACTGCTCGACACCGCGAGCGGCAGCGTCCTCGGCACGTGGAGCGACAACTGCCCGACCGGGGACCTGAGGATGGAAGCGCACAAGCTTGCCGACCGGATCTACGAGAAGCTGATGGGAGGGGCCGGAAGCTTCGCCTCCCGGATCACGTACGTGCAGCACCGCGGGAATCTCTACGAGCTCATCATCGCGGACAGCGACGGCGAGAACCCGCGGGTTGCGCTCCGGAGCCGCGAGCCGGTCATCTCCCCTGTCTGGTCGCCTGACGGAAACCGGGTCGCCTACGTTTCGTTCGAGGCGAGGAAGCCTGTCGTCTACCTCCATGAGCTGCGAACCGGGAAAAGGCGCGTGGTGGCGAACTTCCCGGGGAACAACTCAGCCCCGGCATTCAGCCCTGACGGCGGGAAGCTCGCCGTCGCGCTGTCCCGGGACGGCGGCACCCAGATCTACCTGATGAACGTGAACGGGGGCGGCGCCGTGCGCTTCACTTCCGGTTACGGAATCAATACGGAACCCACGTTCAGCCCTGACGGGGCGTGGATATACTTCACGTCCGACCGGGGCGGGGCTCCCCAGATCTACCGGCAGAGAGTGTCGGGAGGCAAGGCGAGCCGCGTCACGTTCTCTTCGGGCTATGCGGTGAGCCCCGCGCTTTCCCCTGACGGAAAGAAGCTTGCCTACGTGGCGAGGACCCGCAGGGGCTTCCAGATCCAGGTCCAGGACCTCGCGACCGGGTCGAGCATCGCCGTCACGAGAACGTCTGGCGACGAATCCCCGAGCTTCTCGCCGAACGGACAGCAGATCGTCTACGCCACGGTTTCAGGAAACCGCGGCGTCCTCGCTGTCGCAAACGCCGACGGCAGCTGGTCCTCAAAGCTCAGCAGCCGCGGCGGCAGCATCCGCGAACCCGCCTGGGGTCCGCGCCTCAAGTAAATGAATTGGTAGGAATAGTTGTTTTTCCTGTTTTTTGGAGATTAATTGAAAATGGCTTTTTCTGGTCGTACGCTGATCGCGGTTCTTGCCGCCGCCGGGATCCTTGCCGGGTGCTCTTCTACGCCGGTCGATAACCCGTCGGCTTCCGCATCCGCTTCCAGGACCACCGCTTCCGGCACGGCTTCCGGAGCTACCTCCGGCCCGGTGTCCCAGACTGCCGTGAAGACCGTCGAGGTCGATCCCCTGAACGATCCCAACAGCCCGCTCGCCCAGCGTTCCGTCTACTTCGGCTTTGACTCCTACGCGGTCGACGGGAAATACGACTCCATGCTCTCCGCCCACGCGAACTACCTCGCGAAGCACCAGGCCCGGAACATCGTCGTCGAAGGGAACACCGACTCCCGCGGCAGCAGCGAATACAACCTCGCCCTCGGCCAGAAGCGCTCCGAAGCGGTGGTCGCGAAGCTGAAGCTGCTCGGCGTGCCCGCGAACCGCATGGAAGCCGTGAGCTTCGGCAAGGAAAAGCCCGTTGCGCAGGGCAGCACGGAAGATGCCTGGGCGAAGAACCGCCGGGCCGACATCCGCTACCGTTAGTTTTTCCTGAAGGCGCCACCCAGCCCGCCCGGAGCTTTCCGCACCACCGGGCGCGCAAAACGAAAAAGGCGCCTTTTGCTTCCGTCCACATCGATCCAGTAGCTTTTAGAGGTTTCTTGACATGATGCTGAACCGCCACCTGTCCCTCGTTGCCGCGCTGCTTGCCGGCATCGGCTTCGCCTCGAGCGCCCAGGCGCTTTTCGAAGACAACGAGGCGCGAGTCGCCATCAACGACGCGAACAAGCGGATCGTTGCCATGCAGTCGCAGATTGCACGGCTGGAAACGAGCCAGAGGGCCGCGCTTGCGATGTCCGACCAGCTGAACGCCCTCCAGCAGCAGCTGGCCGCCATTTCCGGGCGGCTCGAGGCGCTTGAGAACCAGGCCGCCCAGCAGTCCCGCAACACGAAGGACCTCTACGCAGACCTCGACGGAAGGCTTCGCAGCATGGACGGGCGCGTCGCGAAGAACGAGGCGAGGATCACTGAAGCCGCCGCGGCCGCGAAACAGCAGGCTGAAGCCGGTGCCTCTTCGCAGGACCCGCTCGCCGCAGCATCCCAGAATCCCCAGGCCGCAAGCGGCGCGGCGGAGAAGTCCCTCTACGACCAGGGGCTTTCAGCCTTCCAGGCAGGAAAGTACTCCGAGAGCACAGCGGCTTTCTCAAGCCTCATCAAGGCGAATCCCAAGTCCTCCTATGCGGCTGACGCCATGTACTGGCAGGGCAACGCCTATTTCGCGCAGCAGAAGTACACGAACGCCGCAGCGGCCGAGGAGCGCCTGATCCGGGAGTTCCCGTCCCACCAGAGGGTTCCTGACGCGATGCTTTCGCTCGCCTCCGCGCAGACCGCGCTCGGAAAGCTGAGCGCCGCAAGCGCAACCTATTCTTCCCTCCAGAAGAAGTACCCCGGGACCGAGCAGGCGAAGCTCGCAGCCCAGCGCAACCGCGACCTGCAGGCAGCCCTCGGGACTTCCCAGCCGAAATCTTCCCGCAAGAAGACGCGCTAAACTACTTTATCTTTAGACATCAGGGAGGCGTATCCCTTTCGGGAGATGTTTCCTGCTTCTGCCTTGTAAGGGCTTTCCTTTCAAGCGCAGGAAATGAGGTCCAGGCTTCGGGCGTTGGCCAAGGAACCAGCCTCTAGCTTTTCGTTGACAACCACCTTTAAGGACATGGGTATGGCCAATCAGAATCTAACCGGCACCGCTCTTCTGCAGAACGGCGTTTTCAGCAAAGGCACCGCCTACACTGAAGAAGAACGCAGCGCGCTCAAGCTGAAGGGGCTCCTTCCGCCGGTTCCCGCCACGCTCGACATGCAGGTCGAGGCAATGATGGAGCAGCTGAGGACGTTCGACACGCCGTTCCAGAAGGCTCTTTTCCTCGATGGTCTCCGTGCCGCGAACGAAACGCTCTACTTCCGCCTCGTCCTGGATCACGTGGAAGAGGTCCAGCCGCTTGTCTACACCCCGACGGTCGGCGAATTCTGCCAGAAGTTCAGCCATCTCTTCCGTTTCCCGCGCGGACTCTTCATTTCCATCGAGGACAAGGGGCACATCGCCGAGATCCTCGACAACGCCCCGCAGGAAGAAGTTGACATGATCGTCGTCACCGACGGCCAGCGCATCCTCGGCCTCGGCGACCTCGGCGTGAACGGCATGGGCATCCCGGTCGGCAAGCTCGCCCTCTACACCGCCTGCGCGGGCGTCGATCCCCGCCGCACGCTTCCGGTCACGCTCGACGTCGGCACGAATACCGAGCGCTACCTGAACGACCCGCTCTACCTCGGCCATCGCCATCCCCGCGTCACGGGTCAGGCCTACGACGACTTCATCGAGGAATTCTTCCAGGCCGTCCACAAGAAGTGGCCGAAGTGCGTCGTCCAGTTCGAGGACTTCGGCAACAACCATGCCTTCGACCTGCTCGCCCGCTACCGCACCCGCTACAGCTGCTACAACGACGACATCCAGGGCACTGCATCCATCGTCGTGAGCGGCTTCTACTCTGCGGTTCGCGCGAAGAAGTCAAAGCTTTCCGATGAAAAGATCCTGTTCCTCGGCGCGGGCGAAGCCGCGACCGGCGTCGCGAACCTGATCGCTGACGCGATGGTCGAGGAAGGCACTGACCGCGACGCCGCGCTCGGCAAGCTTTACCTCTTCGACTCCCACGGCCTCGTCACGAAGGGCCGCGAGGGACTCGCCGTCCACAAGGTTCCGTTCGCGAAGGACCTCGAGCCCTGCACTTCCTTCGAGGAATGCATCCGCAGGCTCCGTCCGACCGCGATCGTCGGCCTCTCCGCCCAGGGCGGCGCCTTCACGGAAAGCGTCGTGAAGACGATGACCGAGATCAACGAACGCCCGATCATCTTCGCCCTTTCCAACCCGACCTCCAAGGCCGAGTGCACCGCCGAGCAGGCCTACACCTGGTCGGACGGCAAGGCGCTCTTCAGCTGCGGCTCCCCCTTCGCCCCCGTCACCTACAAGGGCAAGACCTATGTGCCGCGCCAGGGCAACAACTCCTACGTGTTCCCGGGCATCGGCCTCGGCGCGATCCTCTCCCAGTGCAAGGAAATCACGCAGGAGGTGTTCCTCTCTGCCGCCCATACCTGCGCCAACATGGTGACTGAGGAAGACCTCGCCCAGGGGTCCCTCTATCCGTCGCTCACCCGCGTGCGCGAGATCAGCCGCGAGGTTGCGGCGAACATCATCGAGCTCGCCCTCCGCACCGGCCAGGCTCAGATCGAGCGGCCTGCCGACATCCGCCAGTACGTGACTGACCACATGTACAACCCCGGATACTGAAAGGGTTAAAACGCCTCCCGCGGGACAAGTTTCCGCAGGGGGGCCGTCCATGGTTCCCGGGCGCGGTCGGGCGCTGCCGGCAGGATTCCCTGCGGAGCAGCCCTCGCCCGCGCCCTTTGCTTTTCCCCGAGACTCCGAAAGTTGGAAGAACCGACTCCCCGGCAGGCCGCCCCGGTTGCCCTGCTTTACGGCAAGCGGGTCGATGCCATTCCGAACGGCCTCTACATTCCCCCGGACGCCCTGAAGGTATTCCTCAAGTCGTTCGAGGGACCGCTCGACCTCCTGCTTTGGCTGATCCAGAAGCAGAAGTTCGACATCATGGACATCCCGATGACCCTGCTCACCGAGCAGTACATGCAGTATGTCGAGCTGATCAGGAAGAGCAACCTCGACCTCGCAGGCGACTATCTCGTGATGGCCGCCTACCTGATGTCGATCAAGAGCCGGATGCTGCTCCCCGTGCGGGAAGCGGACACCGGGGAAGAAGTCGAGGACCCGAAGGCGGAGCTCATGCGCCGCCTTGCCGAGTACCAGAGAATGAAGGCTGCGGCCGAGGAGCTTGACCGGCTTCCGATCAGCGGGCGCGACTATTCCCCGGTCGACGTGAGGGTGGAAGAGGGCGCGCAGGCACTTCCCGAAGCGTCGCTCGAAGAGCTGCAGGCAGCGTGGCGCGCCGTACTCGCGCGGGTGAAGTTCGAGGAACGGCACACCGTGACACGCGAGGAACTCTCGGTGCGCGAGCACATGACGGAAATCCTGCGGAAGCTCCAGGAAAGCGACTTCATCGAATTCACGGCGGCCTTCGGCCCGGAGCCGACCTTCGGGCACGCCCTCGCCTTCTACCTCGCCATCCTGGAGCTCGCGAAGGAAGAGATGATCCACATCACGCAGCCAGCGCCCTTTGCCCCGATCTGGCTCACCCGCTCAAGGGCGAAGGATTCTCTCATATAGGCGACGGGCAAGGAAAACGGGCCTTCGGACAGAGGAGGAACATGCCCCGCCCGAAAGGCCCGTGCCGAAGGTTCCCCTTCCAGGGGCTTCCGCCTGGAAGGAGCCTGGGCCTCCCTTAGTGAATCCTCATGCCAGGCTTCGCGCCCTCGAACGGCTCAATGAGGAAGAACCCGGGGGTCTTCTTCTGATCCGCATCGGCGGCAGAAAGCACCATGCCTTCGGAAAGCCCGAAGCGCATCTTCCTCGGGGCGAGATTGGCCACCAGGACAATGAGCTTCCCGACAAGCGACTTCGGGTCCGCGTAGCTCGACTTGATGCCGGAGAACACCGTGCGGGTCTTTTCTTCCCCAAGGTCGAGGGTGAACTTGAGGAGCTTCCTCGAACCCTCCACCGCCTCGCAGTCGACTACCTTCGCGATCCTCAGGTCGATTTTCCCGAAGTCGTCAATCGTGCATTCCGGAGCGATCGCCTCGTTGCCGGGGAGCACGGGCTTCGGTTCGGGCTTCACGTCAGGAACCAGCTGGTCAAGCTGCTTCTCCATGTCGACACGCTGCATCAGGTGCTTGAACGGACGGATCTCGTGCTCGGACGTAAGCGGGGTTCCGACGGTGTCCCAGGTGAGCTCTCCGCAGTTGAGGAACTCCTCGACCTGGGAGGCGATTCCGGGAAGCACAGGCTTCAGGTAGGTCGTGAGAATACGGAACGCTTCAAGGCTCACCGAGCAGACCCGGTGCAGCTGCTCCCCGGCGCCTTCCTGCTTCGCGAGCTCCCAGGGCTTCTCGCGGTCAATGTATTCGTTCGTTTCGTCCGCGAGCTCCATCACGAGGCGCATCGCCTTCGCGTAATCGCGGTCCTCATAGAAGCCGATGACCTGCGGGGCAGCTCCGCGCAGCTTTTCGAGAAGCGGATCGTTCATGGCGTCGTCCACGACGCGGCCGCCGAAGCGCTTGGCGATGAAGCCCGCGGAGCGCGAGGCGATGTTCACGTACTTGCCGATCAGGTCGGAGTTCACGCGGGAGAAGAAGTCCTGCTTCGTGAAGTCGATGTCCTCCACGCGGCTCGAGAGCTTCGCGGCGAGGTAGTAGCGGAGCCACTCCGGATCCATCTTGAGTTCAAGGTACTTGAGGGGGCTGATGCCGGTACCCCGGGACTTGCTCATCTTCTGGCCGCCCACCGTCACGAAGCCGTGCGCATAGACATGGTCGGGAACGCGGTAGGGCTTGCCGGCGAAGTGCAGCATCGCCGGCCAGAACAGCGTGTGGAAATAGATGATGTCCTTGCCGATGAAGTGGATCTGCTCGGTCGACGGATCGTCGAGGAACTTCCAGAAGTCGCGCCCGAGGTGGTCGAAATACGACTTGAGGGAAGCGAGGTAGCCGACTGGGGCGTCGAGCCAGACGTAGAAGTACTTCCCCGGCGCGTCCGGAATCGGGATGCCGAAATACGGCGCGTCGCGGGAAATGTCCCAGTCCTCGAGCTCCGCTCCTGCCCCGAGCCACTCCTGGTCCTTTGCGAGGACCTCGGGCTGGAGGCGCGGCTTTCCGTCCGCTCCGTTCCCGGTCGTCCAGTCGCGGAGGAACTCGATCGCCTTCGGATCGGAAAGCTTGAAGAAGTAATGCGTGGAGTGGCGAAGCTCGGGGGTCGTTCCGGTCAGGACGGAATACGGGTTCACCAGGTCGGTCGGGCGGTAGACGGAGCCGCAGACCTCGCAGCTGTCGCCGTACTGGTCCTCGGCACCGCAGCGGGGGCACTTCCCCTTGATGTAGCGGTCGGCGAGGAACATCCCCTTCTTCGTGTCGTAATACTGGGTGATGTCCTGGGTATAAATGAGGCCTGCCGCCTTCAGCTTCCTGTAGATGTCCTGGGAAAGCTCGACGTTCTCCTTCGAGTCGGTCGTGTACCACCAGTCGAACTTCACGTGGAAGCCGTCGAGATACTGCTTGCGGCCCGCCCGGATTTCCGCAACGAATTCCTGGGGCGTCACGCCCTTCTTCTCAGCCGCGATCATCATCGGAGCGCCGTGGGTGTCGTCAGCGCCGACGAAGTTGACGTTGTTCCCGGCCATCCGCTGATGCCGCACCCAGATGTCGGCGAGGATGTATTCGGTGATGTGGCCGATGTGGAAGGGCCCGTTCGCGTAAGGCAGGGCCGTCGTTACAAAAATATTGCGCTTCTTCATGAGGTCTGTTCTGCGGCAATCCGAAAGTATCGAGTTTCCAATTGTATCGCGGCCAAACTAAAACACCTTTTTTCCATGGTCTTTTCCAAAAGTCGGTATACCATTGGTGCAACATTCTCCCAACTGCGTGGAACATCAAATGACACTAACAGCAGAAAGCGCCCGCCAGGCCCTGAACGGCGTCATGGACCCCAACATCGGGAAGGGGCTTGCCGACAGCGGCGAAATCGCCTCGATCCAGGTGGATGGCGAAAGCGTGGCGGCAGAGATCAGCCTCGACTACCCCGCGAAGGACGACATCGAACCCATTCGCAGCGCTGCAGCAGAAGCCCTGAAGGCCGCCGGCGCCGCGACCGCTTTCGTCACCGTGAAGCAGGGCATCCGCTCCCACAAGGTGCAGCCGCTGCTGCGCGTTCTTCCGAACGTGAAGAACATCATCGCCGTGTCATCCGGGAAGGGCGGCGTCGGGAAGTCCACCGTCGCGGCGAACCTCGCCCTCGCGCTTTCAGCGCTCGGCGCGCGGGTCGGTGTCCTCGACGCGGACGTCTATGGACCGAGCCAGCCCACCATGCTTGGAGCGAAGGGAGTTCCCCAGGGAGCCGAGAACACGCTCTACCCCATGGAATCCCACGGGCTGCAGATCAATTCGATCGGCTTCTGGGTCGATCCCGGGGAACCGCTCATCTGGCGCGGCCCGATGATCGCCTCCGCCCTGAAGCAGATGCTCACCGACACCCAGTGGGACAACCTCGACTACCTCGTGATCGACATGCCCCCGGGAACCGGCGACATCCAGCTCACGCTTTCGCAGGAGATCCCTGTCGCCGGCGCGATCGTCGTCACCACTCCACAGGACATCGCGACGCTCGACGCAAAGCGCGGCCTCGTGATGTTCCGCAAGGTGAACGTTCCGGTCCTCGGCATTGTCGAGAACATGGCGCTCTTCCGCTGCCCGCATTGCGGCCACCTCGAGCACATCTTCGGGGAAGGCGGTGCCGAGCGCATGTCGAAGGAGTACGGGGTTCCAGTCCTCGGAAGCCTGCCGCTCGACACCCGCATCCGCGAGGAAGCTGACTCCGGGCTCCCGACCGTCATCGCGGAGCCTGAGAGCGACACGGCGAAGATCTTCCTCAGCATCGCGAAGAAGGCCGCAGCCGCCCTGTCGCAGCTTCCGCGTGACTTTTCCGCCGGGCTTCCCAAGGTGAAGCCGGCTGAAGCGAAGGAGTAGGCTGCGGCTCTGCCGGGAATCAAGGAAGGGGCGCCCCGCATGCCGCGAGGCGCCCCTTCTCTTTATGGATGCACAGCGCAGTGGCTACTGCCTGCCGTCAGTTTTCTTTTGTCCCGGCGCCGTCCGAAGCGTCTTCCGGATCGTCCTGCGGATGTTCGGCGCCAGCCGCTCCAAAGCGTCAAGCGTCGCGAAGAGCGACGCTTTCCCATGCATGGAAAGCGAACGGAACCGGG
The DNA here is from genome assembly GCA_902797695.1 of uncultured Sutterellaceae bacterium. Taxonomy (GTDB): domain Bacteria; phylum Pseudomonadota; class Gammaproteobacteria; order Burkholderiales; family Burkholderiaceae_F; genus Mesosutterella. The sequence goes on from CADBTW010000053.1 coordinate 20,438, forward strand.
CAAGCAGCTCATTCTCCTCGCGCACCGGGTTGTGGCGCTCCGTCGTAATGATGAAAAGGACGTCGAACCCGACGGCGGCAAGCCTCGTCATCCGGAAGACCCCAGGATCAAGCTCGCCGGTTTCATACCGCTGGTACTGATCGAGCGGGACGCCGAGCAGGGAAGTGATCTGCTGCTGCGTGTAGCCGAGCCGTTCACGCTCCGAGCAGAGCCTCTCGCCGAGCTCCTTTCGCTGTTTGGTGCTGGTAAGTGCCATGGTTGGTAGACCGAAAGAGCCGGTATTGCCATTCACGGCCCAAGGCGGGGAGAACCTGAAAGCTGCGAAAACGACGGTTTTCCCTGACCGGACCGTAAAAAAATGGAGCCTCCCGGGCGCAGCGCACCCGTATCAGGGGATTCTAGCAGGCGCCCGGCTTCAGGCGCCTGCCGTACAAGGCGTCTTTTCTAGACGTTGAAAAGGAAGTTCATGATGTCGCCGTCGTGGACGACGTAGTCCTTTCCTTCCGCGCGCTCCTTTCCGGCTTCCTGCGCGCCCTTCTCGCCGTTGTACTTGATGTAGTCGTCATAGGCGATCGTCTGGGCACGGATGAAGCCGCGCTCGAAGTCCGTGTGAATCACGCCGGCCGCCTTCGGGGCAGTATCGCCCTTGTGGATCGTCCAGGCGCGGGTTTCCTTTTCTCCGCTCGTGAAGAACGTCTGGAGTCCGAGGAGGTCGTAGGCGGTGCGGATCACCCGGTTGAGCCCCGGCTCCTTCATCCCCATGTCGGCGAGGAACATTTCACGGTCCTCGTCAGACATGTCGAGAAGTTCGACTTCGGTCTGGGCGGAAACGGCAACGACGGCGGCCTCTTGCTCCTTCGCGATCCGCTTCACGGTCTCGAGGTGCGGATTCCCCTCGAAGCCATCCTCGCTCACGTTCGCGACGAACATGACCGGCTTCAGCGTGAGGAGCCCGTAGTTCCTGACAAGCTTCCGCTCGTCATCGTTAAGCGGAACGGAGCGCGCGGGCTTACCCTCGTTCAGGGCGGGCTGGATCTTCTCAAGGACCGCGACGAGCTTCGCAGCTTCCTTGTCGGCGCCCTGCTTCGCCTGCTTGCCCCACTTCTGGATCTGCTTCTCGACCACGGTGAGGTCTGAAAGCGCGAGCTCCGTGTTGATCACGTCAATGTCGGAAGCCGGGTCGACCTTGCCGGCGACGTGCACGACGTTGTCGTCCTCGAAGCAGCGCACGATGTGCGCGATGGCGTCGCACTCGCGAATGTTCGCGAGGAACTGGTTCCCCAGGCCTTCGCCCTTGCTCGCGCCGGCAACAAGTCCCGCAATGTCGACGAACTCAACCGCCGCCGGAACGATCTTCTTCGGATGGTCGATCGCGGCAAGCTCCTGCAGGCGCGGATCCGGCACTTCAACGATGCCGACATTCGGGTCGATCGTGCAGAACGGATAGTTTTCAGCCGCAATGCCGGCCTTCGTCAGCGCATTGAAAATAGTGGACTTCCCGACATTCGGAAGCCCTACGATGCCACATTTAAGCCCCATTTCTCGCTTTTCCTAAAAACAAAAGACCATTTGGGAGAGCCCCCGGGGCTCCCCGCCATGCAGTAGAGAAAGAATTATCGCCTATCTGCCGATTCCGAACAGCCGCAACACCCGTTGCCGCAGTCCTCCTCCCGGAGAGCTTCGGCAAGCGCCTCGATCACGTGGCTTTCATCGTAGACCCGGACGCCGGACTCCCGGAGAAGCGCTGCGGCGACCCCGGCCCCCGGGGCGAGAGCGCCGCTGAAGGTTCCGTCGTATATTGCCTCCGTGCCGCACGAGGGGCTCTTCGACCTGAGGACCGCGACCCGGATCCGGTTCCCGAGGCAAAGCGCGAGCGCTTCCCGCGCTCCCCGTACGTAAGCGAGGGTCCGGTCCTCGCCCGTCCTCGACTCCACGCGGGCGCGGCCCGAGAGCACGGCCGAACCGTCCCCTCCCCTGATCTCGCACGGATCCCGGGGCGTCGGAAGGCCGCCCGCGCATTCGGGGCACACCGCGATGATCGAGCCCCCCCGTTGCACGAACTTGGCAAAAACCGGGGCAAGCACTGACGAGGGAATCTTCCCGTCCCAGCGGACAGGCATCCCGAGAAGGCAGGCGCTCACAAGAATCGGCTTCACTTGCCGCCCTTCCCGGCGCCGGCCGGAGAGTTTTTCCTTGCGAAGGGTGCGATGCGGCGCTCCGCCTTCTGGAAATCGCCCTGAGCAAGGAATTCCACGCACCCGATCGCGGCTTCCACGCATTCGCCGATCGCCTCGCGCTGTTCGACGGACGGCCTGGAAAGCACGAAGTCCGCAACCTGCTGGGCAAGCCCGAGCGTCCTCGGATGGCCGGTTCCGAACCGCAGCCGCCAAAAGTCCGGAGTGCCGAGCTTCTGCGTGATGTCCTTCAGGCCGTTATGGCCGGCGTTCCCGCCGCCGAGCTTCAGCTTCATCGAGCCAGGCATCAGGTCGAGCTCGTCGTGCGCGACGAGGATTTCCCCGGGCGTGATGTGGTAGTACTGCGCCACGGCCTGGACAGCGAGCCCGGAACGGTTCATGTACGTGGTCGGCTTGATGAGCCAGACCTCCTTCCCGCCAAGCCTCACCCGGGTCACGAAGGCGTTGAACTTCTTCTCCTCGGAAAACCGGGCGCCGCACTTTTCCGCGAGCAGGTCAGCGAAAAGAAAGCCGGAATTGTGGCGCGTGCCCTCGTACTCCGTACCGATGTTCCCAAGCCCGGCAATGAGGGAAATGCCCTTCTCTGCAACTGCCATTTTCGATTGATCTGGAAATACTCAAAAAATAAAGAGGCCCTCCCATTCCGGAAGGAGCCTCTTCGCCCAAGTGGAAAGCCTGAGGATTACTCGGCCTTCTTGTCGCCTTCAGCAGCGGCAGGAGCAGCGGCAGCGGCAGCACCCTCAGCCGGAGCAGAGGCGGCGGCAGCGGCGGCAGCGGCAGCGGCATCAGCAGCCATATCCGCTTCTTCTTCCTTGAAGTCCGTAATGACCGTGGCGATCGGGGTGTCTTCACCAGCCTTCTCGACGACCGTAACGCCGGCCGGAAGGTTGAGGTCAGAAGCACGGAGAATCGTCTGCGCGGTCATGTTGGAAAGATCGACGTCGATGAACTCGGGCAGATCCTTCGGCAGGCAGCGAACCTCGAGGAACGAGACGAGGTGGCTGATGAGGCCCTTGCTGATCTTCACGGCCGGGCTGTTCTCGGCGCCATGGAAGTGCAGCGGGACGCGCATATCCGTTTCCTTGTTCGGATCCACGCGCTGGAAGTCGACGTGGAGGACCTGCTGCTTGTACGGATGAAGCTGGAAGGAGCGAAGAACGACGAGCTCATCGTTCCCGTCGAGGTTCAGGGTCAGGACGGAAGAATGGAACGCTTCCTTGCGGAGGGCGTAGAAAATCTCCTTGTGATCGAGAACGATCGGCGTGGCAGCCTTGTCATTGCCGTACAGGATCCCCGGGACCTTGTTTTCGCGGCGCAGACGGCGGCTCGCACCCGTACCTTGCGCCTTGCGCGTGGTTGCAGTGAAATTCATTGGAAAAACTCCAGTTTTTACAGTCAAAAGCGCCCCGCCGCCGCGACCAGCAGCGGAGCAGTTGCGTATCGCGGGCTTACTCGGTGAAGAGCGAGCTCACGGAATCCTCGTGTGCAATACGAGAAATGGTTTCGCCGATCAGAGCCGCGCAGGAAAGCTGGCGGATCTTCGGGCAGGCTTCGGCCTCGGGCCGGAGCGGAATGGTGTCGGTGATCACGAGCTCGTCAAGAGGAGAATTCGTGATGCGTTCGACGGCGTTGCCGGAAAGGACCGGATGGGCGGCGTAGGCAAGAACGCGGACGGCTCCGCGCTCCTTCAGGGCGCTCGCCGCGTTGCAGAGCGTGCCGGCAGTGTCGACGATGTCGTCGGTGATGATGCAGGTGCGGCCCTTCACTTCGCCGATGATGTTCATGATTTCCGCGACGTTCGCGCGCGGGCGGCGCTTGTCGATGATGGCGAGGTCTACGTCAAGGGAACGGGCCATCGCACGGGCGCGGACAACGCCCCCGACGTCAGGAGAGACCACCATCAGGTTCGGATACTGGTGGGCGAGGATGTCGTTCAGAAGCACCGGGGTCGAGTAGATGTTGTCGACCGGGATGTCGAAGAAGCCCTGAATCTGGTCCGCGTGGAGGTCCATCGTGAGGACGCGGTCAACGCCGACCGACTGGAGCATGTTCGCGACCACCTTCGCACTGATCGCCACGCGGGCGGAACGCGGACGACGGTCCTGGCGGGCGTAGCCGTAGTAGGGGATCGCAGCCGTGATGCGGCGGGCGGACGCACGGCGGAGCGCGTCAACCATGATCATCAGCTCCATCAGGTTGTCGTTCGTCGGAGCGCAGGTGCTCTGGAGGACAAAGACGTCACGGCCACGGACGTTCTCATTGATTTCCACGGCGATTTCGCCATCGGAGAAACGATTCACCGTCGCGCGCCCGAGCGGAATGTTCAGGTGCTGCGTGACAGAAAGGGCAAGCTTCGGGTTCGCATTGCCGGAGAAAACCATAAGTTCATCGGAAACCATGATTTAGCTCTTAATCCTCGCAGGGCTTTCGTCCCGCCGTTTGTAGTAATAACGCCTTATGTTACCGCATGGAACGCGCCGGCAAAAATCCGCCGCATCCCGCATGGCAGGGGAGGCAGGACTCGAACCTGCGAATATCGGAATCAAAATCCGATGCCTTAACCACCTTGGCGACTCCCCCGTCGCACAAATCTTTTCCTAGCCTTCAAGCCATCCGAGCAGCGGATGGGAAGGAAGGCTCCTCACGGTCCAGCCTCGCCAGCCCTCGGGCAGTCCCTCGAGGGCCCGTTCCGCATCCGCTCTTTTCTCACACGGAAGGAAAACAGCGGCCCCCGAACCGGTCATCCTCGCGGCCCCGGACCTGGAGAGGAACTCCACCGCCTGCCTGACAGCAGGAAGATAGTCCGTCACCACCGGCTGCAGGTCGTTCCTGCCGTAGCCGAAACTGAATCTGCCGCTTTCGTAAAGCTCAGAAAGACCGCTAATTTTCAACGAACTCGATTTCTTTGTCAAGTCAAAGCGATGGAAGGCGACATCAGTCGCGGACAAAACGCCGGGCCAGACAAGGGCGAACCACTTTTCAGGGACGTCCGCGGGGGTCACGGCCTCGCCGATTCCCTCGACGAGCGCGTTCCGTCCCCGGATGAAGAACGGCACATCCGCCCCGAGCTCCGAGCCCCACTCCGCGAGGAGTGCCCCGGGGACTTGCAGTCCCCAGAGCCGTGATAACCCGATCAGGGCAGTCGCCGCGTCAGAGGACCCTCCACCGAGCCCCGCGCCCGCCGGGATCCGCTTCCTCACGACGATGTCAGCCCCCAGGCCGCAGCCGGTCTTCTGCCGGAGGAGTCTCGCCGCACGAACGCAAAGGTCCCGTTCCGGATCCCCCGCCACATCCCCCGAGCGGCGGATGGCGCCGTCCCGTCGCAGTCCGAGGTCCACCTGGTCAGCAAGCGAAACCAGCAGGAAAACCGACTGCAGCAGGTGATAGCCGTCCGCTCTCCGCCCGACGAGGTGGAGGAAAAGGTTGATTTTCGCCGGTGCGGGCAGGTTGAGGAAATTTTCCGGGCTCGCTTCTGTCAATTCCGCGTTCTCCTGTCAATTGCGATCGTGATGCGGACCGAGGGAGCCACGGAAGACTCCTCCCTCCGGATCCTCACCACTTTCGGCAGCCCCCCGGCGGATCTCTCGAGGAACTCTATCGACCAGGGGGCCGAGGCTTCCGGAGAGGGTTCCTGCGCTCCGTCAAGCCAGCGGGCGAGCTCCGTCACCGGGAACGTGAAACCGAGCTGGTCCTGCATCAGCCGCTCCGGGCTCGTGCTTTCGAACTTCTGCCCGTCATGCGTCTCAAGCGTCGTGCGGGAAGGCTCCACCGTGACCCGGGCGAGGATTCCCGCAAGCGGATGCCCGAGCTCAAGCACGGTCCGGCTGCCGGACCTTGAAAGCGCAAAGGAGCCGCTCTGGCTCTCGCGCCTCCCGTCCATTTCCGACACTTCGGAGAAACGGCCTTCGAGCCGCTCATCGAAGAGCCCGCCGCCGGGCTGGAGCGACGAGCACCCCCCGAGCGTGGCGGCAAGGGGGACGAAAGCGACCGCGGCGAGCAGCGTGCGCCGCCTCACTTTTCAGTCTCCCCGAGCTTTTCCCGCAGGCCGCGAACCGCAGGATCGTTCGGATGCGCCTCGACCCAGGCTTCGACCTCGGCCCTTGCCTCGGCCTTTTTCCCGGCATGAACCAGCACATCAACGAGATGCCCCGCCGTCTCCGCTTCGAACGCGGCCTTGAGCGACTCCCTGAGGTACTTCTCCGCAAGGCCGTCGTCCCCGAGCCGGAAGTGGACCCAGCCGAGCGAATCGAGGATGTAGGCATCATGAGGCTTGATCGAGTTCGCCTTTCGGATCAGGCGGAGCGCTTCGCCGAGATTCTCCCCGCGATCCGCGAGCATGTATCCGAGGGCGTTGTAGCCGGTCGCTGACTCGGGCTTCAGGGCGATGAACTTCCTCATGTAGAACTCCACCCCCTGCATGTCGTCAACCTTCATCGCCTGCATGGCGGTGTCATACAGGAATTCCGCCTCTTCGGGGGCTTCCTTCGCCGCCTTCTGCATCACTTCATAGGCCTGCCACGGCTGGTCCGCCTGATTGAGGAGCGCCGTGAGAGCGGAGGCAATGGCTAGCTTCCCCTTCGTGTCGGGAGGGGTTGCCTGGCTCAGCACCGCGATCGCGCGGTCGGGACGGCCGGTCTTCATGAAGATGTCCGCCTCGCGAAGCTTCGCGGGCACATAGGCGTCACCCTTCTGTATCCGCGAGTACCAGCCGAGCGCCTCCTCCTTGAAACCCTGCCGCTCGGAGACGACCCCCAGCCTGGCATAGGCGGCCTCCCTGCTGCTTTCCGTTCCGGGCGCTTCAAGGACCTTCCCGTAGCTGCGCTTCGCGAGGGGAAGAAGCTGCGCGCTCTCGGCCATCCTGCCGAGCTCCATCCATTGCTGTCCGGAAAGCGAACCCCGGCTCAGGGTTTCCGCTTCCCTCGTGAAATCCCCGGTCTTCTGGAGCGAGAGAAGCGCGTGGGCATAGAAAAGGCGAAGCGCGGAGTCTCCGGGAACTTCCTCAAGCCTTTCCCGCACCAGCCCCAGCGCCTTGTCTGGCGACACCCTCATCAGTCCCGAAGCGGCCTGCTTCACTACCTCGAGGCTCCCGGGCGACGCCTTCACGGCAGAGCGGGCGAACCGCTCCGCCTTTTCGCTGTCGCCGGCCTGGGCAGAAAGCCTGCTCACCGCAAGATCGATCGCGGGATCCGTACCCTCGTATGGAAGGGCGATCGCGGTAAGGAAAGGGACTGCTTCGGAAAGGCGCTTTCCGTTAAGCGCCGCGAAGATGTGCTGGAAGAGGAGCGCCGGCTTCCCCTGGGACTTGAGAAGGCGGCCGAAGACCGGCTTCGCCGCTTCATAGCGCCCGGCCTTCAGGTCGAGATAGGCCTGGGGAACTTCGTGCTCCGGGGTTCCGCGCGTGAGGCTTTCCCAGAACTGCAGGGCCTGACGCGCCTGCGACTCCGCCCCTGAAAGGTTCGCAATCTCGAAAGCCCGCTGCGCGGCCTCACGGCTCTTCGTCTGCCGCGCGACCTCCATGAGCGTCACGAAGGCGGATCCCGGCTGGCGGCGCTGGACCGCGATCTCGGCCGCCATGAGACTGAAAAGCACGTCGCCAGTCAGCGCGGGATAGATGACCGTAGCCTCTTCAGGCGCAGCTTTCGCGGTACCGCTAAGATGATCCTTCGCCTGCGGCTGCAGGGAAGACGCAGCGAGCACGACCCCTGCCGCGAGGCAGGAGAAAACGCGAGCAAAGGACGTTTTCATCGGTTTGTTTCTCAAGAAAGGCCAGTTGGTGGAAGTCTAAGGCTTTGCACGCGGATCCGTAGGGACGGGAAAAGCATGGGAGAATTTTCTGGGAAAGTCATCCGCTGGCAGAAGCAGTCCGGACGCCACGGCCTGCCCTGGCAGCAGACAAGGGATCCTTACAGGCGCTGGATCGCGGAGATCATGCTCCAGCAGACCCAGGTTTCGGCGGCCATTCCGTATTACGAGCGGTTCATGAAGCGCTTTCCCTCGGTGCAGTCGCTTGCAGCCGCGCCCGAGGACGACGTGATGCGGCTTTGGGCCGGGCTCGGATACTACGCCCGCGCGAGAAACCTTATCGCCTGCGCTCGCCTGATCGCGGCGCGCGGGGGCGAATTCCCGAAAAGCGCTTCAGAACTCTCGGGCCTTCCCGGAATCGGCCGCTCGACCGCCGCCGCGATTGCCGCGGGATGCTGGGAAGAACCGGCGGCGATCCTCGACGGAAACGCGAAGCGGGTCTTCTCGCGTTTCTTCGGCGTGAAGCGCGGGGAGTCGGAATCGGCCTTCACGAAGCGGCTCTGGGAAATAGCCGAGCGTGAAAAGGCCCTGAACTCCTGCAGCGTCTACGCACAGGGCCTGATGGACCTCGGAGCAACCGTCTGCGTCCGCTCGAAGCCCCGGTGCGGGGAATGCCCGCTCTCGGGCGAGTGCAAGGCCGAGGCGAGCGGTGCCCCGGGGGAGTACCCGGGAAAGAAGATCCGCCCCCCGAAGCCCGTGCGGGACGCCGCCTTCCTGATCCTAGAGCGCGAGGGATCGTGGTGGCTCGTGAAACGCCCCGGAAAGGGGATATGGGCCGGGCTCTTCTGTCTCCCTTCGGTTCGGGGGAAACTCTCGGAGAGCGACGCGGAAGCCCGTTTCCCCGAGCTCCGGGAAACGGGGGCGGGCCATCCGGTTCTTTTCGGGCGAATGGAGCACGAATTCACCCACTTCACGCTCAGGATGACCATATGGAAGGCCGTCGCAGGCCCGGGGCCGGATCAGCCGCCAGGCACCGGGAAATGGGTTCCTGTAGGCGATGTGGGCGAGGAGGCCGTCCCGTCCCCGGTCTCGAGGCTCGCGTCGCTCCCCGTGCCCCGCTGATGCGGGACCCTTGCAGGGCTACTTGCGCCCGGCCGCAAGCGCCCGATGCCGCACGACGACCCCAGCGGTCTTGGAGAACCGCCGGTAGAGCTCCTCGGCAACGTATACCGAGCGATGCTGTCCTCCGGTGCAGCCGATGCAGACAGTGAGGTAGTGCCTGCACTGGGCGCGGTAGCTCGGGATCCACTTCCGGAGGAAGGCCTCGATGTCCGAGATCATTTCCTGCACCTCGGGCTTTCCGCGAAGGAACTCGGCGACCGGGGCATCCTTGCCTGTGAGGGGGCGGAGCTTCGGGTCGTAATAGGGGTTTGGAAGGTTCCGCATGTCGAAGACATAGTCCGCGGCAACAGGAAAACCCTTCTTGTAGGCGAAGGACTCGAAGGAAATCGTCATTTCCGAATCCGGGGCGTCGACGAACTGCCGCACCCAGGCGCGGAGCGTGGCCGAGGAAAGGTCCGACGTGTCGAGGACGAAGCAGTCCTCGAAGTTCATCATCTCGCGCTCCTTCGCGATCGCCTCCTGAAGGCCGGTCTGGTCTCCGGGGACGCGGTTCAGGGGAGTCAGCGGATGCCGCCGGCGGGTCTCGGAGAACCGCTGCACGAGGGCCGGGGTGGACGCCGTGAGGGCGAGGACACGGAGATCCACTCCGAGCGACTCCAGTTCGCCAAGCTCGAGCCTCGCATTCTGGGGGGCCGTCCGGGACCGGATGTCGATCGAAACGGCGACCTTCTCCTGCCCGCGCTTCTCGAGCGACTTCACCACCGGGACGATGAAGTCAACCGGCAGATTGTCGATGCAGTAGTAGCCGCTGTCTTCCAGCTGACGGATCGCGACCGACTTGCCGGATCCGGAAAGTCCCGTCACAACAATCACCTGCATGGAATTTTTTCTCCCTGGTTCAACCTCTGTTCAGCAGCTTTTCTTCGAAAGCCTTTTCCTGAGCGACGCGGGCAGGATCTTTTCCTGCTCCCGGTACTTGGCGACCGTGCGGCGCGCAACGTTGTATCCCCTTTCCTGAAGAAGCGCGGAGAGCTTGGAGTCGGAGAGAGGCTTCCCATCAGGCTCGGCAGAGACCAGTTCCCGGATCAGCGCCCTTACGGCCCTGGAGGAAACCTCGGCTCCCGTCCCGGAGGAAACGTGGGAGCTGAAGAAATGCTTCAGCTCGAAAATGCCAGAAGGCGCCTGCAGGTACTTGCCGCTTGTGGCACGTGACACGGTCGACTCGTGGAGTCCCGTGTCGGTGGCAATGTCGCGGAGCACCATGGGCTCCAGCCCCTGCTCTCCCTGCGTGAAGAACCTCTGCTGCCGCCCCACGATGCACTGGGCGACCCGCAGGATCGTCCTGTAGCGCTGCTCGACGCTCCGGATGAAGTTCTTCGCCTCCGACAGCTTCCCGGCCCACGCCGCTTCTTCCGGAGGGCCCTTCCGCCGGGGTTCCGGGAACCCTGCCATTTCATCGTTCAGCGCCACTGCGGGGGCCGCCGCGGGATTCAGGATCGCTCGCCATTCCCCGTCCCGCCGGACCACGAGAATGTCCGGCACCGCGTATTCCACGGTTTCCGTCTTATAGTTGGAAGCCGGGTGCGGATTGAGGGCGCGGATCAGCGGGAACATGCGTTCAAGCTCTTCCGATGAGCAGACCAGCGCCTTTCTCAGCTTCGGAAGATTCCTGCGGGCGAGTTCGGGAAGGAATTCCCGCACCGCCCTCTCCGCAAGCCTGTAAAGCCTCCGCTCGGAGTCTGGCGCCTCAGCCTCAAGCAGCGCGAGCTGCGCCGCGAGGGATTCCTGCATGGAATAGACGCCCGTGCCGGCGGGGTCGAGCGACTGGAGAAGCACCTGAGCCTCCCGCCATTCCGAGGGAGTGCCGCCCGTGCCCTCCGCAGCACCGAGCGCCGCGAGCTCTTCGAGCGGAGTCTCAAGAAACCCGTCCTCATCCAGGTCCCCGATGAGAAGCATCACCCTGCACTTCGCCTGCTCGTCCGCCCGAAGGTACGGGACCTGGCCTGCGAGATGCTCCTGCAGCGTCTCCTCTCCGCTTGCCCAGTCAATGGGCGTGGTTTCGCCTTCCCCGCCAGGGGTTCCCCAGGAGCGGTTTCCGAAATCGAGCTCCTGGAAATTCTCATGTTCGGCGCCGGAGGCGCCGGGAGTTCCCGGAAAGGCATTGTCGGAATTTTCCGGGCCGCCTTCCGCCGTCTCCCCGGGCTCCGAACCCTTCCAGGGAGAAACCTCCGGCAGGGCGTGCTCCGGGGAAACGGGGTCTCCCTGCTGTTCCTTCAGTTCGAGGAACGGGTTCTCGTCCACGGCCCGATGGATTTCCTCGGTAAGTTCCGCCGCTGACGCGCCGAGGATTTCAATCGCCTGCTGCAGCTGCGGGGTGAGCGCCATGCGCTGGCTCTGCTGCAGCCTCAGACTGTTCGGCATAGGCCCCCTTGAAACGCGGGAAAATCGCCCTAGGGCTTCTTCCCCTTGGTTGGATACTCGAATTCATCGCCAAGGTAGATGCGGCGCACGTCCGGATTGTTGCTCAGTTCCTCGGGGACTCCCGAGGCAAGCACGTTTCCCTCGCTGATGATATAGGCGTGGTCGCAGGTCTTGAAGGTCTCGCGCACGTTGTGGTCCGTGATGAGGACCCCGATGTTCCGGTCCTTCAGTATGCGAATGATATTGCGGATTTCGCTGACGGCAATCGGGTCGACGCCGGCGAACGGCTCGTCGAGCAGGATGAACTTCGGGCTTGAGGCAAGCGCCCGGGCGATTTCCGTGCGGCGTCTCTCGCCGCCGGAGAGCGACATGGCCACGTTCGTCCTCAGTCCTTCAATCGAAAGCTCCCGCAGAAGGGAGTCAAGCCGCGCGTTGATCACGTCCTTGGGCAGGGGCTTCCCGTCCGGCCCCTTCTGCAGCTCAAGGATCGCCCGGATGTTGTCCTCCACAGTGAGCGACCGGAAGACGCTCGCTTCCTGCGGCAGGTATGTGAGCCCCATGTGGGAGCGGCGGTATATCGGGAAATGGGTGATGTCCTCTCCATCGAGGTGGATAGAGCCGCCATCCGCCACGATGAGCCCCACCACCATGTAGAACGTCGTGGTCTTCCCGGCGCCGTTCGGCCCGAGGAGCCCGACCACCTCGCCGCTCTTCACCGTGAGCGACACGTCCTTCACCACGACGCGCCGGCCGTAGCGCTTCCTGAGGCCGCGGGTCTCCAGCGTATGCCTGCCGGCCACGATGTTGCTGTCTTGCGCTTCTGCCACTTTACCTGCTCCTGTTCGGGCTGATGGTCGTGGAGGAACGGAGGTTCGCCGAATCGCCTTCAGTCGTGTCCTGCGCGTCCTTCGGCCGCGGAGCAATGATCGTCGTCACCCTGCGGCTCTCGCCGCCGGCAGTGCCGCCCTCGGCGACGGAGCGGGCATTGCGGATGTCATAGACGATCGTCTGCCCCGTCGCCTCGTCCTTCAGCACGCCGTTCTCAGTCCGGGTGAGCTTCCCGTTGTTCACGATCGTGATCGTGTCCTTCTCTTCGTTGTAGATCAGCTTTTCGCCTTCGGCGTGCATCCATTCGCTGATTTTCGGGTTCGGGTTGTCGCGCTGCTGCTTGAATGTAGCCAGCCTGCCAGTGAGGATTCCGGTGCGGTAGCCCTTTGCGTTGATCTGCAGGTCGAGCCGGTCCCCGTGCATTTCAAGCGTGCCCTGATGGACCTCGACACGGCCCGTGTAGACCGCGCGCTGTGAAACCTGGTCCCCGGAAAAGTGGTCCGCGGCAATTTCAATCGGCTTCGTCTTGTCCGACTGGAGAGCGCCCGCCGCCGCGGCGACCAGGATCAGAAAAGCGGCAACAACCTGTTTTTTCATGTTTACCTATAGTTCCGTCATTTGCGGACGATGTGCGTCCTAACCCGCCCCGCAAGCTCGATGGTGCCATCGGCATAGCTGTAGTCCATGCCGCTCGCCGTCGTGCTGTCGGCGCCTCGCCGGAATACGACACCGGTATCCGACACGAATCGCTCCGGATCCGGGTAAACCGTAAGCCTCTGTGTTTCGAAGCTGAGCTCCGGCGTGCCGTTCCATGGTGCCCGGGAAATTCTAACGTTTCCGTCTAGCAGGACCGTGCGGCCCGCGTCGTTCGTCCAGCCCCGGTCAGAGCGCGCCGTGACCTGCGCCTTTCCGGGAGTGAGCGAGACATACATCGGCTGCTCGGCGTTCACCCGGTCGTCTGAATAGTGCTCCGCCCGCGCGGCAATGACCCGATTCCTGGGAGCGCCATCCGGGCCGAATTCAACCACCGCTATGCGGTTCGCCACGTAGTCCGGGGAATTCTCGCTCGGCAGGTACCTGATGTCGGCGAGGTTCGAGCGCACCGCGTAGAAGTAGCTCACGCCAATCAGGAGGACGAGAAGCACAATGCCGACAAGGGCTGAAATCCTTTCCCTCATGGCGCCCTACCTGAACCTGGAGGGTTCGGGGTTGAAATAGAACTGGTCGACCAGACTGTCCCATTTCCCCTGGGCGCCGAGGATAAGCTCCGCCATTTCCCGCACGGCTCCCTCGCCGCCCTTCTTCCTCGAAACGAAGTCCGCTTCCTTCAGCACCGCATCCACGGCATCGGAGGGCGCGCACGCGAGGCCGCACAGCCTCAGCACGGCGAGGTCCGGGACGTCGTCGCCCATGCAGGCGCATTCCGAGGCGTCGATGTGCCGGGCCTCGATGAGGTCGAGGAACGCCCGCTTCTTGTAGGTCTGGCCCTGGAGCACGTCACGCACTCCGAGCTCCCGGAGCCGCGCGCCCACGATCGCCGAGCGCCTCCCCGTGATGACGACAACGTCGATCCCCGCCGCGAGAAGCATCTTCATCCCGAGGCCGTCCTTCACGTTGAAATGCTTGCAGAGCTCGCCCTGCGAGCTCGTAATGATCTGCCCGTCTGTCAGGACGCCATCGACATCCAGAACTACGAGCTTGATCTTCAAGGCTTTTTCTTCCAGCGTCATCAAATCACCTTCGCCGTCATCAGGTCGTGGACATTCAGCGCGCCGACAATCCTTCCCTCATTATCCACGACGGGAAGCTGGTTGCAGCGGCCACGGTCCATTATGGAGGCAGCTTCCGCCGCGAGCGCTTCCGGGTGGATGGTCTTCGGGTTCCGGGTCATCACGTCCCCGATCACGACCGGCCGGATATCCCCGATCCGCTCGATCAGGCGCCTGAGGTCTCCTTCCGTAAAGACGCCGAGCAGGTGTCCCGTTTCATCGGTGACGGCGGTCATTCCGATGCCCTTCCGGCTGATCTCCTTCACGGCGTCGAGCATCGTCGTCCCGGGGTGGACGCAGGGGATGTCGTTCCCGCGCCGCATGACGTCCTCGACCCGCAGGAGGAGCCGCCTTCCGAGCGCCCCGCCCGGATGAGACCGGGCGAAGTCCTCCTTCGTGAAACCCTTCGCGTCAAGGCAGGCAATGGCGAGCGCGTCGCCCATCGCGAGCGTCGCCGTCGTGGAGGCGGTCGGCGCCAGGTTGAGCGGGCAGGCCTCGCGCTCCACGTGGCAGCTGAGATGGATGTCGGCCTCCTTCGCGAGCGGGCTCGAGGGATTCCCCGTCATCGTGATGAGGAACGCGCCCTCGCGCTTGATGGCGGGCATGATGGCGAGCACCTCAGAGGTCGTGCCCGAGTAGGAAATCCCGATCACCACGTCATCGCGGGTGATCATGCCGAGGTCGCCGTGCGAAGCCTCCGCCGCATGCACGAAAAACGCGGGCGTTCCCGTGGAAGCCATCGTGGCCGCGATTTTTCGCGCGATGTGGCCGCTCTTGCCGATTCCCGTCACGACCACACGGCCCTTGCAGGCGAGAAGCGCCTGCACGGCCCGCACGAAATCGTCCCCGATCCTGCCGGAGAGCGCCCCTACCGCTTCCGATTCGATCCGAAGGACTTCCCTCGCAAGCGTAAGGATGCCCTTTTCCTGATTCCTTTCATTCATCTGCGGTTTCCTCAATCGTTTTTTCAGGCGCGAAGCGCGGCTGATTCCATCACGGCTCCTCAAGCCGCGTGGCGGGCTCAGAGGAAAAATCCGGCCTCCTGCCCTCGAGGAACGCCTTGTGGGCTTCGGCGAATTCCGGGGAAACGCTCTGTCGGCTGAAGGCGGCAGCCTCCCGCCTCGACTGCTCCGAAGCCCCTTCCCGAAGCATTCCCTTCAGGAGGCTCTTCGTGCGGGCAAGCGCCTGGGGCGGCAGCTTTGTGAGACGCACGGCACGGGCGGTCGCCTGCTTCAGCATCTCGTCGTCCTCGAAGACGCCGTTCACGATGTGGAGCGCCTGCGCCTGCTCGGCGGTGATCGGCTCGGAAAGAAGCAGCTTTTCGGCCGCGAGATGGTACCCGCACTCGCGGAGGAGCTTCTGCGTGACGCCGAAGAGCGGCGTTTCGCCAAGCGCCGTGTAGGGGAGCGAGAAAAGGGCGTGCTTGCCGCAGTACACAAGGTCGCAGGAGAGGAGCAGCGTCACCGCGAGGCCAACAGCCGGCCCGGTCACCGCGGCAACCAGCGGCTTCGAGAAGCTGTCCGCCGCATCGATCAGCTCCCGGGCGCGGTCAACGCAGGCCGAGGCGCCTCCGGAAGCCGCCTCCTGAAGATCGGTGCCCGAGGAAAACACGGTCGGGAGCCCCCGGAGCAGGACAACGCGGATTTCCGGTTCCAAATCGGCCTGCCTCAGCGCCTCGGAAAGCTCCTGCATGGTCTCCGAAGAAAGACTGTTGCGCTGCGCGGGCTTGTTAATGGCAATCGAGCGGATGCCGTCCGCGGTTTCTATTACTAGAGTGCTCATAAAGCTGACCCTTTCCCGCCTCGGAATAAGACAAATTTATTAGAGTATAAAGGTCCGTCGTCCGGGCCGTGAGCGACGCCGGGCCGCGCCCGGGCGGCATGCGGCACGCCCGGTTCGAAGCGCCTCTCCCGCCTCCTGCGGGAAGCCGCCGCGGCCGCACGCCCGAGAACCAATTCCGAGGATCCGATGCTAGTCAACGGCAGGCCTTACAGAACCATCTGGCCGGAAAAGGGAGGAAGGAGCGTTTCCTTCATTGACCAGACCCGGCTTCCCTTCAGCTTTGAAGTACGGACAGTGTCCCGGTGGGAGGACATGGCCCGCGCCGTCTCCTCCATGCAGGTGCGGGGCGCACCGCTGATCGGCGCCGCAGGCGCCTGGGCGGTCGCGCTTCTTTGCGCGGAAGACCCTTCGCCTGAAGCGTTCGCCGCTTCCTGTGAGCGGATTGCCCGCGCGAGGCCGACCGCAGTGAATCTCCGGTGGGCCGTCAGGCGCATGGCAAAGGTTCTCTCAGGCCTCGTGGGCGAAGAGCGGTTTGCGGCCGCAGTTCGGGAGGCCGGGCGAATATCTGACGAAGACGTCGAGGCTAACCGCCGGATTGGAGGATTTTTCCTTCCAGTGCTACGGAAAATGTTCGACGGGCTCGGCCGCCCGGTAAGGATCCTCACGCACTGCAACGCCGGCTGGCTCGCCACGGTCGACTATGGAACCGCCCTTTCCGGGATCTACCAGGCGCACGAGGCAGGCCTGCCGCTTGAGGTCTACGCTGACGAAACGCGGCCGCGCCTCCAGGGGCTCCTCACCGAGTGGGAACTGAGGCAGGCAGGCGTTCCCTGCACCGTGCTCGCGGACAATTCGGGCGGCTACCTGATGCAACAGGGCCTGATTGACATCGTCATAGTCGGAGCCGACCGGATCGCCGCGAACGGCGACACGGCGAACAAGGTCGGAACTTATCTGAAGGCACTTGCCGCGCACGCGAACGGCGTGCCCTTTTATGTCGCAGCGCCCTTCTCCACCATCGACTTCAGCCTCGGGGAAGGCGTCCGCGGCATTCCGATCGAACGCCGGTCAGGGGACGAGATCTGCCGCGTCCGGGGAATCTCGCGAGACGGAACAGTTGAGACCGTTTCCATCCTCCCGGACGAAAGCCGTGCCCTTAATATCGCCTTTGACGTCACCCCGGCGGCGCTCGTCACGGGAATCGTCACCGAGCGCGGGATCATTCGTCCCGAAGACCTGAAAAACGAAGGAGAAAAAATTGGTTCTGGCGCCTAACGAGCTGAGGAATTCCGTCATCCGGACAGCGCGTGAGATGATGAGGGCCGGGCTCTGCGTGAACACTTCAGGAAACGTGTCGGCTGCGATTCCCGGGACGGACGCGTTTCTCATCACGCCGTCCGGCGTCCCGTATGAGGAGCTCGAGCCCGCCTCCATCGTCCTCATGCGGCGGACAGGTCTAGGGGCGTGGGAGCCCGAGGGATCCTTCGCCCCGTCCTCCGAGTGGCAGCTCCACGCCGAAGCCTACTCGGAAAAGCGGGAGATCCGGGCCATCGTCCACACGCATTCCCCGAAGGCGACGGCGGTCTCGTGCCTTGAAGAAGACATTCCGCCCTTCCACTACATGGTGGCGGCGGCCGGCGGCATAGACATCCCCTGCGCCCCCTATGCGACTTTTGGGACCCGGGAACTCGCGCTTTCAGCGGCAAAGGCGCTGGAGCACAGGCGGGGGTGCCTTCTCGCGCACCACGGGGTAGTCGCAACAGGGGATTCGCTTCGCTCCGCCCTCGCGCTCGCGCTCGAGATAGAGAACCTCGCCCGGATGTACCTCGACCTGCGGGCTTCAGGCGGCATGAAGCTGCTTCCGGAAGAGGAAATGCGCCGGGTCGCGGAGCGGTTCCTCAGCTACGGACAGCCCAAAAGGAGGAATCCGTGACGCAAGGCATTGAGAGGCGGCCGGACGGTTTTCCGCTTTGGAAAAACACTTCCGGCGACGTCGTATCCTGCACGGAAAAGGTTAAAGTTCTCGATGAAAACTACCGTGAAATCCGGGACGCCGTGACGGACGCCCTGGATGACGCCGTTCTGATGGGGTGCAGCGCCGAGTCGATCCGGAGGATCCTCCGGGAGCTGGTTGACACGGCTCCCTGCCACTACCCGGACGCAAAACCATGAATTCAGAGGTGCCCCATATGCTGACAAGACGTTCTTTCGGAAAGCTGGGGGCGGCTGCTTCGCTCGCCCTCCTCGGGCTTGCGGGCTGCGCCCACCCCCAGATGATCGATCCAGGGAGCACGGAGGAACAGGTCGCCGCGAAGCTCGGGCAGCCTGACAGCCGCGTTGTCCTCCCGGACGGCACGGTGAGGCTCACCTACTCGCTCCAGCCGATGGGGCAGGAAGTATGGTGGATGTTCTTTGACAGGAACGGCCGCTTCACGAAGTGCGAGGAGATCCTGAACGAGGAGCATTTCTCGCTCGTGCAGCCGGGGAAAATGAAGATCAGCGACGTGCACCAGATGTTCGGGCACTGTGCCCAGGTCTACCACTTCAAGTTCCTCAAGCAGTCCGCCTACATGTACCGCTGGCAGAGCGCGGGGTTCGGCCCGATGGCGTTCTGGGTCCAGTACAACGACTCGGACCAGGTCGTTACCGAGTGGACGGTTTCCGAGGATCCCTGGCGAAGCGAGCACATGCTGCGCGACTAACCCAGTCCGTTCCTTCATTCTGCCGGCAATCGAAAAGCCCCTTCAGGGAACGGCTTTCCGCAAAGCGGAAACCCTTCCCCTGAAGGGGCTTTATGTACGAAACCATCCGTTCCCCGCCGGCCAGGGGCCCGGGGGAACGGCGGCTCCTTCCCGCCCGATCGGACGGGAATGGGCTCGACGGCCTTACTCTTCCTTCCTGTGCTCGTTGCGCAGGCGGATGTGGAGCTCGCGCAGCTGCTTCTCGGTGACCGGCGCCGGAGCGTGCGTAAGCAGGCACTGGGCACGCTGGGTCTTCGGGAACGCGATCACGTCGCGGATCGAGTTCGCCTTCGTCATCATGGCGACGATGCGGTCGAGGCCGAAGGCGAGGCCGCCGTGGGGCGGCGCGCCGAACTTCAGGGCGTCAAGCAGGAAGCCGAACTTCGCGCGCGCTTCATCAGGCGTGATGCGGAGGGCGCTGAAGACCTTCTCCTGGACTTCTTCCTTGTGGATACGGATGGAGCCGCCGCCGATTTCCCAGCCGTTCAGCACCATGTCGTAAGCCTTGGCGTAGCAATGCTCCGGGTCCGTTTCGAGCTTGTCCACGTCGCAGTCGCGCGGGCAGGTGAACGGATGGTGGCACGCCATCCAGCGGTTCTCCTCGTCCGACCACTCGAACATCGGGAAGTCGATGACCCAGAGGGCCTTCCAGCCGTCCTTGAAGAGGCCGGTCTTCTTGCCGAACTCACTGTGGCCGATCTTGAGGCGCAGCGCGCCAAGGGAATCCCAGACGATCTTCTTCTTGTCAGCGCCGAAGAAGATCACGTCTCCGTCGTTCGCGCCCGTGCGCTCGATCACGGCCTTCAGGAACTCGTCGGAAAGGTTCTTCACGATCGGGCTCTGCAGGCCTTCGCGACCCTTCGCCTTGTCGTTCACCTTGATGTAGGCGAGGCCCTTCGCGCCGTAGATCTTCACGAACTCGGTGTAGGAATCGATCTCGGAGCGCGGCAGCTGGCAGCCGTTCGGAACGTTCATCGCCACGACCTTGCCGTTCGGAAGCTCGGCGGCGTTCGCGAAGACCTTGAAAGCGATGCCCTTGCAGAGGTCGGTGATTTCCTTGAACTCGAGGGAAATGCGGAGATCGGGCTTGTCAGAGCCGTACTTCGCCATCGCGTCGTCCCAGCGCATGACCGGGTACGGATTGGCGAGCTCGACGCCGAGGACTTCCTTGAAGACACCGCGGACCATCTTTTCGGACATGTCGCGGATCTCTTCCTGCGTGAGGAAGGAGGTCTCGATATCGACCTGCGTGAACTCAGGCTGGCGGTCGGCGCGGAGGTCCTCGTCGCGGAAGCACTTGACGATCTGGTAGTAGCGGTCGAAGCCGGCGATCATCAGCAGCTGCTTGAAAAGCTGCGGGGACTGCGGGAGGGCGTAGAAACAGCCATCCTCGACGCGGGAAGGAACGAGGTAGTCGCGGGCGCCTTCCGGAGTGCTGCGGGTAAGGGCAGGCGTCTCGATGTCGATGAAGCCGTTCGCGTCAAGGAACTTGCGGAAGGCCATCGCGGTCCGGTAGCGGAGCCTGAGATTGCGCTGCATCACCGGGCGGCGAAGGTCAAGCACGCGGTAGGTGAGGCGGGTCGTCTCGGAAATGCTGTCGTCATCGAGGCTGAAGGGAGGCGGCAGCGAGGCGTTCAGAACCTCGAGCTCCTTGCAGAGGACCTCGATCCCGCCGGAAACCAACTCGTCGTTCTTCGTGCCTTCCGGACGCGCACGGACAAGGCCGACCACCTTGAGGCAATATTCGTTGCGGATCTTTTCAGCAGTCTTGAAGACGTCTGCCCGGTCCGGGTCGCAGACGACCTGAACAAGACCCTCGCGGTCGCGAAGGTCAATGAAGATGACGCCGCCATGGTCGCGGCGACGATGAACCCAGCCAAAAAGGGTAACGGTCTGCCCGATGAATTTCTCATCAACCAAACCCGAATAAACGGTACGCATAGAAGCTCCGGGTCAAACAAGTGCCGCACGCTCGACGGGTCGACGCCTTGCGTGCGGAAAAGCAAGAAACGCCTGGTCTGCATCCTCTCCTTCCGGCCTCAGGCTTGAAGCTCGGAAAACAGGCTCAGGCGGGGTTAATCATAAAATCACGGCTAAGTGTAGCGCGCGAAACGGACCACTGAACAAAGCGTCATTCGCCGCGGGCGACCGGGACGGAATCGTCCGGCGCGGAAAGAGCCTTCCTGCCCGGTGTCACCACGCCCATCGAAACATGGAACGTGAAGGCTTCGTCAATTCCGACCGAGGTCTCGCGCGTCTGATCCTCCGGCACCACGATCACATAGCCTGAAGTCGGGTTGGGCGCGGTGGGAACGAACACCGTGAGGAGCTTTTCCTCCGGGCCGAGGCGCTCGGAGACCTCCCCTTCCGGGCGTCCCACCACAAACCCTAGCGTCCAGGCGCCACGCCTTGGAAATTCGACGAGCACCACCTTCTGAAAGCTCTGGGACTGCTGGTTGAGAAAGGTTCCGGTGATTTTCTTCACCCCGCCGTAGATCTGGTTCACGACGGGAATTCGCTCAAGCAGCGCCTCCCACCAGCCGACGAGTTTCTTCCCAAGGACGTTCGCGACCACGATCCCGGTGACGAGGATGATCGCTGCGGCGAGCACGAGCCCGAGTCCCGGAATCTTGTACACGTAGTCCGGGAACCAGTTGTCGGGAAGAAAAACAAGAAGCCGGTCGCTCAGCTGGATGACGCTGTCAAGGATCCAGACCGTGATGAGAAGCGGAACCCAGAACAGGAGCCCCGCCGAAAAAAACTTTTTAAGCATGTTCCGGGAGAGAAAAGAAGTGCGTCCCGGCCCCGGCGGGGCTTAGACGCACTTTTTCAGGAAAATCAACGATTTCTTGGGAAATGCAGTGAAGATCAGTCGTGTTTCCCATGGGCCGCCGCGACGCCGGTGTGACCGGCATTGAAGTCCGTCGCGGCCCAGCCCTTCCCCTTCAGCTCGAACCCGGGTGCGGAGAGCTGCTTCACAAGGGTGTCCTTCCCGCACTTGGGGCACTTGGTGAGGGGCTTGTCCGACATCTTCTGAATGACATCCTCCTCGAAGCCGCAGGAGGAGCACTTATAACCATAAACCGGCATGATTCCAATTCATCCTACAAAAACCGTCAACAGCCGATCCCGGACCAAGGGAGCGGCAGGCCCTGCATTATCGCGCAGATCAAATCCCGGTGCTTGTCCGCATATAGAATTTTGTTCATCAATTCCTTAAGAAAGAGGCGGCCTCATGGACTATCCACAGTTCACCCGGGAGAGCTCCGAAGAAGAGCGCGCGGAATTCATTCCCTTCCTGAAAAATCTCGGCAGGGCAGCGGCCGAAGTGATCATCCCGAATTTCCTTTCCGGAATCCACGTCGACGA
The DNA here is from genome assembly GCA_902797695.1 of uncultured Sutterellaceae bacterium. GTDB lineage: Bacteria > Pseudomonadota > Gammaproteobacteria > Burkholderiales > Burkholderiaceae_F > Mesosutterella. The sequence goes on from CADBTW010000053.1 coordinate 42,407, forward strand.
GAAAAGCAACCACACCCCCGTCACCAAGGCGGACCGGGGGGCGGAAGCCGCCATGCGCTCGATGATCGAGGGAGCCTACCCGCTGCACGGGGTATACGGAGAGGAGCTCGGGATAAAGGAAGCCTCGGGGCCGTTTCCCCGCTACCGCTGGATCCTCGATCCGATTGACGGCACACGGGCTTTCATTTCGAACAGCTTCCACTTCGGCAACCTGATCGCGCTCGAGCGGGATGACGGGAACGGGTTCGCCCCGGTCCTGTCCTCCGTGGCGTTCCCTGCGGGGGGCGTCCGGGCGATCGGCTGGAAGGGGCACGCCGAGCTCGCCCGCGAGCAGCTCGGTTTCAAGGCAGAGCGCCCGATGCACGTCCGCCCCTGTGGGAGGCTCGAGGACGCGACGCTGCTCGTCACGTCGCACTGGACCACTCCCGAGCAGGTCGGGGACGGCAGGCTGCAGAGGCTTGTCGACCGCGCGAAGCTCTACCGGACCTGGGGCGACTGCTTCGGGTACTTCGCCGTTGCCTCGGGCGGGGCGGATATCATGATCGACCCGGATCTCTCTTACTGGGACGTCGCGGCCCTGGTCCCGGTAGTGGAGGGCGCGGGCGGCGTAATCACGAGCGTCACGGGCGGAAACCCCCTCACGGGGAAATCCGCGGTCTGCACTGCGGGCGGGGCTCTCCACCGCGAGGTGCTTCGGCTTCTCGCGCTTCCTCCCGAGGAAAAGTAAAGACCACGCGAAGGCCATGGGGCCGGACGTTCTCCGCCCGAATCGTGCCGCCATGGTGCTGGGCCGCCCGGCGGGCGATGGCAAGCCCTAGACCGTAGCCCGTCCCGGTCGACTGGTCGGAGCCACGGACTAACGGCTCGAAGATTTGTTCCGCCTCTTTTTCGGCAACCCCCGGCCCTTCGTCCTCGACTGAAAGAGTGAGTTGCCCGGGCGGGAAGGCCTCCGCCCCAACGACGATCTTCCCGCCTTCAGGCGAGTAGCGCATCGCGTTGCGGAGCACGTTCTCAAGGGCATGGGCGATGAGGTCGCCGTTTCCTCGCATGAGGAGCTCTTCCTCCGGAAGCCGGCACTCAATCTTCAGGTTCTTCGATTCAGCCTCCACGGAAGCGGTATCCGCAATGTCCCAGACGATCTCGGAGAGATCAATCTCAGTCATCGGGATCGAAACGTCAGCGTCCAGCCTCGTATAGGTGAGGAGATCTCCCACCAGCTCGTCCAGCTTCCTCACATCGAGCTCTATCCGGTCAAGCATCTTCGGAACGCTTTCAGGAGCCCTGCGCGCCAGGTCCACCTCGCAATTGATGCGGGCGAGCGGCGAGCGGATCTCGTGGCTCACGCTGTGGAAAAGCTTCTGCTGCCGGTCGAGCAGCTGCTGGATCGTTGCCGTGGCGAGGTCGAATCGCCTTGCCAGCTCGACGAGCTCCTCGCTGCAGCCATCGAGCGAGTCCGCTGTCCGCACGCTGAGGTCCCCGCCCGCGACCCGGATCATTCCGTTCTCGAGCTTCCGGACAGGACGCGTCAGGCGCCAGGTTAGCGCGAGCGCGACCCCGCACGCCGCGACGAGGGAAATCAGGCAGGTGAGCCAAAACGGCACGCCGTGCCGCGGGAAAAAGAAAGCGCGGGTCGTCTCCTGGAAATAATCCACAGGGGGCCGCGCGTTGAAGAGGAGGAGCTTCTGCCCCTCAAGCGTGATTTCGTGGAGCCCGAGCCTCTCGGGATGCTCCGCGTACAGGGTGCGGGCTTCGCGAAGCGTCTCCTCGGGGATGGCGTGCCCCGCAATGTCGTGGCCATCGCGGTCGACCGCGTACATTAGGATCCGGTGCGGTCCCGACTCCTGGCTGGAAAGCCACTTTATGAGCGCGTCACGGCCTCCGAGCGTCGCCACCTCGCGGACAAGCGTCGCCCGGTCCTCGTCCGGATAGTAGTGGAGGACCGTGTGCCTCGGGTACATGAGCCACCAGGTGAGGGCGAAGACAAGCGCCCCCGATATCAGCATCGCGGCGACGAAGCCCGCGAAGGTTTGCCCGAAGATCGTGTTCAGGCGCCTTGGAAACGGGATCTTCACTGGCGGCTACCTCTCGGCCTGGTCAAGAAGGGACATCTGATAGCCGAACCCCCGGATGCTTTCGATCACCAGGCGTCCTCCTGCTGCAGCCGAAAGCTTGCGGCGCAATGCGCTCACATGCACGTCGATTGCGCGGTCGTAGCGCCCCATGCTGCGGCCAAGGACCTTCGAATAAATATCCGCCTTCGGCACCGGCTCCCCAAGGTGGCGGGCGAGCATCTCGAAAAGCGAGAATTCGGTCGACGTGAGGTCGACCGATTCCTTCCCCTCGGTCACCCAGACCCGGCGCTGCGCGGAGCTAAGCGTGAGAGGGCCGACGGAAAGGGACACCGATGACGGAGCGGACGCCTCCCCCCCGGTGCGGCGCAGGATCGCCCGGATTCTCGCGACCAGTTCCCGCGGCATGAAGGGCTTCGGGACATAGTCGTCCGCCCCGAGCTCCAGCCCGATGATCCGGTCGGCGGGATCTCCGCGGGCTGTCAGCATGATGACCGGTATCTTGGATTTCTCGCGGATTTTCGCGAGCACCTCCGTTCCCCTCATTCCCGGCATCATCACGTCGAGGATCACGAGGTCATAATTTTCCTGCGAAAGCTTCCCCAGTCCTTCTTCGCCGTTCATCGCCGAATCGGGAGCAAAGCCTTCAAGCCTCAGGTCGACCTCCAAGAGCGAAACCAAATCGGCATCGTCATCGACTATCAGGATCCTGGGTGCGTCGGCCGCCATGGTCCTATCCTCCGAAACGCGGCGCTTCCCCATTAGGCGGCGGCCGCCCAGCCGAATTTTTCACTTCCATTATCGCCGCTTTGGGAGGAAAACTACGCGAGGAACAGGCGAACACAGTCCGAAGCCCGGGCAAATGCGCTTCCGAAGGTGCCTCGCGCAGGGGGCGGGCGCGGGTTTCCGTGCCTTATAATTGCTGGAAAGTACATAGCGTCGGCAAGGGGGATCGCCCTCCGAGCGTTCTTATCAGATGCCCGCAGCGCCAGGTCCCCCTGGCACCGATGCACCGCCATTATCTGACCCGGCGCATTTTCCTGCGCCGAAGACTGATTACAAATGCCTGACAACACTATTACGGTTCTGCTTGTTGAAGACGACGCCGAAGTCCAGCGCCGCTTCCGGGATTCCATCAGCGCTGCTCCGTCGATGGCTGTCGTCGGCTGCGCCTCCACAAAGCGCGATGCGCAGCAGCTGATCGAAACGCTGAAGTTCGACGTCATGGTGATCGACCTTGGGCTTCCGGACGGAAACGGAATCGACCTTATCAGGCTCGCCAACCGCCTGCATCCGTCTTCAGACATCATGGTGATCACGGTCTACGGCGATGAGCAGCATGTTGTCAGCTCGATCGAAGCCGGCGCGACGGGCTACATCCTGAAGGAAGCGGAAAGCGACGACATTACCGGCCAGATCCGGCTCCTGCGCGGCGGCGGCTCCCCCGTGAGCCCGTCGGTTGCCAGAAGCGTCCTCCGCGCTCTCCAGAACCACACGACAGGAAGCGGCATTGTTCCCAATGCCGAGCCCAGTCCGCTCTCCGCACGTGAAACCGAGATCCTCCACCTGCTCGCGAAGGGCATGAGCTTCAACGAAATCGGCGAAATCCTCACGATTTCCCCCCACACAGTAACGGCCCATATCAAGAAGATCTACCGCAAGCTCCAGGTTCATTCCCGCGGCGAAGCGGTCTATGAAGCGAGCCAGATGGGGCTCCTGAAGAACAACTAGGCCCCGAGGGACAGAACTGCCTCCGGGGGAAAGCGGCGATGGAGCTGGGGCCCGTGCTTTTCTTCATCCTCTCGCACCTGCGGGACGTGGTTTTCGCGCTCGCTCTCGCGGGAGCCGCCCTTTCGTTCCGGCTCCTGCTGCGGGGAGCCCGCCCCCTGCCCGCCGCGTCCCTCGCCTTCCTAGCCGTGCTCGCTGCAGTGGCGAGCCCGGCCGCCTCCAGACCGTGGGCACTCTTCAGCATTCCGGGAGCGCTGATCCTCGCCGGATCTGCCGCCGCATCCGCCTTTTCCTTTTCCCGCCCCGGATTCCGATCCGCGTTCCTCTGGTGCGGAGCGGTGGCCTGGATTTCGGGACTCACCGGGCTTTTCCTATTCAGGACGCCGGTGCCGATGATCCTGATCGAGGCCGCAGTCCTCGGCTGCGTGATCGCCTGGGGAACGGGGGAAGCCCGCGCTGCCGCAGAAGCCCGGCGCTCGGCACAGGAGGCCCTTCTGGAAGCCCGTTCAAGGCAGGCCGTGCAGGAAGCCGCGGCAAGGGCAACTGCCGAAGCGGTTTCACGCGAACGCAGCCGCTATATCCAGGACATGCATGACGGTCTCGGCGGGGAACTCGTTTCGACCCTCTCCGCCGTGAAGAACGGGGACACGGATCCCGCGAGGGTAATCAGCTCGCTCCAGTCATGCCTTGACCAGATGCGGATCGCGATCGACGCGAGCGGCGTCGGGACCGAAGACTTCGGCACGGCGCTCGCGAACCTTCGCTACCGGATGGCTCCGCGGCTGAAAGCGGCCGGCATCCAGCTGAAGTGGAACATCCTCGGCCTTCCTGACGGCCTTCCCATGGATCCGGCCCTGTCGCAATGCGTTCTCCGGGTTCTCCAGGAGTCGCTTACGAACGCCATCAAGTACAGCCACGCGACCGAAATCCTCATGAAGGCCGAAGCCGGTTCCGCAGAATTCCGGATGACGGTTGAAGACAATGGCGTCGGCCTCGGGGAGAAAACCGCAGCACCGTCAGCCGACGGAAACGGGCTCGGGCTTCGAGGCATGAACCGCCGGGTCGCGGAAGCGGGGGGCACGCTTTCGATCACGGGAGGCGGCACGGGGCGCGGGGTCCGCATTTCGCTCACGCTGCCGCTCCCGCCTGCCGTTCGCGGCCAGGCCTAGAGGGCCGGGGCCGCCGAATCCGTCACCCAGTGGCCGCTCTTGCCGCCGTCCTTGTCAAGAAGGCGAATGTCAGAGAGCACCATGCCGCGGTCAACCGCCTTGCACATGTCGTAGATCGTGAGCAGGCCCACCTCGACCGCCGTCAGCGCCTCCATTTCCACGCCAGTCTTTCCGTAGGTCTCGCATGTCACGCGGCAGACCACGGAGGAAGCCTCCTCGTGCAGCTCGAAGTCGGCCGCAACGCGGGTAAGCGGCAGCGGATGGCAGAGCGGGACAAGTTCCGAGGTCTTCTTGCTCGCCATGATCGCGGCGATTCGGGCAATCCCGATCACGTCCCCCTTCTTCGCCGTTCCCGAAGCGATCAGCCTGAAGGTTTCCGGGTGCATCCGAATGAATCCCTGGGCCGTTGCCGTGCGATGCGTTACAGCCTTTGCTCCCACGTCCACCATGTGTGCCTGGCCGCTCTCATCGAAGTGCGTGAGCTTCCCTTCCTGAGTCATCTGAAACATCCCCTTCATAACCAAATTGCACAATTTCGTCAGGCTTTCCGCCATCCGGGCTTTTTATCATAGACAGGTCAATTTGTCCTTCGGAAGAGTTCAGGGCTCATGCTTCCTGCCAAGAAGAGAATCTTGCTCGCCGTTGCCGCCGCATGCCTTGCGGGGGCACCGCTAGCGCACGCGCAGTCCCAGATCAATCTCCCCGCGATCGGAGCTCCTGCCGGATCCGGCGAGCTGTCCCCGTCTGACGAGCGAAAAATCGGCGAGGAGTCGATGGTCCAGATTCGCGAAAGCCGGTACTACCTGGACGATCCTGTGCTGCAGGACTACCTGATGCGGCTCGGCTACAGGCTGGTCGCCATGACGCCCTCGAGCAGCATGTATGATTTCCTTTTCTTTCCGCTGAAGGTCGGGGAAATCAATGCGTTCGCGCTTCCCGGCGGCTTCATTGCGGTATTTTCCGGGACAATCCTCGCCGCACAGGACGAGAGCGAGCTCGCAGGCGTCATCGCGCACGAAATAGCACACGTGACGCAGCGCCACATCGCACGCATGTTCGAGCAGAGCAAGGGCAACGTCGCGACTGCCCTCGGATCCTTCCTCCTCGCGATTCTCGCTGCGTCCGCCGGGGGAAGTTCCGGAGGAGAGGCAGCCCAGGCCATCGCCGTCGGAAGCCAGGCCGCAATGATCGCGAACCAGCTGAAGTTCTCCCGAAGCGCCGAGCAGGAGGCCGACCGAATCGGCTTCCAGTCGCTCGTCCGGGCCGGGTACGATCCGAACGGCATGGCGCGGTTCTTCAAGCGGCTTCTCCAGAGAACCGGTCCCTACGAGGCGAACGCCTCGGCCTATCTCTCCGACCACCCCCTGACGGTGTCGCGAATCGCCGACATGGAAGATCGCGCGAGAGCGCTCCAGATGCCTTTCAGGCAACGCGACAACTTCGACTTCGAGCTGATGCAGGCCCGGGCGCTCGCCCTGCTCGCCGACGGCACGGACGAAAGGACCGACGCGCGGAAGCGGTTCGAAGCCGCTCTTGCAAAGTCTTCAGCGCAGGACGCCGCCCCGCTTCATTACGGGCTGTCCCTCACCCTCGCCTCGCTCGGCGACGGGAAAGGCGCGCTCGAAGAAGCGGAAAAGGCTGCCCGCTCCGCGGGAAGGAAAAGCCTGGTCCTCGAACTGAATCTCGCAGAAGCCCGCTATCTCGCCTCCGAGGACAAGGATCCCGCACTAAAGGAACTCGAGGCGCTTTCGGAACGGAACCCGCTCTCCGCAATGGTCGCGAAGGCTTACATTCGCGACCTCTATCTCCTCAACCGGCACTCGGAAATCATCCGGTTCCTGAAAAAGCAGGAAGCGATCTCCCAGGAGAACCCGGACTACTACCGGTACCTCGCCCGCTCGCACGAGGCCCTCGGGCACCAGAGCGAGGCCTTCCAGGCGACGGGCCGCATGTACCGGCTCCTCGGCGACTGGAAGCTCGCGGCCTACCAGTTCAAGCACGCGCAGAACGCCGCTGACGGCGATTTCTTCACGATGAGCGAGATCGACGCGGACCTGCGGGAAGCCGAAGAGCGGATGAAGGAAAAGGAGAAGGAAGAGCGGTAACGGGCAGGGCCTACGCATGAGAATCGGCAGAAAAAAGCCTTGCCAGCTGCGTAAGTGAAAAAGTTGCGTCCCGGAATCTGGTCATCAGG
>CADBTW010000054.1 GCA_902797695.1 uncultured Sutterellaceae bacterium
CAAGGCCCCGGTCGACGAGTTCTTCGAGCAGGTCCTCGTGAACGCCGACGACCCCGCGCTCCGCGCGAACCGCCAGGCGCTCCTCGCAAAGCTCCACGGCCTCATGAACCAGGTCGCCGAACTCGCGCGGCTCGCGAAGTAAAGCCCATGGGAAAGTGCCGGGCGATCCCGATCCGGGGGCAGGTCTTCCATCCTGGCCCCTGAATCACGGCCATCCCGGCACGCGCCCCCGTTCTTTACGCCCTGGCCGCAGGAGCGCTTCGCGCCCTGCGGCCAGTCGTCTGTTAAGGCGGAAAAGCTGGCCGTTCTGTCCTCATCACTGAAATTCCGAAGGCAATCATATTGATGCAGTTTCCGTGCTGGAACAGAATCCCGGTCCACGGCCCATTCGGAAGCAGTACCATCACAGGCACATCGTCCTGCTGATCCATTGACCTCATGCCTCATCACCTCGAGCTGTACATCCTGATTGCCGCCGCAATGGTCGCGACACCGGGAGCCGGCGTGCTCTTCACGGTGACGACTTCCCTCAGGCTCGGCTTCCGGTGCGCGCTCTCCGCCATTTCGGGAATCGTCCTCGGGATTGTCACGGTCGCCGCCCTCACTGTCGGAGGAATGGGAGAACTGCTCGCAGCATCGCCGAAACTGTTCGCGGCGCTGCAGGCTGCGGGCGGCCTTTTCCTCGTTTACCTTGGAGTGAAGGGCTTCAGGGCTGCCCCCCGAAGCTTCGACGCTCCTCCCGAAAAGCCGGCGAGACAGGCAGAAAGCGCACTGGAACTCGCCCGGGAGGGACTCATCCTCCAGGCGACGAACCCTGTCTTCGTGATCTTCATCTTCACCCTTTTCCCTCAGTTCATCACGGAAGGGAAGCCCTTCGCCCCCCAGGCCGCGCTGCTCCTTGCGATCTACGCCGCGCTTGTCCTTCTTATCCACGGGACATACGCCGCGGCGGCCGCCCTGGCGCGGAGGATTCTCCGGGGAGATCGCGCCATGCGGCTTGCAAACCGTGCGGGAGGACTGATCTTCATCGGGCTCGGGCTGCTCGTCTTCGCGAGGATCCTCGAACGGTTCCTGTAGCGCACGGGGACCGCATTTTCTTTGGAGCTGCGCCTCATTTTCCAGATACCCCGGCGCAAATTCCGGAAAGTAGAATTTTTCCTTGCTTTCAGGAATCCACGCCGAACACGCCATGCTCCAGATCCTTCCGATGTACGCCCTTCTCGCGGCCGCGACGATTCTCACGCCTGGCGCGGGAGTTTTCTTCACCGTCACCTCGGCTCTCAAGTACGGCGTCCGGTACTCCTGGCCCGCAGTCGCGGGGAACACTTTCGGTGTAATCGCGGTCTCTCTCCTCACCGCAGGCGGGATCGGGAAGATCCTTTCCGAGAGCCCCACTCTCTTCACCGTCCTGCAGGCGGCCGGAGGCCTCTACCTCATCTGGCTCGGAGTGAAGAACCTGAGAATCGAACCCGCAGACCTCGGATCGCTTGCGGTGAAGGCGAGCGGCCCGGCAGAAAGCCAAATGACGCTCTTCCGCGAGTCGACGATCCTGCAGGGAACGAACCCAATGCTCTTCCTCTTCCTCTTCGCGCTCTTTCCCCAGTTTGTCTCGAAGAGCGAACCCTTCTGGCCGCAGGCGCTGGTCCTCATCGCGGTCTTCGCTTTTCTCATGATCCTGATCCACGGGGGCTACGCCGTCGTCGCGACCTTCGCCCGGAATCTCCTCCGGGGAAAGAAGGCAGCGAGGATCGTCTACCGCACGGGCGGCGTCCTTTTCATCGGGCTCGGGCTTCTCGTCTTCGGGAAGATCGCCTGTGGACTCCTCGCCTGACCGGGGTTCCTTCGGGTGTGGCAGGGTCAGCAGGATGGCCTCGCTGAGCGTTTTTGGCAAAGCAGCCTGAACCGCGTTTCAGGAAAGGCGCGGCCTCAAGCCCTCTCTCCTTCCTCCCCTCCGTTGTTCCGGAGGAAAACAGCCGCCATTCAAACCATTAGAATGGCAAATCCCGTTCTTGACTCAAGAGCCGCTCCGCTCCCCGCGCCCGCGGGACGAGCCCGGCCGCCCGTTTTTTCTGAAGGCCGAGAGCCGCCAGGACAACAATGATTACCTTTCAAGAAGTCATCCTGCGACTGCAGGATTATTGGAACAAACAGGGCTGCGCGCTGCTGCAGCCGATCGACACCGAGGTCGGCGCCGGCACTTCCCACACCGCGACCTTCCTCCGGGCCCTCGGGCCGGAGCCCTGGCGCGCCGCCTACGTGCAGCCCTCGCGCCGCCCG
>CADBTW010000055.1 GCA_902797695.1 uncultured Sutterellaceae bacterium
GGAGCCGGTCTGTTCCGAGGTCTTCTCCGGCAACAGCATCGACAGCTCGGCCTATGCACATTTCATCCGCAACAACAATCTTTCCAAAGGAATCATTGTTGCCGACAAGGGCTTTCCTGCCAGTGCAATTGCGGCTGAACTTGAGGATCGCCCCGAACTGCACTACCTGAACCCGCTGAAACGGGACAACAGGAAGATTGAGCAATACGGGATGCTTGCTTTTGACCGCATGGTCCGGACGAAGGGAGAGACTGTCGCCTGCAAGAAAATCAAGGCGAGGAAAGGCTTGTTCCTTTATTCCTTCCGGAATTCCAAGAAAGCCGAAGCCGAGGAAAAGGACTATCTGCTTCGCTGGAACAAAAAGGGTGATGTTCTTGATCCTGCTGACTTTGCCAGGAAGAAGGAAAGGTTTGGAACGATCGTCTTTGAATCCGATCTGGATCTGCCTCTTGAGACGGTTTACCGCTGCTACGCCGACCGCTGGCAGATTGAGCTCGTCTTCAGGAGCTACAAGAATGATCTGCTGATGGACCGCACCCGGGTTCAAGGGGATTTTTCGGTCATCGGTAATGAAGAGATCAACTTCATTTCGTCCCTGATCTCAAGCCGTCTCCTTCGAAAGGCCGATGACGCTGGTCTGCTTGAGAAAATGTCGTTCGGCGACCTGATGGAAGATCTTTCAATGGCCTGGAGAAAAGTTGACGCTCCGGTAGCTCCATCCTCTGATGACGGGGGCTGGACATGTCCGGTCAAGGCTCTTTTCCCAGAGCTTGAAGCTCTTGGGTTGTCAAAGCCGGCTCCAAAACCGGAACTCCTGAAGCCGGGAAGAAAGAGACTGACCAAGGTTGAATTCGTTGGCCCTAAGCGCCCTCGTGGCAGGCCGCGCAAGGACAGATTCGCTACGGACGCGGATGTTTAGTCCCAAAAATTGGGAAACTTCTAGATATATGTCCGCGAGCTGTTCCTTCCTCCTCTCCTTCTCCTAGCTCGCCGCGCTTCGGCGTTCCCTGCGTTGTTTCTCTCCAGTCCTTCCGGCGCTTCTTTCCTCTTCCTCTGAATTGAGTTTTAAAAACCAAAACTCTCTGTTTTCAATTCACCAATTGTGCCGCCCCTCTCCGCTGAATAGAATTTTCCATGTCAGCCGGATGGATGGCTGTAAATATCATAAAAATCAAATCATTGCCAAATTTCCGGATTTGACCTCAGGGTCCTTCCGGAAAGCGGCCCGGGTTCGTGAAGGGTTCTTCAAACAGAAAGCCTTAAGACATCCGGAAGGGCCGCAGGAAAAAAGGAGAGACGGGAAAATGCCTCAGTTGAAAGCCTTGTTCTGCGCCGCGGCGCTCGGCCTTTCGCTCACCGCTTTCGCGGCGGACGGCCAGTTCCTCGCGGACCGGCACGTGTCGAAGGGCGTGAAGTGCGAGTCCTGCCACAAGGCGGGGCCGAAGGAAGCCCCGAAGAAGGCGGACTGCCTCGCCTGCCACGGCGGCACCTACGCGAAGCTCGCCGAGAAGACGGACAACCTCGAAGTGAACCCGCACGACTCGCACCAGGGCGAGATCGAGTGCTCGAAGTGCCACAAGGGCCACAAGCCCGCGGTGCTCGAATGCGCCCGGTGCCACGACTTCAGCAAGGAGCTGCACATCCGCTAGGAGCCCCTGGGATCCATTGAAGGAAAAAACAAGCAGTACCAGACAAAGCAGTACCAGACAGGAAGGAGAAAACCATGACCAACATTTCCAAGCGTTCTTTTCTTAAGTTCGCCGTGGCGTCAGCCGCCGCGGTCCCGGCGGTCCGTGCGGCGTCCGCCGCTGAAGCCTCGGGCAAGTGGGACGAGGTGACCGACGTCCTCGTGATCGGCTACGGCGGCGCGGGTGCCGCTGCCGCGATCGAGGCGCACGACGCGGGCGCGAAGGTCCTGATCGTCGAGAAGATGAAGAACGCGGGCGGCAACACCCGGGCGTCCGGCGGCGGCTTCATCATCCCGAAGGACGCGGACCAGGCCTACGAGTACCTCGAGAAGACGTTCCTCTTCGCGGATAACGAAATGGACGGGTCGCTTGTGCGCGAGTTCTGCAAGGGCGCGGTCGCTCTTCCCCAGTTCTTCAAGCGGATCGCGCCGAACGCGAAGCTCCGCGTGACCGGCCACGCGAACTACCCCTACCTCCCGCACGCGGACAACATCACGAAGTACCGGGTCCGCGGGAAGCACACGGGCGGGATCGACCTGATCGAGACGCTCCGCACAGCGGTCGAAAAGGACCGGAACATCCCGGTGTGGCTCGAGAGCCCGGCGCTTGAGCTCGTGCGCGGCCCGAACGGGGTCGCGGGCGCGGTCGTCCGCCATGACGGGAAGAACGTCCGGGTCCAGGCGCGCCGCGGCGTGGTGCTCGCCTGCGGGGGGTACGAATACGACAAGCAGTCCCTCCAGAACTACTGCCTCGGGACGAACGTCCTCGGGCTCGGGAACCCCGGCAACACCGGGGACGGCATCCGGATGGCGGCCTCGATGGGAGCCCGCCTCTGGCACATGACCTCGTACTCGTGCCCCCTCGGCATCAAGATCCCTGGCTGCAAGGCCGCGGTCTTCGTCTCGATGCAGACCCCGAACTACATCATGGTGAACCAGGACGGGAAGCGCTTCTGCAACGAGGCGGGCGTCGACTTCCACGGCTTCATCTACGCCGTGAACCAGCTTGACGGCGTGAAGCACCGCTATCCCGCGATCCCCTGCTACATCATCATGGACGAGGTGGGGCGCCTTGCCGGCCGTCCGACCCACTTCAGCTACGGGTACGCGGCGCAGATCGAAGGGTACCGGTGGAGCGAGGACAGCTCCCGGGAAATCCAGAGCGGCGTCGTGAAGAAGGCGGAGACGCTCGACGACCTCGCGAAGATGATCAACGTCCCGGCCGAGAACCTGAAGGCCCAGGTCGCTCGCTGGAACGCCGACATGAAGAAGGGCGCCGACACCGAGTTCGGCCGGAAGCTGAAGAAGACCGGGAAGACCGCCTTTGTCGGGACCGAAGTGCCGACGCTCTCCGCGCCGCTTTCCGAGAAGGGCCCGTACTACGCGATCCAGGCCTTCCCCGCGCTCCTCAACACGCAGGGCGGCCCGAAGCGCGACGCGAAGGCCCGCGTGATGGACGTCTACGACCGCCCGATCCCGCGCCTCTTCGTCGCGGGCGAGCTCGGGTCCATCTGGGGCTCGATCTACCAGGGGTCCTCGAACGTCTGCGAGGCGCTCGTCTACGGGCGCATCGCCGGGGCCTCGGCCGCGGCCGAGAAGCCCGCTGCCTAGGCGCGAGGCTCCTCTTCCGGGGCGGCACGGGACACCGCCCCTCATCCAATGTTCTCTCTCCTTCAGCCCGGCTGTCTTCCCTGCGTCATCGGGAAGCGGCCGGGCCCTTTTCTTATCAGGAATCCGGACCGGGGCCTCGCGCCGCACGCGGATATACTCGAAGGACCAAGGCGAAATGTTCCCGGGGCGACCCATGTTCCACTTTTCGATTGCCGACCTCACGCTCTTCTCCGCGATAGCTGACGAGCGGAACCTCACGCGGGGCGCCGCGCGCGTGCACCTCTCGGTCCCGGCGGCGTCGATCAGGCTGAAGCGGCTCGAGGACGCGCTCGACGTCCAGCTCGTCACGCGGCTTCCGCGCGGGATCGAGCTCACGGAGGCCGGAAAGGCGCTCGACCGGCACGCGAAGGCGATCCTCCGGCAGCTTGACGAGCTGACCGCCGAGGTCGCCCCGTACGCGCGGCTCGGGAAGGGCATGGTCCGGATCGTCTCGAACTACATCTCGTCCGTCGACTACCTCCCCACTGACATCTCGCGCTTCCTCTCGGCTCACCCGACCGCCCGCGTGCACCTCGACCAGAAGCCTTCCGACCGGGTGGTGGAGATGGTGGCGACCGGGCGCGCGGACATCGGGGTTTCGGCCTTCACGGGCGACTATCCGAACGTCCGCTTCCACCCGTACCACGAGGACGCGCTCGTCGTCGTTCTCCCGAAGGGGCACCCGCTTGAGGAGAAGGAACGCGTGGACTATTCGGAGACGCTCAGGTATGAGTTCGTGACGCTCGACCGGCACAGCGCGATGCAGACCTTCCTCTTCGAGCACGCGAACGCGCTCGGGCACCCGATCGAGCCGAGGGCCGAGGTGGACAACCCGCTCATCCTCATGAGGCTCGTTTCGCAGGGGCAGGGGATCGGGATCGTGAGCCTGAAGACGTACGAAACGCTTTCCCCCGCGATCGAGGTCGGCATGGTGCGGCTCTCGAACCCGTGGGCCCTCCGGCACCTCCGGATCGTGGTTCCCGCGGCGGAGGAAAGCCTGAACGGCACGGTTCGCGAGTTCCTGGGGCTATTGCTTCGCGAAGCGGAGAAGGATCCCGCGGGTGGCTGAGGATGCCCCGCTTCCCAAAGGGATGAGGCCCCGAGCGCGAGAAGGCAGCTGGCAAGGACTTGGTGACCGGCAAGCGGCGGAATATTCCGCGAGCGCTGTTTTGGAATCAGGGGAATCGCCATGGTTGTTAATGTCCAAGCGAAGGTTGACAAGGCCCTGAGGGACGAGGTGTCGGAAATCCTCGGCCGCATGGGGCTCGACGTCCCGACGGCCATCAGGCTTTATTTCAACCAGATCGTCGTCGAGCAGGGGCTCCCCTTCAGGCCGACGACCGATGACTTCCATTCTTCAGGGAACATCAGTCGCCTGAAGGAAGTCCTGAAGGACATCAGGGCGGAGAGGAACCTCGAACGCCACGACCTCATAAAGGATGAGTGACGGCCTTGGCCTCGCGCAAGAGGATCAGGCCGCGGAAAGCACAGGAACTCCCGCTTACCTGAGGAAAAGCAAGGCCGCGATCACGAGCCCGGCGACGAGCACCGCGCCCGCAATGCAGAGCGCGGCGGTGCCGAAGGCGAAGAGGATGTCGACCAGGTTCCGGACGACGGACCATACGGCCTCCCGCAGCTCCTTCCAGAACATTCGCCTTTCCTCCGATTCCTTCCATTGAACGCTGACGCCCGCCACAGACGTATGCATTTCCTCCGAATTTACCCGCTCTTTTCCTCGAAGTGAGCCAAGGCGAAAATAGGTCCTGAAGCGGCCCCGGGACAGGCGCGACTTCCCGCCTCTTGGAGAGGGACGTCCAGCATGCCCAAAGCCCGGCCGATAAGAAAAGAACAGGGAGGAACGTAGCATGGCGGGACTGAACGAAAAGGAAGAGGCGGGAAAGTACCCCGAAGGGTCGACCGCGGGGAGACCCTTGAGGCGGAAGATGCGGGAACTGACACCCGAGCAGGCGCTCGAGGTGATCGCGGCGTCGGAATACGCGACGCTCGCGACCTGCGACCGGGAAGGGTACCCGTACGCGGTGCCGATTTCGCCGGTCCTTGAAGGCGACCACCTCTACTTCCACGCGACGGCGACGCCTGGCGGGCGAAAGGAGGACAACATGCTCGCGGACCCGAACGTGAGCCTCGCCTTCGTCTCGAAGTCCTTCACGCTCGGCTCCTGCTACTCGGTCGACTACGCGAGCGCGATCGTGAGGGGGCGCGCGAAGAAGGTCGAGAGCGAGGAAGAGAAGCGGCACGCCTTCGACCTGATCCTCGAACGCTACGCCCCCTTCAACAGCGCCGAGCGGAACGCGATCCAGATGAAGGTGCGCGGTCCCTACGCCGTGATCTGGCGGATCGAGATCGAGCATATCGACGGGAAGGCGCGCGCGGCGAACGAGTGGATCCAGGGGCGCTCTCCCACGATGCTCCAGGACACGTGCACCTCTGCGTGGCTGCAGGGGGCGCCGAAGTAGGCGGGACCGGGCGGTTCCCTGGAACCCTGGGAGAGGGGAGGAAATCGATTGGCGGATGTGAAGAAGCCAAGGCGCGAGGCGCTTGAAAGCGTCTTCTCGTGGCGGGTCTTCGTCGCGGTCGCGAGCACAGGAAGTGTCTCCCGCGCGGCGCTCGAGACCGGGCTCCCGATCTCGACCGTCTCCCGCGTCCTCTCCGAGTTCGAGCTCGCCGCGGGCGGCCCCCTCTTCGACCGCTCGAAGCGGCCGCTAAGGCTTACGCCGCGCGGCGAGCACGTCCGTGCCGCCGTGAAGCCCGCGCTTGACGCGGCGGAAATCTGCCTCGCCGCCTTGCGGTCTGAGGAGCGTTCCCCGATCAGGCTTTCGACCCCTGCCGGGATCGGGCGGTTCTATGTCCCGAGGGAACTCACGGAGTACGCATCAGTCGATCCGAAGGCCGAATTCCAGCTCTTCATCGACATGGCGGAAGGGGAGGTGCTTTCAGGCGCGTGCGACGTCGCCCTTTTCCCTGGCGTTCCGGCGCCTGACGACAGGCTCCGGGTCGTCCCGGCGATCGAGGGGTGGACCGCGCCGCTCGCTTCCCGCCGGTACCTCGCGGAGCACGGGGAGCCGGCGCGCCCCGAGGACCTCGTACGCCACACCGGGATCCTGAAGATCGGGGAGCGGTTCGAGGAGACGGAGAGCCTCGTGCGCGGCTCCGAGTCCCGCCCGGTCGGATGGCGCCGGACCGCCGGGTTCGAGGACATGATGAGCCTCAAGACCGCGCTTCTCGAAGGGAAGGGGATCACGGTCGACCTCCCGCTCGGGATGGTGCTTTCTGAAATCGAGTCGGGCGAAGTCCGCGCGGTGCTTTCAGGCTGGCACCGTCCGGCCTGGACCTACAGCCTCGTCACGCTCCGCCACGCGAGGCCCGACGTGGAAGCGTTCGCCCTCTGGTACGGGAAGGCGGTCGACCGCGACATCAACGGGCGGCGCGAACGGGGCTTCAGGCTCCTCGAAGCGAAGGGCGAGTGGCATGAAGCTGCTTTTTTCGGATCCTGACTTCTCCCGGTTCCATTCCTTCTTCTACGACTAAAAGTTTCCGTTTTTCGGAAACTCTTTTCCCGCGATTCCCGTTGCTAGGAAATTCCTCCTTCCGTAACCTACGCATTGCGGCCTAAGTCTTCCGAACAACGAAAACGGAAGCGGGCCGGACATTCGCTGAAACGAAATAGGAGAGAGAAGAATCATGACGATGAACCGCAGGCAGTTCCTCCAGGCAGCCTCAGCCGCTGCTGTCGCAGGCGCGTTTTCCTTCCCGGCGTTCGCGGCGCCGGGGGTCCTCCCTGAGAAGTGGGATGAGGAGTACGACGTGGTCGTGATCGGGTCCGGGTTCGCGGGGCTCGCGGCGGCGATCGAGGCGTCGGACGCCGGGGCGTCCGTTGTGATCCTTGAGAAGATGCGCACGCCCGGCGGGAACTCCATCATCAACGGCGGCATCATGGCGGTCCCCGGGAGCCCCGAGCAGGCGGCTCAAGGGATCAAGGATTCACCGGAACTCATGATGAAGGACATGCTGAAGGCGGGCGGGCAGCTGAACCACCCGGAGAAGGTCCGGTTCCTTTGCGACCACGCGGTTGACACCTACCACTGGGCGGTGGAGAAGGTCGGCTGCAGGTTCCAGTCGAAGCGGATCAAGCAGGAGGGCGGGCACTCCGTTCCCCGGAGCCTCTTTACCGAGAACGGGTCCGGGTCCGCGATCGTCACGAAGGAGCTCGCGTACCTCGAGAAGAAGGGCCTTAAGCCCCGCACCCGGTGCTTCGCGCAGACGTTCCTCCGGGACACGGACGGGCGCGTGAAGGGCGTCCTCGTCCGTGACGGCTACCGGTTCCCGAAGGCGGACTCGGGGAAACTGAAGGCGATCCGCGCGAGGAAAGGCGTGGTCCTCGCGTACGGCGGCTTTGCGGCTGACGCGAAGTACCGCCAGATCTTCGACCCGAAGCTCACCGACAAGTTCGACACCACGAACCAGCCCGGGGCGACCTCGGAATCCTGGCGCGAGGCGTCCCGGATCGGCTGCCAGATGATCCAGTCCGACTGGATCCAGATCCTCCCGCAGACCTCTCCCGACGAGAAGGGCTTCGGGATCGGGTTCGCGTGGTCCGGCCACGTCTCGATGTTCGGGCTCTGGGTCGACGCGAAGACCGGAAAACGGTTCGTGAACGAGCTCGCGAACCGGAAGGTCCGCGCGGACGCGATTCTGAATGTCCGCAACATGGGACACGACGCGATCGCGATCGGGGACTCGGGAACCGCGAAGAGCTTCGAAATCATCCGCCCGGGGATGCTGAAGCGTGAGCTCGACCGGAAGTGCGTCTTCAAGTGCGAGACGCTTGAGGAGGTCGCGAAGCGCTTCGGCGTTCCGGTGGAGGAACTCCAGAAGTCCGTTGCAACCGTGAACGACTCCGTGAAGACCCGGAAGGACGTGATGGGGCGCCCGGTGAACAAGGACATGCAGCCGCTCGGAACCGGCCCTTGGTACGTCGCCCGGATGTCCCCGAAGATCCACCACTGCATGGGCGGGCTCCTCACGAACCTCGACACGCAGGTGATCGATGTCGAGGGGAAGCCGATCCCCGGACTCTACGCCGCGGGCGAAGCGACTGGCGGCGTCCACGGTCAGGTTCGCCTCGGGTCCTGCGCCGTGATCGACTGCCTCACGAACGGCCGCATCGCGGGGCAGATGGCGGCGAAGAACGCAACCTGGATGTAAGGGCAGTCTTCGACCTTTGAACGCCTGGGCGGGGCTTCTTTCCTCTCTTTCTTCTGAAGAACGTTTCGGAGGGAAGAGTGGCGGGAGCCCCGCCCGTTTTGACTTCTTCCGATCCTGAAGGCCGGCCCGGTATCTTCAGCGGCAGGCCGTGATCTGCGGCATCCCTGGCTTCCAGTTCAGGAAAAGTGCGTTTTCCATTGTCTCAATTTGTAGGAAAAGTGTATTTTTCAATCAGCAACACTTGAGGAAAAATGCGCTGAATCGCCATTCGGGAGCGAGGAGAAGGGCATGCTGAAGAGAAAGATCGCGTCGGAGATCGAGGCCCGCCTTCGCTCGCACTCCCGGAAAATGCTGATCGTCGAGGGAGCGAAGGGGATCGGGAAAACCTTCGTCATCCGGGGGATCGGAAAGCGCCTCTTCAGGAACTTCATCGAAGTCAACATGGCGGAGGACAGGCGGAGCGACCGCCTCTTCGCTGAAATCGGAACCGTGAAGGACTTCTATCTCGCGTTGAGCGCCGTCGCGGGCGAGAGGATGAAGGGCCGTGACGAGACGCTCGTTTTCATTGATGAAATCGAGGCGTACCCGCAGCTCCTCACGCTCGTGAAGTTCCTCGTCGCGGACGACCGCTTCACTTACATCGCGAGCGGATCAGGTCTCCGCGACGCGCTCCTTGAGACCCAGTCGATTCCGGGCGGGAGCATCGAGCGAGTTCGCATGTACCCCCTCGACTTCGAGGAGTTCCTTTGGGCGAACGGCGTGGGGGAACTCGCGATCGACGCGATCCGGGACGGGTTCTTCGGGAGAAAGGCGCTCCCCGAAGCCATTCACGCGAAGATCCTCGACCTCTTCCGGAAATACCTCCTTGTCGGCGGGTTCCCGAAATGCGTGGACATCTTCGTTCGCGAAATGAACATCGCGAAAGTGCGGGAAGCGCAGGAGGAAATCCGCGCGCTCTATCGCGATGCCGCCGCCGGGTACTCGAAGGAAGGGAGGCGGAAGCTGAGGACTCTGGCGATCTATGACCAGATCCCCTCGTTCCTCGGGAAGAAAAAGAAGCGCGTGGTCGCCGAGGCGATAGAGGGAAGGAAGGGCGCCCGGATGGCCTGGTACGGGGACGAGCTTGGGTACCTCGCGTCAACAGGCGTCGCCCTTCCGGTGAAGGCGGCGGACGCTCCGGGCTTCTCCCTCGAGCGGAACTCGGGGAAAAACCTCCAGAAGCTCTACCTGAACGACGTCGGCCTCTTCACGGGGATGCTTTACGGAAACGACATCAGGCCGGTCCTCAGGGGCGAGAAGAGCGCAAGCCTCGGGGCTGCCTACGAAAGCGCCGTCGCGGAGGAGCTCACGGCGCACGGCCTTCGCCCCTTCTACTACGACAACAAGCAGCACGGGGAGGTGGATTTCCTGATCGATGACTACGACACCCAGAGCGCCCTTCCTCTCGAAGTGAAGTCAGGCAAGGACTACAGGATCCACAGCGCTCTCGACCATTTCCTCAAGGTTCCCGGCTACCGCATCCGCAAGGCCTTCGTTCTTTCAAACGAACGAAGGATCTTCACGGAGGGGGGCATTACCTATATCCCCATTTACGACGTGATGTTCCTCGGGGAAGGGATGGAGTTCCAGCGGGCTGTTCCCCAGGAAGATGTGGGCCGCGGAACGGTGCCGGCCGCATCGGCGCAAGGACCGGCGCCGAGCGACGCTGTCAGCGATTGACTCGTCATTTCCTCTGCGGTCGGTCGAAGCCCAAGGAATGCGCAGGATCATCTTTCAGGACCTGTAAAGGCTTTTCAAGCCATCAGGCCTCGCGTTCCTTCACCTGGAATACCTTGAACACATTGATGCCGGCCACCGAATTGATGGCGTTCACGACGGCGGCGCGACCGCGAGCTACTTCTACGGGCCGCTTCAGCCCGGGGCCGAGGGCGGCATGGCGTAGGGAAACGCCTGAGGATCTTTCCCGGAATCCAGCGGCGCTCTCCCGCTTCTTGGGAACCCGGGGTACTTGTTTCTTGGGTTCTCAGGACATTCAGGCTGATGAAAAGGCCTCCCGGAACAGTCAACTGTCATCGGGAGGCCTGTCAGCCCGCAGGATTCTCTGTGCCTTCTTCTCTGGTTACCGGTTCAGCTTGGACAACTTGGAGCAACCGGTTTCGTCATCCCTGTCGCAGGCCGCCTTGTAAAACTCCCTTGCCTTTTCAACCGATCGCTCGGTTCCGACTCCATCCGCGTGGTAGTCGCCCGCTTCCACGCAAGCCCGGGAATCCAGTTCTCCGCATTGCTTTTCAAAGAACGAAAGGGCTTTTTTATAGTAATCAAAGGCATCCTTGTCGGACTTGGGAACGCTTATCCCATGGTCGTACAGATGCCCCACCGACTCGCAGCCATACGGATCCTGGTAGGAGCAGGATTTCTCGTACGCCTCCTTCGCCTTGTCGGCGGATTTTTCAATCCCTCTCCCTTCGAAGTAAAAGTCGCCCAGGACACGGCACCCGCTTCCAGACTTCAATTCGCAGGATTTCCGTATGGCCTCGATTTGCTTCTCGGGATAGATTCCAGCCTTGTTCTGAGCGGAGAACCTTCCGGCCATGCCTGAATACAGGCAGCCGTCCCCGTCCTTCCTGTCGCAGGCTTTCTTGAAATATTCGTCAGCCTTGTCGAGGTCCTTTTCAAAACCGCCATATCCCGAGTACATCAGCCCGGCCTGAAGGTAGGCTTTCGTAACTCCCATGTTCCCGGCCTTTTCCAGGTAGGAAACGGCCTTCTCCTGGGATTTTTCAACGCCAACCCCCCTCTCATGCAACATGCCCAGTCCGAAACATGAATTAGGGTCGTTTTTCTCGCAGCCCTTCTCGAAAAACTCACGGGCAGCCGGGTAATCCTTTTTCAGCAGGCTATTCATGCCGGCGATTCCGCAGGCCTCCCGGTTGCCCGCACGGCAGTCGGCCAGAGGATTCCCGGAGTGATTCCTGCCCGTGAGGGAAACGGACACGAACGCGCCGACAATCAGGAACACCAGGCCGGCAAGGCAGAGAAGGGGCGTCTTTTTCCCCTTTGGCGTCCTGGGGCTTTGTGCCGCAGCCCTGTACTTGAATACGCCGACAATGAACAGGATAGGGAAAGCTATGACCAGTATCCCAATTCCGGCAGCTCCCTTGCCAATCAGCAAGGACTGAGTCCCGGGGTCCCCGGGGAACACCCAGCCCCTCGCAACAGCGCCCCCCATCACCAAAACGGCCGGATACAGGGACCAGAGGGCAAGGCGAAGGGCCTTTCCTATCCTGGATTCAGGCTGGAATGAATCGATCAGCTTGAAAACAAGGCCCAGTAGAAGTACGTCGATAAGAAAAACGGAAAGCCCGACTGTCGCTGCGTTCATAAGGAAGCCCTTGGGTCTGAGTATGGGGAATTACAAAGGTGAACGTCCTGAAGCCCGTAACCATCGATGACAGGCGGCACTCGGGAACTGCTGTCGTTTCAAGCCGCAGGCCTTGGCGGGGGAGAGGCCTGGAACCATCGGAAGATTCACGGTCAGATGGACGCCCGCCAGCCCGCGGTCCTAGCCCGGAAGCGGGTACTTTTCGTTCAGGATCTTCCAGATGCGTCTGCCTTCTTTCGCGAGGTCTCCGTAATCCGTCCCGTGGTACCCGAGGTTATGCTCGGAATCAGGGCCATTGCAGACAGCGGTGGCGAAGCCCCAGCCGATGGAGCCCTTCCTGAAGGGGCCCATTTTGGTCGCGTGGGTCTCCTGTTTTGCGAGGAGCTTTCCCTTTGAATAGAAGGCGTTCCAGAGCCCCATCCCCTTCATGCCGCCGCAGTCGATCCTGACGCCGGTCACGACGACGTCGAACCCCTGGCTGGTATTTGAAAGGACTTCGGTTATTTCCGCCTGCTTGTAGGCACCGACCGTGGAAATGCTTTGGGTGTTGATGAGGGTCATGCCCACCTTGCTGACGCTCGTGACGTACCAGTCCACCGCGAAGCAGGGGGCGGAGAACGCGCAGCAGAGCATTGCGGCGACGAGTTTTTCCTTCATGGTCAGGGGCTCCCGGGAAAGGTTTCGAATGGAAGAGGGGTTAAAGGATCGGCCTGCAGGTCCTCAGTTCCGCGGCTCCCCGTACTTGTTCGGGCCGTCCGACTTCTGGCAGAAGAAGACGACGAGGACGATCGAGAACACGAACGAGGCGAGATTGAAGGCCCAGCCGTCAGACGCCTTCCCAAGCGCGTTCGCGATTGTCTCGAGTACCGCGTACGCGAAGAGGATCCAGCCGCTCTTCCCGGTGTCGTGGAGCCGTCGGACTGAAATCGTGATCGAGGGGATCAGGTGCACGAGAAGGAAAATTCCGCCGAGCCAGCTCAGAAGCTTCGCGAGGAACCCGACCTTCAGGCATAGGAGAGCCGCCATCGCGCCCCAGATGATGAAGAGGTAGAGGAAGAGGCAGAAGTTGAAGCCCCAGTACTGGGTCCTTGTCGCGCGCCCTTGAAGGGAGAAGTAGTGGAGGAAGGCCGAGCAGTAGCCTTCGAACATGCGGTTCAGGAAGTTCATCAGTACCCCCTCAGCTTTTCATAGAGGGCGGAGATGCCGCCAGAAAACAGCGAGAGCACCATGAAGATGATCCCGGGGCAGCAGAAGAGGATCGCCGCCCACCACGACCAGTCGTAGTGCTCGACAAGAAAGTAGCAGGCGAGCCCCAGCACGGCGAGGGTTCCGAAGGGAATCATGCAGATGGCGTAGCCGCCCATCAGGGCGACGAGTCCGAGGAGCCACGAGTGGATGTCGAAGAACCAGAGGATGGCGCCCGCGAAGACCGCGCACGCGGCGAGCGAATAGGCGATGTAGCCGAGTATGAGGATCGGCGTGAGGATTTGCATTGGGTTGGAGCCTCCTAGCTGGGAAATCCTCTGCCGCCAGCCCCGTTGCGGATCAGCTGGTGCGGGGATCATCCTTCAATCCTAGGCGGAAGCGGGCTCTGTCCCGCCGCCCGCAAATTTGCGGTTTCGGGCTTCACCTCCAGGTAGCGTCACGCTCCGCGACTCAGGGGCTACGGCTTCCTGCAGGCCTCCCAGCCGGAACGCACTGCCCACTCCCGGTTCCTCGAGTCCCGCGTCAGGTATTCGTCCCGCGGGATCGCGGGGTCCCCGGCCGGGAGCAGGATGATCGAATACTCGTCCGACTTCTTCCAGTGGACGACGAGGAGGTTCGCGTCGTCCGCGAAGTCTTGCCTTCCCGACGCCTCGTTCAGGGCCTTTCCCTTCTCGACCGCGGCCCGGACCGTGTAGCGCTTCGACCACGTGCCGTCCTTCCTCCGGTAGCGGATGCAGGCGCGGTCCCGCGGCTCGTTCATCCACTCCCCGACGTCCGCGAGCCGCTTCACCTGGGCGTTCCCCGAGGGGTCGTCAGACGAGGAGAAGAGGAAGAAGCCCGCTCCCGCGATCGCGATGGCGAGAAGGCCGAGGACGATGGCCTTCTTCGGAATGCCCGCGGGCCGGGGCGCCGGGGAGGCCGGCGCGGTTCCGGCTCTTCTGAGGATCCTTTCCGCGAGCTCCGCCGCCTGCTCGACGTGGCTCCTCCGGGCCTCGTCAACCTCGAGCCCCGGCGTGTGCGCGACGTCGTTCCGGAAGGTCTTCACGGTGAAGAGGTAGTTCGTGAGCTCGTCCCCGACCCCGAGGACCCGCCTCAGGTTCCTGTGGTTCCGGTAGGCGATCGAGACGAGGGCGGAGTAGTCGAACTGCCGGAGCGACTTCTCTGCCGTAAGGTGGTCCCGCTGCACGGGGGTGAGCGCGGGAAGGACGCAGGTTTCCCACCACCCGTCCGGGTCGATCCGGGGAAGCGACCGCTCGAGCGCGCTCCGGAGAAGCGGCGTGAGGCGGCGATCAAGCCGCTCGTAGAGCTCCCGAGGCGATTCCTTTGCAGTCATGGGGCCGTGTCCTCCTCTTCTCCTAGAAAATCCTTCCCCTGAAGGCCCGGGTCCCTCAGTCCGTGAAGACGCCTTCAGGGAGCCCGGTCGCGGCCTTTAGGAGCTCGTCCGCCTTCCTGAAGGGGGAGTCCCGCGCGGGGAGCGTGGGCCCTGTCCTGCAGAGGAGCAGCTCCTCCGCGAGGTAGACCCGGAGGAACCAGAAGCCGCTTCCCGCCCGAATCTCGGCGCCGCCGCTATCCTCGGCCTCTTGCCCGGCGCTCGCACGGGCGATGCTCCCGACAATCGCCTTCAGGTCCTCCTCGCCAACGCGCCCCCGGAGATCCCTCGCAGTCCCTTGTCCCCGGCGCTCCGCGGCCCAGGTCCCGGTGTCGTCAATGGTAACCCGCTCCCGGGCGCCCTTCCGCGCGGCGATCATCTCGACCCGTGCCAGCATGGTTTCCTCTCCCGCTTCGTCTTCCGCCGGAGGTCCGGAATCGGCCCCGCGGCTACTCTCAACCATAGCGGGCGGAGGGAAAGGCGGCCGCTCCCGCAAATTTCTCTTTTCTTTTCCCCCGGGGCCGGTCAGGCGCCCTTCCAGTGGCGGGACGCGCTTCCCGAAGCCGGGGAGAGGAGGGCGAGGAGGTCGTCTGGAAGGTCGATTGATCCGGGGCTGAGGGCGATGCCGTAGACGCAGTCGTCCTTCTGGCCCGAGGACGCGATCCTGTAGGGTTCGGCCCGTCGGTGCGTGACGTCCGGGACCGCGCCCGAAAGGTCCTCTTCGAGCCTTGAGTTGAACCGGTTCCGGAGGCTTGAGAGCTTCGACTGGAAGCTTCCCGCGACCCGGGTTTCCGACTTCCGTTCGTCCTCCGTGAGAGCCCCGAGGAATTCCCGGCACCAGCGGTCCTTTCCGAGGCCCGCGCGGGATGAGAGCCTCCGGAGGATCGCCCTCCCGCGGTCGCGGGTCACGCCGACATACTGCTTCCAGGCGCTCTCGGCGCTCTTCGGCGAGAGGAACTCTTCAAGCACCTGCACGAACTGGAGCCGCTCGAGGAGGAAGTCCTCGAGCGCGATCCCGCCAAACGACACCGGAGTCGGCCGCCCGAGCTTTGCCCTGAGAAGCAGCCAGGCGTAGAGCCCGAGCGCCCGTTTTTCTGGCTTCACGGCGACCCCTTCAGCTTTCAGGCAAAGCCTCCCCGCACGGTCACGGAAGAGCGAAGCCTTCGGCGGGTTCGTGATCCGCTCCTCGCTTGCCGCGACGATCTCGCTGAACCGGTGACGCTCGTCGAGAAGGGGCGCGGGGAGAATAGGCCTGAGCCTCAGGAAGGGAATCTCGCCGAGGCTCACTGCCCCGGGGTTCTCTTCGAGTTCTTCAGGCGTCGGGTAGGGGTGGGTGTCCGAATGCGTTTCGTCAAGCGAGAGGACATGCGAGATCCTGTCCTGGTCCCGCCCGTAGAACGTCATCGCGGCGCCGAGAAGGAGCCCCATGCTCTTCCGGCCGCCGACGATCGAGACGTGCAGCGATGATTTTGGGTCGGAGCAGAACCGTCGGACGAGTTCCGTAATGAAGTCCGCCGCGAGTGCGCTCTCTTCGTTCGTCCTGATGTCCCCGATTTCCCGACCGTCCCGACCCGCGATCACGTGTATGTGGTCGTCGCCGAACTCCGCTGCGTTGAGCCCGTAGTCACGATAGAAACGCCCGAGGATTCCCGCGCCGGGCACGAGGAAGGCCGCCCTCGCGCACTCGGCACCTCTCCCCGTCGTCACGACGTGGATCTCGGTCGGCATTTCGTCCGGGAGTTCCTTCCGGATCGCGGCGAGCGTCACGGTAAGGAGGGCGGGGGTCGTCCCGAGGGCGACGAGCAGGACTCGGCGGGGGAAGTTCGGCATTTCTTCAGAGGAGAGAGGAGGGTCCGAAGGGAAATATAGCCTCTTCGTGATTCGGAAGCCGGAACGGCAGGCGAGGATTCGGCGGACCCAGGGGCGGGCAGTTTTCCAAAACGCGGCCTTCAGCCTCCGGAAGGCCGTTTAATGCAATTTTTGGGGATCTTCCGGCATTTTCCGGCACAGGCCGGATGGGAAGATTTCAACCAAGGAAAACACCTTTCGGATGCGGCAGTTCGGAAGGAGCGGAACTGGAGAAACCCCAAATGAAGAAAAACACATTTGTTTTGTTAGGAGCCATGATGGCAATGATGAGTGCAGCAGGCCAGGCGCAGGCCTATGGCGAAGAAGGACCCACGCTCGTTCGCAACAGCCTCGGTCTCGTCTACGAGCAGGCGATTGAGCGGAACGTTCCCGGGAAGGTGAAAATCCAGAAGGTGAGCTACACGGTTGACGGCCTCAAGGCGGTCGCGAACGTCTACACCCCCGCGGGCTACAAGAAGGACGGGAGCTACGCCGCGATCGTGGTCGCGCACCCGAACGGCGGGAGCAAGGACCAGGTGGCAGGGCTCTTCGCGCAGCGGCTCGCCGAGGCGGGCTACGTCACCCTCGCCTTCGACGCGCGCTACAACGGCGAGAGCGCGGGCGAACCCCGCTTCACCGACAAGCCCGCGAACCGGATGGGCGACATCATGGGGGCCGTCGACTTCCTCCAGCAGTTCCCCGGCGTTGACCGCGAGCGGATCGGCGCCTTCGGCATCTGCGGGGGCGGCGGATACACCTTCGCGACGGCCGCGACCGACAAGCGCATCAAGGCCGCCGCGACGCTCAGCCTCTTCAACACCGGCGACGTCCGCAGGAACGGCTACATGCGCACGCAGACCGCGACCATCGCGAAGCGCCAGCTCGAGGCCTCTCTCGCCCGCCAGGAGGAAGCCGCGGGCGGGAAGCCCGAGGTGCTCGGGTTCGCCGACATGACGCCCGAGCAGGCGAGGAAGCTGAAGGTCGACCTCTACCGCGAGGGCTACTTCTACTACGCCGTCACCCACAAGACCCCGAACGGCTCCGGCAACTACCTGAAGAGCTCGCTCATGGACCTGATGGCCTGGGACGCCACCGACCACGCGGACCTGATCGACCAGCCGCTGCTCGTCATGGCGGGGTCGAAGGCTGACAGCCGCTACATGTCAGAGGAGGCGTTCGCAAAGGCCAGTGGAACGATCGACAAGGAGCTCTTCCTCATCCCGGGCGCGACGCACATCCAGACCTACTTCGTGAAGAAATACACCGACCAGAAGGTCTCGAAGCTCGTGGAGTTCTTCGGGAAGCACCTGAAGAAGTAAGTTCCACTTCACCCCAACGGCTGCCGCCGCGCCTCTTCGCGGCAGCTGCCGGAAAGACACGAACACCCTGGCTTCGCAACCGACCATAAGGGACGACCATGAAAAAATCAGTCCTCGGGCTCCTCGCGCTGCTCTGCCTTTCCCTCAGCGTGCAGGCACAAAACCCAATGAACACAAAGGAACCCATCCGCCAGACCGCCGGCCACAAGGCGCTCGGGAACTTCGCGCCGGAGTTCGCCCATCTGAACGACGACGTGCTCTTCGGCGAAGTGTGGAACCGGCAGGACGAGCTCTCGCTCCACGACCGGTCGCTCGTCACCGTGATCAGCCTCATGTCGCAGGGGCTCACGACCGACATCTCCTTCCGCCACCACCTCGAGAACGCGAAGGCGCACGGCGTGTCGCGCGAGGAGATGGCCGAGGTGGTCACCCACGCCGCGTTCTACATGGGCTGGCCGAAGGCGTGGGCCACGTTCCGCGCCGCGAAGGAGATCTGGCCCGAGGGCCAGGCGCTCACGCGGGAAGAGTTCCAGATGTCGACTCCGTACCCGGTGGGCGAGCCGAACAAGCTCACGCAGTACTTCTCCGGGAAGAGCTACCTCGCGCCGATGGACCGCGCGAAGGGCGGTCCGACGAACGTCACCTTCGAGCCCGGCGCCCGCAACAACTGGCACATCCACCACAAGTCGGTGCAGGTTCTCGTCTGCGTCGCGGGCCGGGGCTGGTACCAGGAGTGGGGGAAGCCCGCCGTCGAGATGAGGCCGGGCACCGTGATCGCGATTCCGGCTGAGACCAAGCACTGGCACGGCGCCGCGCGGGACTCGTGGTTCCAGCACCTCGCCTACATGACGAAGGCGGAAGAGGGCGCCGCGAACGAGTGGCTTGAGCCGCTCGCAGACTCCGAATACGCAAAGCTGAAATAAGGCCCCGGCATCCGTGCCGGAAGCGTCCGGGATTCGGGATGCGGGCTCGTTTCCCCGGGAGTCCGACTTCCCGAACTTTACCTTCAGGAATCGCCGTCGCCCGAACGCGGCTTCACCACCCACTTCCCGCTCGCACGGGCCCCCTCGTGCAGGAGGACACCGTCCGCGCGAAGCTTCCTGATCCAGTAGCCGACCTTCGCCTCTGTGAGGCCGAGCGTGGCCGCGAGCTTTTTCCTCGTGAGGAGCGGGTCCTCGCGGAACATGGAGAGGATCCGCGATTCCGGCGTTTCCCTCGACATTCCCCCCGGCTCTCCCTTCCTGAAGATCTCGACCCTGAAGTTCTGGCCGATCTCGGAAAGCTGCGGGTCGCGAAGCCCGTAGCGCCGGCATTCCTCGAAGAGCCTCGGGATGCCGGACCCGAAGGCCTCGATGATCCGCATGTACTGGAAGGCGTTCGCGATGGCCTTGTTCCGAAGCGTGGAGCAGCCCCGCTTGAGGTCCTCGATCGTCGCGCCCCCGATCAGCATGCCGGGAGAGGTGACCTCAAGCCTGTCGTCATAGAGGAACACCTGCACCTTTCCCGGAACCACGAAGGAACGGTGCACCACCGCGTTGCTGATCAGCTCCCGGACGCCTTCGGGCGGCATCTCATAGCGTTCCCCGCTCGTCGTCCCGCGGATCGACATCCCGACCCGGAGGTTCCGGAGAACGAACGCGTACGCCTCGTCGATCTGCTCCTGAAGCGGCCCCGAATACTCGCGCTTGTCGAGGAAAAGGGACCTCGTGCGCCCCTTGAAGACCGCGCACTGGATCGCGGAATCCCCGGGGCCGTCCCCGGTGAGGAGCGAGAAGCCGTTTGTCGGGATGAGCTTCCCCGCGCGGCGGATGAGCAGTCCCCAGGAGACGAGGTTCTTCTCCCCGGCCGCCCGGATGAGCTTCCTTTCCTCTTCGCTTCCCGCGTGATCCACCGCGTACCGGTACATCGTGCGGCAGAGCGCCTCGGCCTGCGCCCGTGCCACGGCTGCGCCCGGGACCGGGAGGCTGTCGAAACCGATCCTCGAGCCCTGGAGCTCGAGCTCCTTCACGATCGGGGCGTCGGCGTGCCGGGTAGTTCCTGCCACCCGGAAGTAGGTGCCGTCTTCCTTTCCTTCGCTCTTCAGGAAATAGGGCCTGCGGCTACCTGCCGACACCCTCAGCACTACGAGCTGCTTCCCAGAGCGTTCCTTGAACTGGATCGTGAAGTCCGGGACTGGCTCAACGCTGTCGCAGATCGCGTTCGCGATGGCGTCGGCAGACTTCAGGACCGTCCCGGGGTCGAGTCCGGCGACCGTACCTGTCCCGGGCTCGATGCCGAATATGATGACGCCGCCCGCGCCGTTCGCAAAGGCGGCTGCGGTCTTCGTGTACTGCCGGCTGTCGGAAGGGACCTCCTTCCTGCATTCGATTTCCCCGCCTTCATTTCCCATGTCCGCCTGCATTCGCGTGCCTCCATCCAGAACCCCGGGTTCCCGATGCGCTTTCCTTTCTTTCCGAGCATTCCACTGATGCTGCAGAGAAAGACACAAATCCTTGTTTGGAAAGTACCGGATGTTTCAAGGGATTTTATTGCCGTTTGGACTCTTTCAGGTCCGGGTCAAACAAATAAAAATATTAACTTCAATTAGTTATGTTATTTGTGCGTATTTTTCTACATTCGTTCTTTTTCTGTTTTCATGACACAAACGATTAAAAAGCAACAGATATTATTGGCTAAATTTTCTGCAAGTAACAAAAAGGGGGGTGAAGTCAGGCTGTCGGGTCAGCAGCGGCAATGGTCCGTTTCTGATTACCTATTCTGGAAACGCGGTTGATTTTCCAAATTCCAGGGAATCCGGAATTCACCGAAAGTGTTTTCAATGAAATAATTTTTCCCGAGAAACGGCTTTCAATGAAAATCACGCGGCTGGAAAGAGAGAAAACGGAGTTTGTGATGAGGAAAGCCACCGACCTGGAATTCTGTGAAAAAGTCACCCGGGCGTTTCCCAGGACGGTGAGCGCCTTCGCGAACTGCGACGGCGGCCGGATCGTCTTCGGCGTGACGGAAGAGGGGACGGCAGTGGGCTTCGCAGATCCCGGGACGGCATGCCTTGAGATCGAAGACCTGATCCGGGGTTTGATCGTGCCGATCCCTGAGTTCAGGCTCGCCGTGAACGACACCCTGAAGACCGTGACGCTCGCGGTTTTTCCCTGCCCCGTCCCGCCTTGCCTTTACGAAGGGAAGGCCTATGTGAGAAAGGGCCTGGAGACCATACCGGCCGACCGGACGGAATTGAATCGCCTGGAACTGAAAGGGCGGGGCCTCACGTATGACGAGCTTCCTTCCAGAAGGCAGAAACTTTCCTTTGAGATCCTCGGGAAATGGCTGGAAGAGCGGGCGGGCCTTAAGTTCTCCCGGGTAGTCGCGGAAGCGCTCCAGCTCCGTTCGCGCGAATCCGGATACGTTAACGCCGCCGAGATCGTTGCTGACAAGAGCGGGCGGCGCATTGCCAATTGCACGCGGTTCATCGGGAACGACGGGAGCCGGATCGGGGAGCGGCAGGCCTTTGCGAATGTCTCGGTTCTCGCTGCGTTTGACGGGCTCGTCGAAATGTTCCGCCGGTACTATGCAGAGGAAGTGATCGAGGGAAGCAGGAGGAGGAAGAGGGAAAGGCTTCCGGAAGAGGCCTTCCGCGCGGCGCTCTCGGACGCCCTCGTCCTCAGGGCCTGGGACGTGGACTCGCCTGTCACGGTCCGGATGTTCGGGGACCGGATCGAAATCGAGTCCCCAGGGGGCTTCACGTCGGAGCCTGAGCGGAAAATCTGGCTTCTCGGAGGCCTTGTCGGGACGCGGAACAAGGTGCTCGCCGCGCTTTTCTTCCGGCTCGGGCTCCTGGCTTTGCAAGGTTCAGGGGTCAGACGGATCAGAAGGCTCTACCAAACCGCGCCCGTCAAGCCCCGGTTCGAAGCCTTCGAACGGGCGGTGAGGATCACGCTTCCCGTGGTGACAGGGAACTCGTCAGGGCTCTCCGACACTGAAGCCGCCGTCCTCGCGTATCTCGGGAGGAGGGCGCTCGGGCGCCGCGAAGTCGCGGAGATGACGGGACTCACCGACAACCAGGTGGTCTACCTCCTCCGGAAACTCGTGAGGAGGAGGCTCGTTACGAAGACCGGGGCCGGCCGAAGCACGCGGTATTCGCGCGTCTGACGGATCGGACCCCCGCCTATTCACCCATTCCAACCGCACGGGGCTCCGCCCAGCGGCGTTTCCACTAAAAAAACAAAGGCCCTCCAGGCGTTCGCCTGAGGGGCCAGGTTCAGGGATTCAAGCCGCCAATCAGAGGAACTTCCTGAAATCCTCGTCAAGCTTCGCGAGGGCGCCGTCCACCTTCCGGACGAGCCCCGCGCGCCAGGCTTCGAAGTTCCGGTTCAGCTCCTGCTGGCGGGCAAGCTGCCGCTCCATCTCCTCGGGCTGCGGGCCGCCCTCCACCGCCCGGCGGTTCACGATCGCGCGCGGGTTCAGGATCTCGCGGAACTCCTCCTTGCTGAACGGGAGCTCCATTTCGTGCCACTCGTCACGGGTCACCTCCCGGAAGATTTCCTGCATCTTCTCGTACGGGAAGTCGAGGGGAAGGACGTTGTTCGCGCGGGCCCATCCGACCATCTTGCTCGCGACATGGTGCCCGACCCGGAACGGCACCCGGTACTCCCGCATCAGGGTGTCGGCGATCTCCTGGCTCGCGGTCCAGTCGCTGTTCAGCTCCTCGAGCGCCCGCTCGGGGTTCACGCGGAACGCCTTCACGACGCGGGTGAAGTGGCTAAGCATCTTCACCGTGCTCTCGCTCGCGCGCTTCGCGGCCGACTGCGTCTTCGCGTCCACCATGCCGGGGATGATGTTGTGGGCGCGGATGAGGATCGCGGAAGCGTCCGCGATCGCCTGGCTCGCGAGCCCGCGCGTCTGGATCATGATCCCGGGGTTCCGCTTTTGCGGCATCGCGGAGGAGACGTAGGTGTTTTCGCCGCCTTCCTGGAGGATGATCCAGGGCCTCGGCTGCGCGTACTGCACCGAGACGTCCTGGATGATCGTCGCGACGTGGAGCGCGAGGCTCTCGCAGATCTGGGCGAACTCGACCGGGATGTCGACGTTGATCACGAGCGTCCCGTCGAAGCAGTTCGAGGTGATGTCGGAGAAGCCGAGGCAGGAGGCCATGCGGCGCCGGTTGAGGGGCCAGCTCGTGCCGTTGAGGACCGTGGACCCCATCGGGCAGTGGTCGAGGCGTCGTGCGAGCTCGGTGAGCCGCTCGCGGTCGCGGTTGAAGCCTTCGAGCATCCCGAGCAGATAGTGGCCGAGGGTGTTCGGCTGCGCCGCGACCCCGTTCGTGTAGTTCGGGAGGAGGGTGGCCTTATGCTCGAGCGCCATCGCGGTGAGGGCTTCGGCCGCGTCATCCGCCGCCCGCATCACCTCGGCGACGTGGTCCCGGACCATCGCAATGCGGAAGGTCGAATGCATGTCCTGGGAAGAGCGCCCGGCGTGCAGGATGGTGATCTCGGGGCCCGCCTTCGCGATGAGGAGCGGCTCGTACTTGATCACCTTCGGCGGGCGCTCGCCTCCGGGCTCGTTTCCCTCGCGGATGACGTCCGAAATCGCCCGGGCGAACTTCGGGGCCTCCTCCTTCGGGCAAAGCCCCTCGTCCGTGTTGATCACGAGCGTCGCCTTGTTGATCTGGGAGAGCCAGAAGAACTCGTCCCGCTCGGTGCAATTCCTTTCCTCAGCCATCACTTGTTCTCCCTGATAGACCTGATGGTGTCGATTATGGTCCCGGCACGGTGCTCGGCCACCCTGACCGCGCGGCGCGTGAATTCATGCGGGAGAAGCACGGCATAACGGCTTCCTGTCGTGAATCCTCCTGAGGACCGGGAGGACGAGGAGTCGGCGTAAGGCCGGTTTCCCGATGATCCGAGGCGGACGCCCGTGTTTGGTTCGCCTGCAGTGTTCCCGCGGGCCTGCCGTGTCACGGTTCCTCCGGGATGGGTTTTGCAGGAATTCCTTCAGGCGACCGGGCGCGCCGTGTCGCCGCTCTCCCGGATCGTTTCGAGCGCGATCCGGCAGAACTCGCGCGACGCCTTGCTCCGGTACTCGGTCCTGTGCCACGCGAGGACCATCGTCTGCACCGGGAGCACTCCTTCAAGCGACGCGTACCGGCACGCCGACCGCGCGGCGTAGGTCGCGAGGATCCGCTCCTGGCAGATCGCGGCGCAGATCCCGGAAGCGACGAAGGAAATGCGCGTCCCGACCTGAAGGACGGTCGCGTCGAACTCCTTCACGGGGAAGCCGAGCGCCCGGCCAAGTGTCTCCGTCCGCTCGTGGTGGCGGTAAGTCTGGAGGAGCGGGAGCTTCCGGAGGGCTCCGGCGTCGGTCTCCGAAAGGAGCGGATACTTCCCCGCCTCGTTGAAGGGCGAGCCGAAATTCCTGAATGCGGGCGCGTCCGGGACAGCGAGGAGGTAGCGCTCAGGGAAAAGCGGGTAGGCGTCGAGCTCCGGCGTGAGGAGGTATTCGTACAAGACGCCAATGTCCGCCTCTCCGCTCGTAAGCGCCGCCGGTATCTCCTCGAGGTGCAGCTCGAGGCTGAAGTCGAGCGTGATCCCGGGGTACGCCCGGTGGAACGCCGCGACCGCAGGCATCAGGACCGCGTTCGTCCGCTCGCCGTTGCTCGCGATCCGGAGCCGCCCGACCGCGAGATGCGCGAAGTCCTCGCAGTACGTGCGAGTCTTCTCCTCGATCCTGTGGATCTCGCGGCGGCTTTCGAAGTAGACCCGGCCCATCTCCGTGAGGGCGGGGGGCCGGGAGCGGCGGCTGAGGACGCTCCCGTGGCAGCGCTCCTCCATTTTCCTCACGCACTGCGAGAGGTAGGACTGGGTGACGCCAAGGGTCTTCGCGGCCGCGGTGAAGCTGCCGTCCTCGAGGATCGCGCGGAGGATGAGGTAGTCGTCAAGCATCGGCTCATGGGTCCTTTCATTAGCAATCGCTACTTAAAAATTAGTAATCCATTATTGGAATACGCGCAAGACCCCGGATAGACTCCCGTGAAGGCGGGATGCGGGTCCCGGTGGCCCGCTTTCACCGCTGTGTGACAGAAAGGAGAGAAAGCAATGCAAATGAAACTCGCTGCAGCCGTCCTCGCGCTCACGCTTCCGTTCGCCGCGGGGGCGTCGGACGTGATCGACCTCTGGCCCCAGGGCGCGCCGAACAAGAGCACCATCACCGAACCCGAGACCGTGAACGCGAAGGGCTCGATCTTCAACGTGACTCGGGCCCGGATGGAGGTCTCGGTTCCGGAGAAGCCGAACGGGAAGGCGGTGATCGTGATCCCGGGGGGCGGCTACGGGAACCTCTCGATGGGCGTGATCGAGTCGAGCTACGTGCCGTTCTTCCTGAAGGAAGGGTTCACCACCTTCGTCCTCAAGTACCGGCTTCCGAAGGGCGACCCCGCGATTCCGCTCTCTGACGCGAACAAGGCGGTCGAGACCGTGCGGTCGCTTTTCACGAAGTACAGCCTCCACACGGTGGGCGTCATGGGGGCGAGCGCGGGAGGTCACCTCGCCGCGATGGCGAGCGTCTCCTGCAAGGGGAACGCGTGCCCCGACTTCTCGATCCTCGTCTACCCGAACATCACGATGATGCAGGAGGAGAGCCAGCCGAAGAGCTCCTGCCGCAATAACCTGATCGGGAAGAGCCGCTCCGTGAAGTACGACACCACGTACTCGGCCTATAAGCACATTTCCCTCACCACCCCGCCCGCCTTCCTCGCGGTCTCCGCGCAGGACGAATACGCGGGGAGTCTCGGCGCGATGCTCTACACCCGCGGGATGATCGAGAACGGCCGCCCGGTCGCGCTCCACGTCTACCCGACCGGGAACCACGGCTGGGGGATCGAGAAGTCTGAGAAGTTCCCGGACGGGGACAACTTCCGCGAAGACCTCCATCGGTGGCTTAAGACCATAAAGTAGGGGACGGGCGCCGGCGCCTTCTGGGCCGGCGCTTTCCGGGAACCCTTTCCGCATTTCTTTTTTCGGAGCATTGCACATGAAGAAAACCATCCTTTCCGCCGCGGCCTGCGCCGCGCTTCTCGTCGTTTCAGGCGAGTCTCTCGCCTCCGGCCTCACGGTCTCGACCGAGGGCGGGACGCTCCAGGGCTTTACGAAGACCGTTCCCGGGACCTCGTCCCGGGCCGAGGTGTTCCTCGGGGTCCCGTTCGCAGCACCGCCTGTGGGCGAAAACCGCTGGAAGAAGGCGCAGCCCGTGAAGGTCTGGAAAGGCGTCCGCATGGCTGACGTCGCGCCGAACGTCTGCAAGCAGCGCGGCGTCGGGAGCGAGGACTGCCTCTACGTCAACATCTATCGCCCGGCCGGGATGAAGGCCGGGAAGAAGCTTCCCGTCGCGGTCTACGGGCACGGGGGCGCGAACATCTCGGGCGGCGCGACCGAGCACGACGGCTCCCGCATGGCGACCGAGAACAATGTGGTCGTCGTGACGCTCCAGCACCGGCTTGGCGCCTTTGGGTTCCTCTCGCTTCCCGGAATGGGGGAGGAAGCCGGGAACTTCGGCGTTTCCGACATGGAGGCGGCTCTTGCCTGGGTCCGCCGGAACATCGGAGCCTTCGGCGGCGACCCGAAGCGGGTGACCTTGATCACCGAGTCCTCGGGGTCCACGAACGCCTGCCGGATCCTCGTCGACCCGAAGGCGAAGGGGCTCGTGAACGGCGTGGTGCTTCAGAGCGAGGACTGCGTGCATGACGTCGACAACGCGAAGCAGGCGGCGGTCCGGGCGGAAAAGTTCCTGAAGAAGGCGGGGTGCGACGGGGCGTCCGACAAGCTCGCGTGCCTGCGGAAGCTACCGACCGACACCCTCGCCGTCGCCTCCGCCGCGGTCGGCCTTTGGAACCCGGTGAGCGAAACGAGCGCGATCTCCGAGATCCAGAAGGGGAACTGGATCAAGGTCCCGGTGCTTTCGGGGTCCAATAAGGAGGAAGGCCGGTCCGCAGGCGGCGCCTACCTCGGCTGGGGCGAGCCCGAGTACAAGGCGTGGGTTGAAAAGCTCGTCGGCCAGAACTCAGGGAAGGCGCTCGAACTCTATCCGGCCGGGAAGTACAAGGGGAATTACGCGCTCCAGTACGTGATCGGCGACTTCATCACGGATAGCGGCATGCGGGGGCTCGGCGGCTGCACGAACCTCACGCTCGCCGACGCCCTCGGGAAGACCGGCCCCGCCGCGTGGTTCTACACGTTCGAGGACTCCACCGTCCCGACCGATGCGAACCCGAAGCGTCCGGGCTACGACAACGCCGCGAGCCACGCGTCCGAACTCACGTACCTCTTCCCGGATGCCGGCCGCTACCTCCGGAAGTCGGTCCGGATGACTCCGGCGCAGAAGAAGCTCGCGAAGGAGATGCGCGCCTACTGGGCGAACTTCGCGAAGACCGGGAATCCGAACGGGAAGGGGCTCCCGGCGTGGAAGCCCTACAAGGGGAACGGCTACGTGATGGCGCTCAGGCTCAACGGTAAGAGCCGGTCGCTCCCCGCCTCCTACTTCTCAGACCTCCACAAGTGCTCGTTCTGGAACTCGATCCCCGTGGTCCTCGACCGCGGCGACCGGTAGCCTGCTTTTCCTGAAACTGCCTCTCCCCGGGAAGGAAGCCCCTTCCCGGGGGTCGCTCCCCGGATGGGCTCCGCCATGGCCCCGGTTGCTGATGATCCAGGCAAATCGCGGATCCTGATGATTTGTGGATTACAAAAATAAATGGTGCCTGCTTTTTGCGGGTCTTCAGCGCTTCTCGGAAGAAGGGATTCGATTTTTGTCGTGTAATGATTTAATAAATTGATTAACAATAAATAAAATCATATATAGAGAAATCGAACAAGATCCTACCGGAGAATTTCAATAATTCCTACCGGAGAATTTTCACAGTTTCTACCGGAGAAATTTTATCAGTCGAATTTATTACGGTAGATCAGAAATTCAGCGATTCCTGAATGCCGCTATCGTGGGGAAGGTGGAAAGTCAGGCGTCGGCTGACGTGGGACCCGGGTTTGGGTTTACCGCCTTGTCTTCGGTTATTGAAACAAGGGAGAGGAGACGCCATCCGGGCAGTGCATGAGAGTTCACCACAATCTTCCGCCCGGAACGGGTTTAGTCCGCGGCCGCGAAGGATCCC
Source organism: uncultured Sutterellaceae bacterium (assembly GCA_902797695.1). Classification (GTDB taxonomy): domain Bacteria; phylum Pseudomonadota; class Gammaproteobacteria; order Burkholderiales; family Burkholderiaceae_F; genus Mesosutterella. The sequence continues at coordinate 27,838 of CADBTW010000055.1, forward strand.
ACGGTTTGAGGAACTCTTTTCTTCTTGCTTTTTATTTGCCAAACTTCCCGGCCTGAACCATCAAAAAATCATTAGCTATTGTTTAATAAGAATATTTTTATTTGATTTTTATTTGCTTCCTATTTGCTTAAAATGCTCTGGTACCCTTGAAACGCCTGTTCCGTCCGTAGGCGTTCCGCTCACTATGTAGGGCTTTGAATGGACAATCTCCCGCTTCTTGTCAACGCGCTGAGAAGCAAGGACCCGGAAACCGAGTGGCTTGACTTCGAGGAAAACGACGCAGACCTTGAAACGATCGGGCAGGACATCAGCGCCCTTGCGAACAGCGCGGCGCTTCTCGGCCGCGAAAAGGCCTACATGGTCTGGGGAGTCAGCCGCATCACCCATGAGGTCACGGGCACGGCCTTCTGTCCGCAAAAGACAATCGGCAACCAGACGTTCGAGGATTGGCTGCGGGGCCTTCTGAGCCGAAACGCCGGGTTCAGGTTCGAGAGCACCTCGGTCGACGGGAAACCTGTTCTCGTTCTCGTCATCAGCCGGGCAACCCGCCTGCCCCTGACTTTCAGGAAGGAGCGCTTCATCCGAATCGGCAGCACGACGAGACGCCTCGATGAGTTTCCGTGCCTCAAGGGAGAGTTCCTCGACCGGCTGCGGGCGGTGAATGCCGAAGAGTCGGCCGCGGCCTCCGGCAAAACGCCTTCTGAAGTCCTTGGCCTTCTGGACATGCGGCCCTACTTCACAAAGAGCCGCAGCCCGATGCCGCAGTCCCAGGATGCCATGATCGAATACCTGGTCATGGAAGACCTGGTGTCGAGGCAGGACGACGGCCTCTATTCGATCAGGCGGAAGACCGCCATTCTCTTCGCGCGGCGCCTCGGCGACTTCCTTCCCGTCAGGCGGAAGGCTGCGCGGCTCGTCTTCTATTCCGAAGACAGCAAGGTGTCGCTTGACCATGAGCTTGTGATTGACGAGGGGTACGCGACCGCCCTCGATCGCGTGATGGAGCTGATTGACGCGGCGGTTTCCCATAAGGAGGTCCTCGACGGCCCCGTGAGAAGGGAAATTCCGGCCTATCCGGCCCCCGCGGTTCGCGAGGCCGTCGCGAACGCGATGATTCATCAGGACCTGACCATCCCGGGGAACGGGCCGGTAATCGAGGTCTTCAGGAACCGGATTGACGTCACGAACCCGGGGGTGCCGCTGGTCGAGCTTCCGAGAATCATCGACAGGCCGTCCCGCGCCCGGAACGAGGGCATCGCTTCGATCATGCGCCAGATGCGCATGTGCGAGGAGCTCGGAATCGGCTGGGACAAGATCGTGCACGAATGCGAGAAGGCGCTGCTGCCTGCTCCTGAGATCCAGGTGCTTGGTGAAAGCACGAAGGTCACCCTGCACGGTTTCGCTCCCTATAAGAGCGTTTCGCCGAAGGACAGGATGCGGGCTGTCTACCAGAACGCCTGCATGTGCCACGTGGAAGGGAAGGGCCTTACCAACGCTTCGCTCCGGAAGCGCTTCGGTCTCCCGGCCTCCTCTGCCGCCGCCATTTCCCGCCTTATCAAGGAAGCGGTCGGCACGGGACTGATCAAGCCGCGCGATGCCTCTGCCGGCCCGAAATTCATGCAGTACGTGCCTTTCTGGGCCTAGCGGGAGCGGCGGCCTGAGGAAAGCGATCTGAAGGGGTTGCTTTCATTCGACCGGGAAGAGCTTTCTGCGTGCATCCAGGAGCAGGGGAACGGAGTCGTGTGCGGGGTCCCGGCGTACCTCTTTTCTTTTGCCTTTTATTTGCCAAACTTCCCGGCCTGAACCGTCAAAAAATCATTAGTAATTGTTTTAAAAATATATTTTTATTTGCTTCTTATTTGCTTAATTCCGCTTGCTGTGCCGGAAAGCTCGGTCAGGCGACGGGTGCTGCGGCGCCTTTTTCCCGGATCACTTCGAGCGCGATCCGGCAGAACTCGCGTGACGCCTTGCTCTGGTACCTGGCCCGGTGCCATGCGAGGACCAGGACCTGCACCGGGAGGATCCGTTCCGAGTTCCTGTCAATCCTTCCGCTCAAGTTCCTGCGCGAGTTCGTCAACGATGAAGAGGTCGCTGCGATTGCGAAGGCGGCTGCGGGAATCAGCGAGTTCCTGATAGGTTCCGGAGCGATAAAAGAGGTCCATGGCTTCGAGAATCCCGACACCCAGGGTCTTTGCGAGGAGAGTGATCACCCGGCTCATCTTCATCTGGAGGAGCGTCGGGTTGGCGGGTTCGACGGGTTCGGAATCTACGGCCACGCGTTCTGACGCCACGAATTTCAGGCACCGGTCGGCAAGTTCCTCGCTTCGGACGCAGATCAGGGTGCCCGGTTGTTCGCTTGAAAGCCGGGAAAGCGCCTCCTTCCTTGAAATGCACCCGGCGGCGAGGAGCTCGATCGCATTGAAGATCCTGCCGTTTACGACGCCGCCCAGCACTGCGTCGTATTTTTCCTGGGCAGGCAATCCTTCCCGGCACGCCGTGACGAAGGAAAGCCACTCGGAGTCAAGCGACGGGAAGATCCTAACCGAGAACACTTTCCTCGCCGCGTCAATGTCGAACTCGTAAGCGCTGACCAGGACCTGCTTTTCATCTGTCCCAAGGCAAGAGGACCAGTCGATGGCTTCCCCGTGGCTCGTTGCAAGATAAAGCCCCTTCCCGAGGTCGAGGTGCCGCCTTCCCTCGGCGGTGAGCGGCTTTCTGGCTTCGGAAGCAGACGCGAGGAAAACCTTCATGGTTCATTCCGCCTGACGATTCCGGAGCCCCTGGCGCTTAGGTATTCGATCACCTCGTCAACGATCCGGTCCATTCCTTGCGTGTGGAGCGCGCCGTAGCTGGGAAAAAGGAAGCGCCTCACGCCGTCAGTCTCGCAGAGGGCCTTGTAGACGATGTCCCCCTTCACGCCGAGCCTCCGCGCGGTGCTCTCGATCGCGGACACGGCGAACTCGGTTGCTTCGGGCGGGAAGGGTTGTTCCATAGTCGGCATGCTGCAAATCCGTTGGGGGAAAGAGGAAAAATGCGGACGCGTAGCCTTAGACCCTTGCAGCAGGGCATGCGGCATTCTCCGTGCTCTTCCTTTCGTGTCTATCTTATCCGCCTCTCGAAAAAGGAAAGGATGATTCGCAGGGATCGGGGGCCTGACGGAGTGGCGACGGGAAAGGGTGTCCTTTCTGCCTTTCCCAGGTTCCTTGCAACTTAGGCGACGAACGGCTGCCCAAAAATTTGTAAAAAATAATAATAAATTCAATATATTAAAAACTAAATCAAGGTTATAATAATCGTGCTCGGGTTTTTAACTGGTGCCAGTCATGTTCATTGGGAGGAAGAGGGAGCTCGGGTTCCTTGAAGAGCGCTGGGAGCGCGGCCGCTTTGAATTCGGCACACTCACAGGTCTGCGGAGGATCGGGAAGACCGCGCTTGTCCGGAAGTTCATCGAGGGGAAGCCGGCGATCTGCTTTCAGGCGAAGGAAGCGGCGGAGGCTGAGAACCGGAGGAGCTTCTCCCGGCTGCTCGCAATCCGCCTCGGCCTGCCTCCGGGCTATGTCTTTCCGACCTGGGACGGGGTTTTCGAGGCTGTCCCCAAGGTTGCGGGCGGCAAGCGGTTCGCCCTCGTGATCGACGGCTGCGACTGGCTCCTTCGCGGGCGGGGGAAGAGGTTTCTCACCGCTTTCACGCGCTTTCTTGGTGGTCTCCCTCTCGAAAGCCCGCTTTTCATCCTTCTCGTCGGAGGGAACACGTCGTTCAACGAGCGGGGCTCGGGGAGGGGCTCTTCGCTTTTTCGCCGCCGCCGCACGTTCACCCTTCGGCTCGGGGATCTTCCCTTTAGCGAAGCGCTTTCCTTCCTCCGTGGGTTCAGCCGAGAAGACGCTTCGGCCTCCCTCGCCCTCTTCGGATTTTCGCCCTGGCGCCTCTCGCTCCTCCGGCCGGAAGCGGGGTTCGAAGGGAACGCGAGGCGGCTTCTCTTCTCCCGGGCCGCACCGCTCCTTCGGGTTCTTGACTGCGCGCTTTCTGGCGGCATAAGGGAGAGAAGCATCTACAAGACCATCCTCCGGGCGATCGCGTCGGGACGGACGACCCCGAAGGCGATCAGCGAATACATGGAGGCCGGGACTCCAGACGTTTCCCAGTACCTCGACACGCTGGTTTCCCTCGGGATCGTCGAGCGGCGGGTCGCGTTCGGCTCCGTCCGGAAGAGCTCGTACCGGATAGCGGCCCCGGTGCTTCGCTTCTTCCTCCGGGAGCTCGAGGACGAGGAGGGCCGGATCGCCTCGGGAGAGGGCGGCGCGGTGATGCGGGAGAAGGCGGCGTCGATCCGCAGGTTCGCCGAAGAGCGGTTCGGGGAGGTGAGCCTCCACTACCTCTCGGAACTAAGCCTCGACGGGAAGCTCGGGTATCCCTGGCCCCCGGTTCAGGACCCCGGCATCCGCGATCCGGAACCTGGGAGGGCTGCCCTAATCGACGGCGTGTCCGAATACAAGAGTCAGATTCTTCTTGTCAAATGCGGGGGCACGGACAGGAAGCTCTCTGAAGCGGACTTCCTCGGGATGCAGGAGGATTCCCCGATCGGAAACCTCCGCGGGAAGAAAAGCTTCTGGTACGTGCTCTTCTCGAAGGCGGGGTTCGAGAAAACGCTTGCGAGGAACGCGCCCGCGAACCTCAGGCTCATCTCGGAAGCCGACATGTTCCCGGGCTTCCCCGAGACCTGCGCTGCATAGGAGTGGGTCGGAACTTCCCGCGGCCTCGCTTCTTCCAGGATTCCGGTGGTCTCAGAAAAGCGGACCTGAGGGAGAGAGAAGCCTCGCGAAGGAAGGCTGGAGGCCCTTCAAAGCTCCGCTTTGTTTTCAGGCATCCTGATGGATATTTTTGTCTTACGAAATAGGGATTCCGCTTTGACACGTCCGGGCTCATGGGCTAAAACATAACGAAAGCGCTACCAGAGCCTCGAGGAGGCCTGGAGCCGCCTTTTAGCAAACTTCTGGTAGGACGATTCGAACCATGCACACCAGGAACCGGACTACATTCGCGCTTTCGGCCGCCGCCATCGCGGCCCTCGTCCTCTGCGGCGGCGCGTCAGCCGCGGCCGAGAAGACCTTCAGCGGCTACTCGGGCGGCGGCGACTGCTTCGTCGAGTACCTCGGAAGCGGCGACTCGAAGGGAAACTCCGGGACCTTCAACGCAGGCTCGTACCCGAACATCATCACGGGCTACACGAAGAGCGGGAACGCGGAGGGGAACACGTCCGCGATCCACGGGGCGACCTTCCGCCAGGGCTTCGCCGGGCTCACCGAGTCGGGAACCGCTTCCGGGAACACGCTTGAGATGGATTCCGGGTCCGGCTCCATGACGGTCGCCGGATACGCGACCACGGGGTCCGCCACCGGGAACACCATCCGGTTCTCGGGCGGGAGCGTCGGGACGGACGTGATCGGCGGCTGGGGAACGGGGCTTGTCGAAGGGAACCGCGCCGAACTCACGGGAACCGCGCACGCGCAGAAGTACGCCTACGGCGGCTACGCCGCGGCGGACTCAAGCGGGAAGAGTGGGGACGCCAAGAATAATTCCATTCTCATCACGGACTCCGCCGTGGTCGGGATGGAGAACGGTGACATATTCCACCAGTGCGCGTACGGCGGCGAGTCAACCAAAGGGAACGCGACCGGGAACTCGGCCGTGATGACGGGCGGCACGGTCTACGGCTACCTGATGGGCGGCGCGAGCTACGGGAAGGGAGCCGAGGCGAGCGGTAACACCACGCGGTTCGAGGGGGGGCGTGTCACGTTCGACGTGACCGCCGGCTATGGGGACGGCGGCGCCTCGGTCGGGAACACCACCACGATGACGGGCGGCACGGTAGAGATCGACGTGACGGCGGCCGTGTCCAATTATTCCGTTTCGAACAACACACTCATTTTCACGGGGGGCGAAGCGAAGCGGCAGGCCGTCGCCGGGAACAGCCTCGTCCATTCCCCGGGGCTGGTCACCGCGACCGGGAACGTCCTCAGGATGTCCGGCACGGCGAAGGCGCCGACCGCGGCCGCGGCCCTCGTCACCGGACGGACGGAATCGAACACCACCTATATCTCTGGCGACGCCTCGGTGACTAAATGGGCCTACGGGGCCGACAGCATCGAGGACGAGGCGGTCGGGAACAGCATCTTCATTACAGGCGGCACCATCGGGCAGGGGGCGATCGGGGGATACGGGAAACTTGACGCCACCGGGAACCATCTTGAGGTGACGGAGGGCGCCACGACCGGCAACACTGTAGCTGCCGGGCTCTCGAAGGCCGGAGCGGCGACCGGGAACACGGCCTTGATAACGGGCGGCACCATCGGGAAGGACGCGATCGGGGCTCAGGGGGCAACCGAGGCGAAGGGGAACACGCTCACGATCACGGGCGGCTCGATCGTCGGGAGCGCCAACGGCGGGTACGGTAGACAGGACGGCGCGGCCGCTTCCGGAAACACGCTCGAGATCACCGGCGGCACGGTCGAGGGATTCGCGGCCGGGGGACGCTCGTACGGGTCGTCGGACGGGAACCGCACGACGGTTTCGGGGACGGCCAAGGTGTCCGGCACCGCCTACGGCGGCCTCACGGTGAAGCCCCAGTCCGACCCCTCGAAGGCGGGGAGCGCTTCCGGGAACACGTTCACGGTGACAGACGGCGCCTCGGTCGGTAACGGCACCGAGGGCGCCTGGGGCGGCTACTCGGTCGGGGGACCGGCTGACGGGAACACGGCCGAGGTTACGGGGTCGTCCGTTTCGGGTCGCCTCGGGGGCGGCTTCGGGACTTCGTCCGCTACCTCGAACACGGTGACCGCATCTTCCGCCACGGTGACCGGGGCGATCGAAGGGGGCTACTCCTCCGGGAAGTCGGACCAGAACACGGTGACTGTCAGCGGTTCGAGCGTCGACGGCGCCGTGAACGGGGGCTTCTCGAACTCTAGCGACGGGACGTCCGAAGCGACCGGGAACACGGTCTCGGTCACCGGGTCGACCGTCACGGGCGACATCGCCGCGGGCACCGGGGCCGCGAAGGCTGCGGGCGGCACGGTGACGCTCGCGGGGTCGACAGTCGGGGGCTCCGTCTGGGGCGGGCACGCGACGGGAAGCTCGGGCTCTTCCGACGCTTCCGGGAACACGCTTACGATCACCGGGTCGACCGTCTCAGGTGACGTCTTCGGGGGTGAAACCCTTAGCCCTGAAGGGAAGGCGACCGGGAACGCGATCACGCTCTCCGCTTCCCCAGTGGTCGGTGGAACCATTTGGGGCGGGAAGACCGGCGCGATGACGGACGCCGGGTCGATCAAGGCCCGCGCGAACGCGTCCGGAAACTCGCTCACGGTGGTCGGCAACAACGCGACCGCGGGGAACATCGCGGGGTTCGACCGGAACCGGTTCGTGATGCCGGCTGGTACCAGGTCCGGCGACACGATGCTGCACCTCACGGCGGCTGAGGACACCTTCATCACGGGCACCTCGGTCTCGGCCGAAGCGCCGGGGGACCTCACGCTCTCTGTCGGCGACAAGGTGTACCTCATCCGGAAGGACTCGGGCGAAATGGATTCGACCGGGTTCAACGGGAGCACCTCCGGCGTCTCGATCGCGAAGGGGATTTCGGCGAAGCTTTCCGGCGTCATGAGGCAGGACGACAACGACCTCGTCCTCGAAGTGACTGACGAGCGGCTGAACCCGGGAACGAAGGTGTTCGCGGAGAGCAGGATCGCGATGGCGGGGCTCGTCAACATCGCGACCGACCTCTTTGTCGACGAGACGTTCCACCAGATCGACCGCGACTCGCGAAAGGACGGGGGCCTTGTTCCCTTTGCGACTGTTCGCGGCAGCAACATGCGCTACTCGACCGGGTCGCATGTCGACCTCGACGGCTTTGAGATGAACGTCGGCGCGGGGGTGAACGAGCCGAACCGCTGGGGGAAGGCGACCGCGGGCGCGTTCTTCGAGTACGGCTACGGGCACTACAAGACGGTCGCCGAAGGCGTCCGCGCGAAAGGGGACAGCCACTACGAGGGGGTCGGGCTCTTCGCCCGCGAGGATTTTGAGAAGGGCGCGTATCTCGAGGCGACCTTCCGGGGCGGGCAGGTGAAGGGCGACTTCAATTCGCACGTGCTCGGGACCCACTTCGACTCGAAGTCCCGGTACTTCGCGGGGCACCTCGGAGCCGGGTTCATCTTCCGTTTCAGCGACGTGTCGAAGCTCGACACCTACGCGAAGTACCTCTGGAGCCGGATCGCGAAGGACGAGGTGAGGCTTTCGACAGGCGACCCCTGGACCCTTCCCTCGGTGAAGAGCGACCGCGCCCGGATCGGGTTCCGGTTCGACAGGACCTTGAACGAAAAGCCTCGGTGCCGCGTACCAGTACGAGTTCTCGGGAGAGGCCCGCGCGGTCTATGACGGGATCAGCGCGGGCGTCCCGACGCTCGGGGGATCCAGCGGGTTCTTCGAAGCGGGCGCGACGCTTAAGCCCAGCGCCGCCTCGCCCTGGGAATTCCGCCTCGGCGCGACCGCCTGGGTCGGCGTGAACAAGGGCTTCACCGGGCATGCGGTCGTCGATTACAGGTTCTAGCGGAAAGGGACGACAGGCTTCTAACGCTTGAGCACGCCTGCGGGGAAAGGGAGTCCCGCAGGCGCGTTTTTAATAAACATCCGGCAGGGCACGGAAGAAAGGTTCTGCCCTGGATGCAAGACAGGCGCCGTGCCCTTGTTGCGGGGCTTGCCGGAGTCGGTTCCCGTTGTCATGCCTATCTTAAACTGTACCCATAGGAATAGACACAAACCAAATTTCAGATCCTGCATAATGAACTAAGAGGTTCGCTGAGAATCTCTTTGCTCA
>CADBTW010000056.1 GCA_902797695.1 uncultured Sutterellaceae bacterium
AAAACGAGGGCGTCCTTTCCTACTCGGGAATCGGCACTGAAGCTGATGTATTTAGTCATTAAAAACATTTCTTCAGGTTGGAAACGTTCCTCAACATCCTGGAGCTCAGCCATGAGAGAAATGGCCATACTCTTCGGCGACAGGCTTACAGCGTATATCGACTAAGGAAGGGGTCAACCCACAAGAATCTTTACACCCTCCCAAAAACCTGTATATCAATGCCGGCAGGATTGTTGCCCAACCCACGCGGGAGAATAATTGAACCCTGCAATCAGCCTCTTCCCATTCGAAATGATGGTCGGGTTGGAGGAGGGGGCTGAAATGATGAAACCATGAGGGAGAACTGCCGTGGCCAGCGAATTTGACGCCTATGTTCCTGAAGTGATTGAAACCCGCCGGACGCTTCACAAGCGCCCGGAACTCGGCTGGACCGAGTTCGAGACGACGGCGCTCGTGATCCAGCGGCTCGAGTCGCTCGGCTATAGGGTGCTCTACGGAACCGAGGTCGTGAAACCCGAGGCTGCGCTCGGGCGCGACCCGGCGCTCGTTGAGGCGGCGGAAAAGCGTGCCCGCGCGGCGGGAGTCCCCGAGGAGATCCTGAAGCGGATGGGGGGCTACACGGGAGCGGTCGGGATCCTCGACACCGGCCGCCCGGGCCCGACCCTCGCCTTCCGCTGCGACATGGACGCGCTCCCGATCAGGGAACTCGCGACCCCTGACCATCTTCCCGCGAAGGAAGGATTTGCGTCTGAGTTCCCAGGCGTCATGCATGCCTGCGGCCACGACGCGCACACGGCGGTGGGACTGGGCGCCGCGCGCTGGATCGCGGACCATAAGGACGAGCTGAAGGGCCGCGTGAAGATGATCTTCCAGCCGTCCGAAGAGGGCACGCGGGGCGCCCACGCGATGGTCGCGGCAGGCGTCGTAGATGACGTCGACTGGTTCTTCGGCGCCCACATCGGCACCGCCTGCCACTCGCGCGAGATCGGGATCTGCCACGACACGTATCTCGCGACGGTGAAGTTCGACGTCGACTTCAAGGGGCTTCCCTCCCACGCGGGCGGGCTCCCCGAGCGCGGAAAGAGCGCGCTCGTCGCCGCGGCGAACGCGGCCGTGATGCTCACCGCGATCAGCCGCACGAGCCAGGGCGACACCCGGGTCGCGGTCGGGCGGCTCGACGCGGGCGAAGGCCGGAACATCACGCCCGCCCACGCGCACATGGAGTGCGAAGTGCGCGGCACGACCGCCGCGGCCTGCGACTTCATGTGGCAGCGCGCGCAGGAGGTCGTGAAGGGCGCGGCCCTCATGATGGGGGTCGAGTACAGGCTCGTGAAGGTTGGCGAAGCGACGACCCTCGTTTCCTCCCCTGAAGCGGAGGAGGTGATCCGCAAGGCCGCGGCCGCCGCGCCCGACGCGAAGTGCTGCCGCGAGATTCGCGAGCCGCTCGCGAGCGAGGACTGCTCGCTCTTCAACCGGCGTGTCGCGGAGCTTGGCGGGAAGCCCGCCTTCTTCCTCTACGGCTGCGAGCACCGCGGCCACCATCGCCCGGACTTCGACGTGCAGGACACCGTGAACCTCGAGCCCGGGCTCGAAGTGTTCGCGGGAATCGCGAAGGAAATCCTCGGCCGCTAGGAGAAAGCCCGAACCCGCCTCGCGGATTCGGGAATTTGCGGTTATAAAGGACGCATTGCGCCGCGTTCCGGCCTCTTCGGAAGAGGTTCCCCTTGAGGCCGGCAGGGCGGCGCCCTTCTTTTATCTGGAATTTGAAAAAATGGAATTGAAGAAGCTCGTGATCGCGGCCGCCGCCGTTTCCGCCGCCGCCATGTTCTCCGCCTCTGCGTTCTCTGCCGAGGGGTTTGCCGGGAGCGTCGCTAACGCCGCCGCGAACGCCGCGAAGCAGGAAGCGAAGAAACAGGCGACCGCCGCGGCTGAGAAGAAGGTTAGCGAAACGGTCGCGAAGCGGGGCCTGAAGCAGACTGCCAGGGACGCCGAGAACGCCCGCAGGCTCGCGAAGAAGGCTGAGAAGGCCCGCACAATCGCCGCGGACCCGAAGGGCGCAGCCCAGAAGGCCGCGAACCGCCAGGCCGAAAAGGCCGCGACGAAGGTGGTAGACCGCGTCTTCGGGAAGTAGCCCGGTCTTTTTCCAAACGAACGAAGAGAGGTTCGCCTCTCTTCACGGGGGCTCCCGATCAGCATCGGGCAGGCCTAACGGGGGCTTTTGCGCTCAGTGAGAGCCGTCCCCTTTGCGCTTCAGGGCTTCCGGGGAGCGCCTTTCCCGGCCTTCATGTCGGCCCGGTAGAGCTCCCACTCCTCGACTTCGCGCCCGTCCGGAAGTATGCAGACGCCGTATTCGTTCCCCGCCGCGTCCTTCCGGATCACGAGCTTCCCGTGCCGGTGATCCACGCACCAGACGCTCGCCGGGCTCGGCATGCCGATCATTTCAACCCCGGGGTCGCCCTTTTCCGCAGCTGATCCCGCGCAGCCAGCTGCCGCGAGCGCCGCGGCGCCGGCCGCGGCAAGCACTTTTTTATGAAAGAAAATAACCAAGTGACAAAATCCTTGGCTCTGCAGTGTTCTTGAAAACCTGCAGCCGCTCCCTTCGCTCAATT
>CADBTW010000057.1 GCA_902797695.1 uncultured Sutterellaceae bacterium
AATTGAGCGAAGGGAGCGGCTGCAGGTTTTCAAGAACACTGCAGAGCCAAGGATTTTGTCACTTGGTTATTTTCTTTCATAAAAAAGAAAAGCCGCGTGAGCGGCTGATATGCGGAGCGGATCCTGTTCCATGCCTTCACCCTGAGTATCAGCAATGACGCTGCCGATTCCTCGAAGGGGAGAAGGTCCTGCGACGCACCAAGGGGTTGTCAGGACAATCCTCTTCGCCTGAAGGGCAGCGAGGTTGTTCGAAACCAGATGCATGCAGGAGAACCTATCGCTCCATTCTGTCTTCCAGTAGAGCGCCGCCCTGAGCAAGCCGGGCGGCTGTGAGGTGAAAATTATATTCAGGAAACGGAAAAACTCAAGGGGACGGCTGAGGGAAGAAAAGAGGGCAGCGGGAACCCCGCTGCCCTTCTTGCTTTCAGGAGCTAGAAACCCCGGACGCTACTTCGTCGCGAGGATCTTCTCCGCGACCTCCTGGGTGTGCGCCTGGACGTCGTCGTAGCGGCTCTTCCCGTAGGAGTCCATCGTGACGAGGAACGGGCCGAAGTGCTTCGCCTGGAGCGGCCACATCGCTTCCGGCATCCCGTGCTCGAACCAGTGCGGGTCCTTCGTGCCGACGATGCCGGCGGCGAGGATCACGGCGGAGCCGGGGACTGCCTGGAGGTACACCTGCTTGTACTTCTGGAGAGCCGCGCGGGTGCCCTGGCCCATGCCGCCCTTTCCGAGGATCACCTTGACCCCGATCTTGCCGACGAAGTCCGCGTGCGGCTCCATGCGGATCGAGGTGGTCGGGCCGATCACGGAGAGGTACCAGTGGCCTTCGGCATCCTTCTTCATCACGGGGCCCGCGTGGAAGATCGCGCCGCCCTTAAGGTCCTCGGGGAAGGGCTTTCCGGCGTCGTACAGCTCGCGAAGCTTCAGGTGCGCGATGTCGCGCGCCGTGCAGACCTGGCCGTTCAGATAGACGATGTCGCCGACGTGCAGCTTTTCAACGGTCGCGTCGTCGACCGGAAGGTTGAGTTCGTAGACAGCCATTTTCTTAGTCCTTTACCTGAAAGAGTTCCTCGACGTGCCCGTCCGGATAGAACCGGAGGCCGAAGCGGCGGGCGACCCAGCAGTGGAAGTTGATGACGACCGGGCAGATCGCGGTGTGGGTGGAGGCCCAGGCGATCTTCACGGCGAGCGCGGTCGTGTCGCCGCCGATGCCGGCGGGGCCGTTGCCGAGCTTGTTGATGTCGGCGAGCAGCTCCTGCTCGAGCGAGTCGAAGAGCGGATCCGGGTTGTGGTCAAGCCAGTTGCGGGTCGAGATCGCCTCGCGGGAAAGCTTCGCCGCGACGTCCATCTGGCCGCCGATGCCGATGCCGAGGGAGAAGGGCGGGCAGGGGAAGCCGTGCGCGCCGATGAAGCCGTTCGAACCCGTGATCGTGTCGAGGACGAGCTTCTTCAGGCCCTTGTAGTTCTTGCCGAGGGTGGCGGGGGTGAGGATCTTCGCGACATTCGGGAGTTCCGCGCCACAGCCCTTCGCGCTCACAACGATCTCGACATACGGCAGGTCCTTATCGTAGCGGAGCTCGAAGTTCGGGACGCCGCGGCCGGAGGAATCGCCCGGGTTCACGCGGGTGAGCGGATGCACGATCGACGGACGAATGTAGCCGTCAAGCGTCGCCTGCTGCACGGCCTTCGTGATGTTGCCCATGATGTTCGTGAGGTTCGGCTCGTAAGCTTCGCCCCAGCGGATCCAGACGGAGGGATAGCCCGGGGACTGGCAGACGGGCTTGTCCTTTTCGCCCGCGAGGGCGACGTTCTTCACCATCGTCTCGAGGAACGTCTTCGCCTCGACGTTCGACTCCTTCTCGGCGGCCTTCTTGAGGAGGTAAAGGTTGTCCGGCGAAACGCGGGTGCACATCTTGTGCACGAGGTCGTACACCTGTTCGTAGGTAAGTTCGAGTCTGGACATAACTGTGTTCTCTATTATCGACAGGGCAGAAGAGGAGGGATCCACTTCCGTCCTTTCCAGAATGCCGCCCCGGGGCCCTTCCGGAAGGGAAGTGCGGCGAAGAACGGCGCTGCGCCTTACTAGACCCCGCGGCAAGCTTCACGGGGCCGGCACGGCACGGAAATCCTAGCGGAAAATAAAGCCTTGTTAAAGGCTTGCGTGCTGGGATACCGGTATACCAAAGGACTACGCGCATTCTAGTCCCTTCGGGTGAGTTTTTCCAGCGTTTTCTTTTTGGGCTTTTTTTCTTGCCAGAGGAATCTCCTCCGGCGACACGGAATTTTCACGCTACGATAGAAAGAATGGTCCGAGCAGACGGCCGGACGACCGGGATGTCTCCGCTGTCCGCTTTCGGAAGTTCATCAGGAACACGCGCCTAGGAGGCTGAAATGGCAAAGCTCGCGGAGGATTTCGAGATCAGGGACTCGGACGGGAACCCGTTCAGGCTGAAGGAGCACCTTCCCCTCGTCCTCTACTTCTACCCGAAGGACAGCACCTCGGGCTGCACGACGGAAGCGAAGGAATTCACGGCGCTCCTGCCCGAATTCGAGAAGCTCGGCTACGGGATCGCCGGGGTCTCGCGGGACACGGAAGAAAGCCACCGGAAGTTCATCTGCCGGCAGTCCCTCGGGATCACGCTACTCTCGGACCCTGAGGAGAAGGCCTGCCGGGCGTTCGACGTGATTCATGAGAAGACGCTCTACGGACGGAAATCGCTCGGAGTCGTCCGGAGCACGTTCGTGATCGGGAAGTCGGGCGAGATCGAGATGGAGTGGCGGAAGGTGAAGGCGGCCGGCCACGCCGCGGCCGTGCTCGACGCGCTGAAGTCCCTGAAGCAGTAAAGGAAAAGCCCCGGGTTCCTTGAACAGCGGCTGACAGAGCCGCCTCTATGCCCGGGGCCTTTCGCGTGGACGGGCCTCTTCATGCCGCGTCCGGATAAGTCCAATTCTGAAGGAATCCGGATTTTTCCGCCTTGGTGGAAATTCTCTTTTCCAATCAAGTAAAAGAAAGTATATTCAAAAGATATGTTCCTCTGCACTGAAGGCTTTCTTTTTTCACGAAGGCCTTCCAGCCGCCCTTCCCGAAGCGCTATCCTGCGCAGTTCCCGTCGTTCAGCGTTCGAACCCGAAACAGGGCGCCCATCGAGGCCCCGCCGCGAGGAGAAATCCGATGATGCAGTCCTTTGACCTTTACATGCCGACCCGCCTTCTCTTCGGGAAGGGGAGGATCGCGGAGCTCGGGCCCGCGATTCGAAACCGCGGGAAGAAGGTCCTTTTCGTGACGGGCGGCAATTCAATCCGCCGCTCGGGGCTCCATGACCGGATCCTCGGGATCCTCGCGGACGAGGGCTGCAGCGTCGCGGAGCTCGCGGGGGTCACCCCGAACCCCGACATTTCCCAGGTGAGGCGCGGGGTCGAGATCTGCCGGGCTGAGCGAATCGACCTCGTCCTCGCAGCGGGCGGCGGCTCGGTCCTCGACGCCGCGAAGGCGGTCGCGGCAGGAGCCCTTTACCCCGGGGACCCCTGGGACCTCGTTTCCGGAAAGGCACCGGTGCAGGGGCATCTCCCGATTTTCACCGTGATCACGCTCGCCGCGACCGGGTCCGAATTCGATGACGGGGGCGTGATTTCGAACGCGGAAACCCGCGAGAAGCTCGTGATCGAGGGGGGCCTAATTCCGGAGGTCTCGATCGCGGACCCGGAGTACACGCTCACCGTTCCTCCCTTCCAGACCGCGGCAGGCGCCGCGGATATCCTGAGCCATGTCTTCGAGCAGTACTTCGTGCGGGAGGGGAACACGCTCTCTGACGGCTTCTGCGAAGCGGTGATGCGCACTGTAGTAAGGAACGCGCCCGTTGCCGTGGCGGATCCCGGGAATTACGAGGCCCGGGCCGAGCTCCTCGCCGCGTCCTCCTTCGGCTGCTGCGGGCTCCTCTCGATCGGCCGCACGCGCTCCCCCTGGCCCTGCCACGCGATCGAGCACGAGCTCTCCGCTTGGTACGGGATCACGCACGGGGCGGGCCTCGCCGTGATAACCCCCGCCTGGATGCGGCTCTCGCTCACCCGCGAAACCGCAGCCCGCTTTGCGCGGTACGGGGAAGCGGTCTTCGGAATCCGGGAAGGGTCGGTGGAAAAGCGCGCCGGGGAGTCGATCCGGAGAACCGGGGAATTCTTCCGCTCGATCGGGCTCCCCTCGCGGCTTTCAGAATTCGGCATAACGGACGAGCATTTCGGGGAGATGGCGGACCACGTCCTCGCGACGCGCGGGGACCTTCACGACGCCTTCGTGCCGCTCGGCCGGGAGGGGATCCTCAGGGTTCTGCGCGATTCGCTCTAGGCTCTCCGCCAGAGTTTCCCCGGGAAGCCCACGAGGATCAGCCGCGGCAGGGCGTGTATCTACAGGCAGGCCTTTTCATTCAAGGCGGTCCCTTCCGCGAGGCGGGATTTCTGCCTGAAGGAATTTGCAGGCGATATCAGTAGGCTTCGGAACGAAAGCTCCGGGCGCCGCCCTTCCAGGCCGCCCGCAGCGACCGGGTGAGCCCGGGCTTTCCGCAGACCGCGATCCGGTCCGGGTTCCCCTGCAGGACTTCCTCGGGAGGAAGGTGCACGTGGCGGTCCCCGGTTTCATGAACGACGAGCTTCGCGCCGGCCTCGTTCGCGAGTGCCGTGACAAACGGGAGCCCTCCCTCGGCCCTGTGGCGGACCGACCACCAGAGCGTTACCTGCGGAGCGCTCTTACCCGCTTTCCGCGCTTCCTTAAGCTCTTCCAGCCATCCGATGAAGGGCGCGATACCGGCGCCGCCCGCGACCCAGGCCTCGTTCCCCTCAATCGGGAAATCCGGCGTGAAGGTGCCGAACGGCCCCTCGATGAAAAGCGTGTCCCCGGGTTTCGAGCGGCCGAGCGCCTTCGTCCACTCGCCTGCTTCCTTGATCCAGAAGAAGAGCGTCTCGCGCTCGGGGTCGCTTCCCGCCACCGTGAAGGGGTGCGAGTCCTCGCGGTCCCCGGGGAGGGAAAGGTAGACGAATTCGCCCGCGCGGATCTCCTTCGCCTTCGCTGTGCGGACCGTGAGGAAGAGGACGTCGCCGTCCCCGGCCGCCTTCTCGACCGTACCTCCTGAGCGAATCGGGGAGCCCTTTCTTCCACGGAGAATGCGGACCGCGGCCCAGCAGCCGATCACCGTCGAGGCGACCGTGATCCAGCCAAGCGGCATGAAGAGCTCGGTCTCCTTCAGCGACCGCACCGCGTGGAGCGCGAGCCCGAGGAAGATCCAGGCCCACATCATGTGGGCCTTTTCCCAGCGGGGCCAGGCAATTTTCCGCATCCCGCGGAGGGCGTCGCGGTAGATCACCGTCGCGCCGTAGATCGTGATCAGGATCGCGGTGAGGCCGCCGAGCGGATGGAGGTATGTCCAGACGCCCTGCCAGAACCCGGTGATGTGGTGCTCCTCCATCATCGGGACCTGGATGAGGGGGAAGAGGTCGCGGATGCAGGGCGCCGCCACGTGGAGCGCGAGGAAGGCGACCATCGCCCAGCCGATTTTCTTATGCGCGGCCATCAGCCGGTCGAGCGGCTCGCCCGCGATCCGCTCAAGCCATGCCGGGCGCGCGGCGATCACCATCGCTTCCGCCATCAGGATCCATGCCGCGACCCCGGTGACGACGAACATCTGGTGCAGGACGTCCCGCGTCGTGAGGGGAAAGGGAAAGCAGAGGACCTGGAGAACGTACGCGGCAAGCGCGAAGCCGAAGACGATGAGGTTGAGGCGAAGCATGGCTCGGGAGGAAAAACGGTCCTTGGTTTAAAGATGCATAAAGAATAAATCTTTTATCTGAAGCGAGCGTTAATGGCCGCCGGCGGGATTTTGTCATGAAGGGCAGCAGCCTGGGGCCGTGCGTCACTTCGGAAGCCCCTTCTTCTAGAATTCTTCCAAGGTGTTGCGTCTGGCGACCGGAGGAGGCACTTGGCATGGCGCGGGAAGGGACTCTCCGCGAGAGAATCGCGGCAATTACAAAGGTGTCGGAGCTTGAGGACTTGGTAAGGCTTTCCCGGGACCGCTGGGGCGTCACGTACCTCCTCATCCGGAAGGCCCGGGAGGAGGAGCTCTGGCGATCGTCCGGCGCGATGAACTTCTCCGTCTGGATGGCGAACCTCGCGAAGAAGTCCGGCATGCATTCGAGCGAGCTCTGGAAGCGGTACGGCGCCGGGAAGGCGTACGAGGGCTACGTGAGGCGGGAAGCCGCGGCGGGCCGGGTTCGCCCGGCGGTCGAGGACCTCACCGCGAGCTCGAACACGCTCGCCCTCGCCTTCCGGGTCGCGGGGAAGGAGAAGCCGCTTCTCGCGGACGAACTCGTGACGGATGTGCTCGACGGGAAGCTCACCCGGAACGAGCTGAACGAGGCCTGGAAATCAGTCCGTGAAGCAAAGGCGGTCTCGGTCGCCGAGAAGAAGAAACCTGAGGAGAAGAAAAACCCGCCCCCGGCCGACTTCTACCGGAAGAGCGACTTCAAGCTCGCCTCTGTCCTCGCGCTCGCGACGAATGGCGGCGCGATCCTCACCGGCGCGAGCCACGCCCGGAAGACCCGCTGGAAGGTCCTTCCCGCTCCCGGCACCGTGCTCCCCGACACGGCATCAGGGCCGGATGTCGAGATCATCGAGAACCGGAGCACGGGAGGGAGCTCCCTCGTCCTGCACGGGATTTCGGTGGACCACCGGCATCCGTCCGCCTTCTTCGTCCCGAAAGAGGGAACTGAGCTTCAGGCCGGGCCCTACGACTACCAGTGGCTCGCCGTCAGGGCGGGATACGGGGAGGCCGGGAAGGAATATGTCCGCAGTTTCCTCCCGGGCTGGGGACTTCTCGAAGTGTCGCCGGAAACCAGAAAGGTGAAGGTGATCCTTGCGGCGTCGAAGAGAAAGCCGGAGCCCGACGCAAGGCTCGCGGCGCTCGAGCGCTTTCTTCTCACGGTGCTTGAGCCCGCGCCCTGAGGTTTTCCCCGGAGTTCGTCCCGCACCCTTGCCTCATTCCCCGGGACAGTTTCCCTCGTCCCTTGCCTTCGGAGGCCTGCCGCGCTTCGGGCGGGGCTTCGTCACGCATTCGAGCGAGCGCGTGAGGAGCGAGTCGAGGGCCTTGAGCTCCGCCGCGCCGAGGCCGCAGCGCCCGGCGCAGCAGAGGCGCTTTGCGATCAGTTCGAACACCGGCTGGAGGGATTTCCCCCTTTCAGTCAGCGCGAGATAGTGGACCCGGGAATCCTTTTCGCACTCGTGCCGCTCGAGGTAGCCCTTCTTCACGAGCGACTTCACGATGAGGGACGTCGTGGGCTTCGCGCGCGAAGTGGCCTCGGCGAGGTCCGAGACCGTGCAGGTGCCCTTTCCGTACAGATAGGCGAAGATGTCCCAGCAGCAGGGGGAGATGTCGGTGATCCCCTTCTTCTCGAGCTCCGAAAGCATCATCGAGTCGACCGCGTCGATCAGCTGCTCTGCCGTTGCGAGAATGCGGATGAAGGTGTGGTCCTGCATGCCTGGTAAGGATCCTTCAAAGGGCTGATTCCCATTTTGGGGATATCTGCTAATCCTACAGCATGGCCCTAAAAGGCGTGAGGCCGGGGAAAAAACGCCGTTTATCCGTGATAGGATTGAAACATTCCCTTACGTTTTTCATCTTAAGAGAGTCGCCTGAAGGCCGGCGGCTTCCCTCATGGAAGCAGAAAAGCAGAGAGGGTAGAGGCAGGGATCCTCTTCATGTCCCTTCCGCGCAAAGGGCTTTCCCTTTTGTTAATCAGGAATGGAATCTTCCTTCCTGCTTTGCCGAGGGATGCGCGGAGTCGGGAACGAAAGGCTCGTTTTCATCCAACAACCAGAATGAGGGACCCCCGGAGGACGGGGCAGGGCGTTTTTTACCTGTTCGAAGCCTGACGGAAGGCGTTTTTTCCCGGAAGGGAGGGCGTCGGGTCCCGGGAAGATCTTATGCAACACAAGAATCGGTTTTTCGCGATCGGGCTCATGCTCTTCGCGCTTTTCTTCGGGGCCGGGAACCTCATTTTCCCGGCGGCGATGGGACAGGCTTCAGGCACGAACGTCTGGCCGGCCGTGATCGGCTTCTGCATCACGGGTGTCGGCCTTCCGCTTCTCGTGGTCGCGTCGCTCGGCTACTCCGGCTGCCGTGACCTCCAGGAAGTCGCTTCCCGCGTTCATCCGATCTACGGCCTTCTCTACACGATCGTCGCCTACTGCGCGATCGGGCCGTGCTTCGCGATTCCCCGTACCGGGACCGTGTCCTTCGAGATCGCGATCCGGCCTTTCCTCGGGACTGAGGTCTCTTCGCTCGCGCTGCCGCTCTTCCTCGCCGTGTTCTTCGCGATCACCTACTGGTTCTCGGCAACCCCGTCGAAGCTCGTCGACCGCATCGGCAAGATCCTCACGCCCGCGCTCCTCGCCGTGATCCTGCTTCTCATCGTGAAGTCCTTCATGACGCCGCTCGGCGTTCCCCAGGCGCCGACCGAGAACTACGCGGAGCCTGTCCGCGCGGCTTTCCAGGGCATTCTCGACGGCTACAACACGCTTGACGGCATCGCCGCGATGGTGTTCGCGACGCTCGTGATCAGCCTCGTGAAGGAGGACGGGATCACGGAGCCCTCCGCCATCACGCGGGCCGTGGTGAAGTCAGGCGTCATCGCGGTCGCGCTTCTCGCCTTCGTCTACGTCTTCATCGCCCGGATCGGCGCGGATTCGGTCCAGCAGCTTGGCATGCTGGATACCGGCGCCCCGGTGCTCGCGGGCTCGGCGAAGATCCTCTTCGGGAACGAAGGCGCCATGATCCTCGCCGTGATCGTGCTCCTCGCCTGCCTCTCGACCTCGATCGGCCTCGTCACCTGCTGCGCCGGATACTTCCTTAAGCTCACCGGGAAACTCTCCTACAAGATCTGGGCCGCACTCTTCTGCGTGATTTCCTTCCTGATCGGGCTCTTCGGCCTGAAGACGATCATCGTCTCGACGATCCCGGTCCTGATGCTGATCTACCCCCTCATCATCGCGCTCGTCTGCCTCATCTTCCTCCATAAGCTCTTTGACGGTCGGCAGTGCGTGTACGCCTGGACCATGGCGTTCACGATGGTGATGGCGGTCGTGAGCTTCTTCGAGACGGCCGGCGTCAAGATGGACGCGCTCGAGGCGGTCCTGAAGGCCTACGTTCCGCTCCACACGCTCGGCCTCGGCTGGATCCCGTTCGCCTGCGTCGGGTTCGCGATCGGGCTCGTCTGGAAGGCGGCCTTCCCCGTGAAGGAGAAGAAGGAAGCCTGAAAGTCCTTTAAGGAATCCTGAAGAAAAGGAGAAGCTCGCAGTTGAGGGGGCTTCTCCTTTTTCTTTTGGCGAAAACGGGAGGATTCGTCGGCCGGGGGAGCCTTCTTCCCCAGGCGGGAAGACGGACGGAAGGAGCCCTGGCCGCCGACTTAAGGGGCAGGGGACCGGTCTCTAGGACGCCTGGCGGGCGAGGTCCAGCATCATCCGGGCGATCGCCGGGCCCTGCGGGGTGCCGAGCGCGAAGGATTCCTTCACCTTTCCCCGGAATTCCGGGGATTCGTTCCCGGTGTTCGCGCCGAGGAACCATTCCATGTAGGGGAGGGGAAACTCGGGGTGGCCCTGGAAGGCGAGGATCCGGTCGCCGAGCGCGAAGGCGTCGTTCGTGCAGAAGTCGCTTGTCGCAAGCCGCTCGGCTCCTTCCGGAAGCTCGACCACCTGGTCGCCGTGGTCGTAGGAGAGAAGGAGCGTGTCCTCCGGGAGATAGGCGCGAAGCCGGGGAGAAACCACGCGGCTCCTCCTGAGGCCGAGGCCCCAGCCGTTCGGGTGATGGATCACCCGGCCGCCGAGCGCCTGCGCGATTGCCTGGCATCCGAAGCAGATGCCGGCGAGCGCCACACCCTCTTCCTTTGCATCGCGGATCCACTGCAGGAGCGAGCGGATCCACGGGCGGGGCTCGTAGACGCCCGCGCGGCTTCCGGTGATTATGTGGAGGCAGCGAGGATTCCCGGAAGGTTCCGGGAGGACACCCTTGTACGCCTCGAACTGTTCAATCCGGAGCTCCGGGTCGAGCGGCCGCAGGAGCCGTTCGTAAAGCGACGCGTGGTCCGGGTACCCCGGGGGCAGCATTCCGTCGAAGGGATCGGTAACGAGAAGCTTGATCAGCATGTTTCCTCCTGCGGGCTCCGGGAAGGGACGCCCTTTTCCGGAGCCGGTCGTCAGGGCAAGGTGTTCCGAAGGATCAGTCGTCCTCCGCGGTCTCGGGAAACCGGGCCCGGAAGTCGAGCGAGAACCAGTTGAACTCGGCTTCGCGCGGAGAGGCGAGCATCCCCGAGTATTCCCGCGGGTTCCCGCCCTCGGTTTCCGCTTTCCAGGCCTTGCGGCACTTCAGCATGTAGTCCGCGTCGAAGAGCCACTTTCCCTCGCGGTTGATCCCGACCGGACGGCAGTATTCGTAGCGGTGGAGCTTCTCGATCTCGGAGCGCGGCATGTCGAGCCAGTTCTCGAGGTCGTCCGCGGAGACGAGCGGCTCGTTCCAGAGGAGGACCTTCAGCGCTTCGACCGGATAGTATTCCCGCTCGACCCAGGAGCCGTTGTAGTCGAGGAAGCGGTCGACCCGCACCGGAACAGGGGCGTTCGCGTCCTCGAGCTTCTCGGGAAGCGACCCGACGTCCACGCCTTCGCTACCGGCGTAGTACTCCATGATCTCATCTACCGTTGCGATGTCCCAGTCGTAGGGGAATGCCATTTCCTTCAGCTCCTGCTGTTTAGCAGCCGTCATGGCTGCATTGCCAATTGCGCCGCACAAGGCTCGCTCTGCGAAAAAACTGCGGATGCCTTCCGGACCGAATGAGGTGTTTTCATGAAGGGGCGGCACACGGCCGGATTTCCCGAAGCGGGATCCCCTTGTTCAATTGCGCGAAGCCCAGGGCCCACTGAGCGCGGCCGGGCTTTTGCTTTCTTCGATACAAAATAGTAGCGCATAACCGGCGGTTCCGGCGCGGCGGGCTCGCCGCGCAGGGCCGGCCCTGAGGCAGAAAAGCAAAGCCCGTAGTAGTCTTTCAGGACCAAAGCCATAAATGCACTTGAGAAGGAGTCCAGACGATGACGATCGGCGGCCTTGTGAGGAAAATTTTCATTTGGGACGAGTATGAGAGGCTGATTGCCTATCGGCTTTCCCCGGACTTTGTTTCCGACCTCAAGGATCCGAAGGAAAAGGCTGCGGCGCCGGCCGCCCAGGCGCTCCTTCGCGGTTCGATCGAAGCCGCGAAGCCGGTCTGCAAGTGGCTGAAGGCGGAGCAGAAGGAAA
This sequence comes from uncultured Sutterellaceae bacterium, assembly GCA_902797695.1. Taxonomy (GTDB): domain Bacteria; phylum Pseudomonadota; class Gammaproteobacteria; order Burkholderiales; family Burkholderiaceae_F; genus Mesosutterella. The sequence goes on from CADBTW010000057.1 coordinate 11,322, forward strand.
CCGCCGCGTTCTACGAGGAAGCGGTCATGTACCGCGGGGCTTTCATCCCGATTTCATCCGACCTCCCGATCTTTTCCGTGAATCCCGTCGTCTCGCTCGCAGCGGCCATGGCGTCACCTGAAAACGCTCTTCCTGTGAGGAAGGAGCCGAGGCGTTCCACCGAATACCGCGGCCTTCTTATGACGGGGCGGAGGCCAGTGCTCCTCGAGCGGCTCATAAGCCACTCCAAGGCAGTTTTCCACCATTCGAACCCGATCGAGGTGGCGGGGCGAGTGGAAATCGAATTCAAGGATTCCGGAAAGAACCGCGAGGCGGGCGAGGCAGTCGCGAAGCTGATCCCGAGGCCCGTTCCCTAGGGTGGGAGAGGCCGTGGAGCGGCGGATTTCCTTCACGGCCTTCGTGCTGGCAAATAAATTTTTCAATTTTTTATCAATCGGTTAACTTCTAACATTTGCCGATGTCAGAATTTCGTCAAAAAAATATTTGACAAAAATATTCGTTTGAGTAGAATACTCATTCTGTCGCCGATAAAGACGACAGAGTTCTTTAAAAACCGAAAACGAACCGATAAGCGTGGGCATCTGGTTCTTTTGCGAAGGGTCTTTCCAAGACTCATTAAAAAGATTCAGGTGCTCGAAAAGACG
>CADBTW010000058.1 GCA_902797695.1 uncultured Sutterellaceae bacterium
CAAACCTGAAAGAAGGACAAAACGGCATTTCTACTTCTGTTCTTTACCTATTACGAGATATTTTTCCCGCTAAACCTTGAAGAGCCTCTATTTTCCAAAATTCGAATTATTTTGTCTGCCGCTTTTGACCCAATCCAGCCTGTTCTTGCAAACAAAAGCGCTCTCGCCTGAACGAGAGCGCCCTTCACTGATTTAGGGCAGCGCCCAAGCTGCCTAGTCGGTGAAACTGACTATTTCTTCCAGGTTCCGTTCCTCACTATCACGCGATAGCCGTCAGGATCCTCGAAAGCTGCGGAATTGCCGTCAGCATAAAGCTGGGGATGAGTCACCTGCTGGAATCCCTCGTCATACAGCCTGCCAAGCGTCGCCTTCCATTCGTCCCTATCAGGAATGGAAATGACAATGAAGTGATTCGGCGTCGGCGCCCGAGGCACTTCCTCGTCCTTGCGCCTTTGGGAGAATTCGAATTGATAAGGCCAGCCCTTGTGGCCGCAGATCACGCCATCCCAGCCGAGCTGGTCCTCGTATCGGTCAAGGACCTCAAAGCCCAGCCCCCTGCAGTAGAAATTAACCAGTTTTTCGAGATTGTTCGTAGAGCGTGAAAGCCGAAGCTTCGGAACCACCGAATCCATAAAGCACCCTCCAACAGAAGGAAAGACATATAGCAGTTATTATGGATGTCCAAGGATTGCAACGCAAAGAGTTCGGCTCCGCCCGAGCCGCCAGCAAAAGCGATGACACAGATAGATTTTCACTTCAATGTCGGAAACCGGCTCCTGTACGCATGCTACTTCGTGAAAAAAGTCTGGAAGCTTGGAAAGTCGATCGCGGTCTGGAGTTCTGATCCGCTGCGCCTCTCGGACTTCGATCGCCGCCTGTGGGCTTTCGAGGATATGGCCTTCATCCCCCACGCCTTTGCCGGGGCGCTCGATTCGGATTCGGCCAGGGTAATCCTCGCGTCAGACCCGACGAGCCTTCCTGATTCCGACGTGCTGCTGCTCTTGGACGAATCGGTTCCCCCCGACTACCAGAAGCTCTTCAATCGGTTTGACCGGATTGTCGACATCGTCTCCTCCATTCCTTCGGAAACCGAAGCTGCCAGATCACGCTATAGAATTTACAGAGACAACAAATATCCCCTTAAAGCCTACGACCAGAAAAGGCACTGACGGCGATGGAAGCTGCAAGAGAAGGCCCGGCACGTATCCCGGTTTTGTCACACCCGCTCCCTCTCAACTGGGGAAGGGTTTGTTCGCTTTCACGGCAAATCAAAAGCGAAGATGTTCAGAACACTCCGAGCGTCGGGGATGGCACTTTTAGGTCGTCCTCGACTCATCCGGCAAGCATGGGAGCAGAGCAAAGCATGTCCCAGAGTGACAGCAATCCTTCCTTTCTGCGGGTACCCGGGTTCAACCAGAATGAGAGCGCCAGCGTCAGCTCTCCGGACTTAACCCCATCCTATGATCCACCAAGGGATCCTGCCCTGTCCCGCGTTTCGGCTCAGACAGGTTTTCCACGGAGCGCCCCTTCCTATGGAACTTCCCGGCAGGCTACCCCTGCAACCGAGATTTCCACGCAGGAAGCCCTATCCTACCTGCAGCCGCTTCTTGAAAGAGCCATTGTGGATCGACTGGGAAGGGTCGTGGACACTGCGGCCCAATCCGCCGCCAACGCTGCGGCCGAACGCATCCGGGCCGAGATCCTTTCAAAGATCGACCTTATCGTCCGCGATGCTGTGGACCAGGAAATTGCAAGGCTCCTGCGCAGATAGAAGGAGTCCTGCTCTTCGCTGCCGCCTGCCTCTACTCAATGTTTTTCATTAATCAGCAAGGACTGACGAATATGACAGTGCTTTACGATGCAACCGAACTCAGGCGCGAGCTCCATCCGCTGGCGGAGCTTGGGCTTGAGGTGTCCCATACTGCGGATTTCGTTCTCGAAAAGCTTCACGCCCTCGGGATCGACGCGCACAGGATCGCCGACACAAACGGAGTGCTGGGCATCATCAAGGGCACCGAACCAGGGCCTGTCATGATGCTGCGTTCCGACATGGACGCTCTCCCCTTCAAGAATCCGGACGGATCGACCGTGGCAATCCATGCGTGCGGACACGACGCCCACATGGCAATGCTCCTCGCCGCAGCTTCCCGTCTGGTGGGAAAAATTCGCCGCGGGACCCTGAAGCTGCTCTTCCAACCTGCGGAAGAAACCCTCGAAGGCGCTCCTCTCATGATCAAGAAGGGAGTTGTCGATGACGTCGACATCGCGATCGGCGCACATATCCGTCCGATCCAGGATCTGAAACCCGGCACGATGTGCGCGGGCGTCATGTACAACGGATTCGCATTCCCAAGGGTCACGTTCAAGGGGAAACCAGCCCACGGCTCCCGTCCGCACCTCGGAGCCAATGCAGTTGACGCCGCGGCGGCTGCCATTGCTGCCGTGAACGGCATCCACATGACGCCTGACGTCCACTGGACCATTGCCCCGACGCAGATCCAGTCTGACGGCCCGATGAACATCATCCCCTCCGTCTGCCGTGTGAGGTTTGATGTTCGGGCGAAATCGAACCCTGTGATCAATGAACTTCTTGAAAAGTTCAAACGTGCCGTCACCTTTGCGGCTGAATCCTACGGGTGCGAAGCTGAGATCAACATCGGGACCGTAGGGCCCGCTCCGGACTACGACCCGGAACTTGAAAAGGAAATTTCCTCCTGCATCGAGGAGCTTGGCCCCGGCATCCTCGCTCCAAACTGCGGCGGAGGCGGCGAGGACTTCAATTTCTACAAGATCTACAAGCCCTCCATGAGGACGGCGTACTTCGGAGTCGGGGTCGGCGCCGCACCGGGACTTCATGACCGCAATCTGCACTTTGACGACACCTTCCTCCCGAAGGGATCCGAGATTTTCGTCAAAATGGCCCTCCGGCATCTCGGCTAGCAATCACTTGTATGCCTTTCTCTGCAGGGGGAGAACTTCCCGGTCTCCCCCTGCCCCGGCAAGCTTTATTCCGTTCCTAGGCAGTTTCCTCCTTTCCTCTCCCGAGGAAAACGTGAGAAAATTTTTTGCTATTCCGTTTTTTGCTCGTAGAAGGCTTTCTTCAAAGAAATGACTACGCCCCTTATGACTGAGCTTGCAAAGAGCTTTGAACCCGCCCCGATCGAGGCGCATTGGTACCCCGAGTGGGAAAAGCGCGGCTACTTCCGCGCTGGCCTGGACAAGGACAAGCCGAGCTTCTCCATCCAGCTGCCTCCCCCCAACATCACGGGCATTCTCCACATGGGGCACGCCTTCAACCAGTCCGTCATGGACTCTCTTACGCGCTACCACCGCATGGCGGGCTACAACACGCTCTGGCTCCCGGGCACCGACCACGCAGGCATTTCGGCCCAGATCGTGGTGGAACGCCAGCTCGAGAAGCAGGGAATCGATCCCCATTCCCTCTCTCGGGAAGAGTTCGTGAAGAAAGTACTCGAGTGGAAGGAGTTTTCCGGCGGAACCATCCTGAAGCAGATGAGGAGGCTCGGCGACTCGGTCGACTGGGAGCGCACCTATTTCACGATGGACGAAAAGCTCTCCCGGGTTGTCCGCAAGACATTCGTGCAGCTGTATCACGAAGGTCTGATCTACAAGGGAAACCGCCTGGTGAATTGGGACCCGAAGCTCCAGTCCGCCGTGTCCGATGTCGAGGTGGAGTCGAAGGAAGAAGACGGCCACCTCTGGGAAATCCGCTACCCCGGCGTTGACGGAGCGCAGGACGTGATCGTGGCGACTACCCGGCCCGAGACTCTCTTCGGCGATACGGCAATTGCCGTGCATCCGGAGGACGACCGCTACAAGGACCTTGTCGGGAAGAGGGTTCGCCTTCCCCTCTGCGACCGCGACATTCCGGTCATCGCGGACACGTACGTGGACCGTGAATATGGAACCGGCTGCGTGAAGATCACTCCGGCTCACGACTTCAACGACTTCGAGGTCGGTCGCCGCCACAACCTCCCCTGCATCTCCGTCCTGACTAAGGACGCGAAGATCAACGAAAACGCCCCCGCGAAGTATGTCGGCATGGACCGCTTCGCGGCCCGCAAGGCGGTTCTCGCGGATCTCAAGGCTGAAGGCCTCCTCGTGAGCGAGAAGAAGATCCGCCACATGATCCCGCGCGTTCCCCGCACTGGCGAAATCGTCGAGCCGATGCTTTCCGAGCAGTGGTACATGGCGATGAGCAAGCCGGCTCCCGAGGGTTCCAGATACCCCGGGAAGAGCATCGCGCAGGTCGGTCTCGAGGCCGTCGACTCGGGCGAAGTGAACATCTTCCCCGAGCAGTGGCGCACCGTCTATCGCCACTGGCTCACGAACATCCAGGACTGGTGCCTCTCGCGCCAGCTCCTATGGGGCCACCGGATTCCGGCCTGGTATGACGAAAAGGGGAACTGCTTCGTCGCCGAGACTGAAGAAGAGGCACAGAAGCAGGCGGGCGAAGGCGTGAAGATCCATCAGGACCCGGATGTCCTCGACACCTGGTTCTCGTCGGCCATGGTGCCCTTCTCCACCCTCGGCTGGCCTGACGCGGAGGGCGACGAGAAGACGGCCTACGACCTCTACCTGCCTTCCTCCGTTCTCGTCACCGGCTACGACATCATCTTCTTCTGGGTTGCCCGCATGGTGATGATGACGAAGCACTTCACGGGCAGGGTTCCGTTCAAGGACGTGTACATCCACGGCCTTGTCCGCGACGCCGAAGGCCACAAGATGAGTAAGAGCGAGGGCAACACCCTCGATCCGCTCGACCTGATCCAGGGCACTGACACCGAGAGTCTCATCAAGAAGAACACGATGGGGCTTCGCCGCCCGGAGAAGGCCCCCCAGGTCGCGGCCAAGCTCCGCAAAATGTTCCCGAACGGCATGCAGGCCTACGGCGCGGACGCCCTTCGCTTCACGATGGCCGCCTACGCCACGCTCGGCGAAAACGTGAATTTCGACACGAAGCGCTGCGAAGGCTACCGGAATTTCTGCAACAAGCTCTGGAACGCCACGCGATACGTCCTGATGAACGTCGAGGGGCGCGACTGCGGGTTCTCTGGCGGCGAGATGGACTTCTGCTTCATTGACCGCTGGATCCAAAGCGAGCTCTCCCGCACGATCGAAGCGGTGACGAAGGCGTTCCAAACCTACCGACTCGACCTTGCGGCAAACGCAATCTACTCCTTTGTCTGGGACGAGTTCTGCGACTGGTATCTCGAGGCCGCGAAGGTCCGCCTGAACGACGGAACCGAGGCCGAGCAGCGGGCGACGCGCCACACCCTCGCCTTGGTGCTCGAGGCCGCCCTGCGGCTTGCCCACCCGATCATCCCCTTCATCACGGAAGAGCTCTGGCAGAAGGTTTCCCTTGTCACCGGAGTCCGGAAGCCTGACGAGGAAACCTCCATCATGATCGCCGCCTACCCGAAGGCCGAGGCCTTCCCGAGGTCCGGGGAAGCCGAAGGCGAGGTTCTCCTCACGAAGAAGATGATCGAGGCTGTCCGCTCGCTTCGCAGCCAGATGCTTCTCTCGCCCTCCAAGAAGGTGCCGCTCGCGATCGAGGGGCCGAAGGAAGCCGCATCGGCCATCTCTCCGTTCCTCAAGGGCCTTGCTCGCCTTGAATCGGTCGAGCTCGTCGATGACATCAATAGCCTTAACCAGGGCTCCATCGCGCCTGTCGCCATCGTTGACGACTGGAAGCTGATGCTCGTCGTGAAGATCGACGTCGCGGCCGAGCGGGCTCGCCTTGAGAAGGAAATCGCCCGCCTTGAGAACGAGGTCCGCAAGTGCCAGGCGAAGCTCGGAAACGAGCGCTTCGTCTCGAAGGCCCCGGCAGCGGTCGTGAACCAGGAGAAGGCCCGCCTCGCCGACTTCACGAAGGCGCTCGAAAACAACCGCAGCCAGCTTTCCAAGCTCCCTGCCGCCTAAGGCACTGGAAAGAACTCCCCGGCGGGTTGCCGGGGCTGTTCAGAACATGCTCCAGAAAACCGGACTCCCCTAGCGCAATGCATCAATGGGGAGCCCGTTTTTTACGGCGGATTCCCCTTTCCGCTATGATTTCCCCCCCGGCGGAATCTCCCCCAAAGAGGCGCTTCAATGCAGGTGAAAACTCTCCTAAGGCCGACCTGGATCATCCCGATCGTTCCCGAAGGCATTGTGCTGGACCACCACGTGGTCGCCATTGACAAGGGAAAAATCGCGGCCGTCGCTCCTGAGGCGCAGGCCTCCCAGTTCGAGGCGAAGGAAGTGGTGGACCTTCCGGGAGAAATCGTGATGCCGGGGTTCGTCAATCTTCACTCGCACGCGGCGATGAACCTCCTGCGGGGCATCGGCCCTGACCTGAGCCTGATGGACTGGCTGCAGAAGAAGGTGTGGCCTGTCGAAGGAAAGCTGATGAGCCCGGAATTCGTGTACCAGGGCAGCAGGCTCGCGGCAGAGGAAATGGTGCAGGCCGGCATCACCTGCACGAACGACCAGTATTTCTTTCCGCTTGACACGGCAAGGGGGCTCAGGGAAAGCGGCATGAAGTGTGCGGTTTCCGCTTTCTTCATCGGCTTTCCCTCAGCCTGGGCAAAAACGGAGGACGAATACATCAGGAAAGCGGAGGAAGTGATCGAGCACTTCAGGGGAGACCGCCAGGTGCATGTCACCGTAGGCCCGCATGCGCCGTACACGGTCGGGGACGAAGCCCTGAAGAAGCTCGCCGCGATGAGCGAAAGGCATGACCTCCCTATTCACATTCATGTCGGCGAAACCGAGGCGGAAATCGAGGGCTCGATCAAGCAGTACGGCGCCCGCCCGATCGAGAGGCTCCGGAAGCTCGGCCTTGTGAATCCGAGGCTGATCTCCGTGCATTCGGTTCACATGAACGACGAGGACATCCGGACACTCGCCGAGGCAGGCGCCTCTGTCTGCCACTGCCCGAGCTCCAACCTCAAGCTCGCGAGCGGCTTCTCTCCGATCGACCGGATGATGAAGGCAGGGATCAACATCGGAATCGGCACGGACGGCGTGGCGAGCAACGACAAGCTCGACATGCTGGCGGAAACCCGGCTCGCCGCGCTTCTCGCGAAGGCTGTCGCCCGGGACCCGACCGCCGCATCCGTGCATAAAATGCTCTATGCTTCAACCATGGGCGGAGCCCGGGCCCTGAAGTGGGACCAGGAAATCGGTTCCCTCGAAAGGGGCAAGTCCGCCGATCTTTTCAGCTGCAGGCTTGAGGAAGTGACCAGCATCCCGGTGCTTGAGCCGGCAGCGCAGCTTCTTTACAGTGCGGGGCGGGAAAACATTACCCACGTCTGGATAGACGGCAATATTGTTGTATCCAAGCAACAGTCGGTTTTTTCCTATAGAGGGATGTCCCGAATGAAGGCCCTCACGATCGCCCGCACGTGGCAAAATAGGCTCTAAGTCATGGACGGCGGCATAAACGCCTTTTCAGAAGGTGCTTATACTCCGAACCATGCACGCAGTTATAAGCAGAGGGGGCGAAACCCTGCGTACTGCATCAAATAATGACCTCTCGTAAGAGAGGGCAAAAAAAGGAAAGAGGAAAAAATGAACACTTCCGCGAAGATTGGTGGCCTGCTTGCTGCCGTCATGCTCGCCGCTTCTGGCTCCGCCATGGCTGCTGAACCGGTCAATCCCTATGTCACCTCCAGCGATGGCAAGGTTGTCATGGATCCGTTCGGCCTGTGCTGGCGGACCGGCTTCTGGACCCCGGCTCTTGCCGAAGCCCTCGGCTACAACGGCGCTGGCTGCCAGTGCGATAAGGAAATCCTGAGCAAGGCTGCCTGCACCGCTCCGGCTCCGAAGGCTGCTCCGGCCCCGGCTCCGGCTCCCGCTCCGAAGGCTGCTCCGGCTCCCGCCCCGATGGCCGCCGCTCCCGCCAAGGAGAAGGTGACCCTCTCCGCTGACACCCTGTTCGACTTCGACAAGGCCACCCTGAAGCCGGCCGGCAAGCAGAAGCTCGACGAACTCGTTTCCCGCCTCGCTGGCGTGGATCTCGAGGTCATCAACTCCACCGGCTACACCGACCGCCTCGGCAAGGAAGCCTACAACCTCAAGCTGTCCCAGCGCCGTGCTGACGCCGTCAAGGCTTACCTCGTCCAGAAGGGCGTGAACGCTAACGTCATCAAGACCGCTGGCAAGGGCGAGGCTGATCCGGTTGTGAACTGCCCGAACCCCTCCAAGAAGGGCAAGATCAAGAACTTCAAGCAGCTCGTCAAGTGCCTGCAGCCGAACCGTCGTGCCGTCATCGAAGTTTCCGGCACCCGCGCGGCCAAGTAATTTCGCCTTCCGCCTGAATTCCTTCAGGCTTGGCTGAAATGAACAACCCCGTCCCCAAAGGGACGGGGTTTGTTTTTTTGAAGGAGCGAACCATGAGCGAACCCATCCATCTGTCCGCCGTTCTTTTCGACATGGACGGAACACTCGTCGACTCTGCCGGGGACCTGGCTGCGGCAGTCAACGACCTCAGGGTCCTCCGGGGGCTTCCTCCCCTTCCTGCCGCCCGGTTCCGGGCTGCGGCCTCAGTCGGGTCGTCCGCTCTCCTTCAGGTTGGCCTCGGCGTCAGCGCTGGCGACCCTCACTTTCCTTCCCTTCGGAGTGAATTCTTCAAGGCTTACGAAAAGCGCTGCGCGAACCCGGCCCTGTTCCCCGGCGTAGACGCTCTGACGCGAGGGCTCGCCGCTGAAGGAATCCCCTGGGGAATCGTGACGAACAAGCCCCAGGCTTTCGCAGAAGCAATCGTCGAAAACGCCCCGGCTCTTCGCGCCACCCGCGTTGTGATCGGAGCAAGGCCCGGCATCGCCCCGAAGCCCGCGCCTGACGGCATTCTCGCCGCGCTCAAAGCCCTGGGGGCAAGTTCCCGGAAAACCGCCTACGCCGGGGACGACAGGCGCGATGTCGACGCCGCGCGACGGGCCGGCTGCACCTCGATCCTCGCCCTTTGGGGATACCACCCGGAAGGCGCGGACCTCAGGAGCTGGGAGCCCGACTTCACGGCGGACTCTCCCTTGGAAATTCTCCAGGTTCTCCATGGATTCCCGCCACGTTGGCCCGAACCAAATCAATTAGACTGAACACGTCGACTTGCCGACTTTTCGCATCTTAGGCCGGCAGACCGAATGCTTCTACTGTGCTGCCACGGGTTTTCGTAATGAAAAAACTGAACCGCTTGTCCAAGGTTGCGATCGGTGTTGCGGCCGCCTGCGGGGTCTACTCCGCCCTCGGCTTCTGGGGACTCCCTGCCGGGCTCAAGTGGGCTGCAGCCGGCCCCGTTTCCGACATCCTTGGCAGAAGCCTCACGATTGAGGACATCAAGTTCAATCCCTGGACGCTCGAGCTCACCGCGTCCGGCCTGAAGCTTGCGGCGAACGGGGCGGGAGACGAGCCCGCGACAATCGGCAGGATCTACGCAAACGTCGCCGGGTTCTCATCCGTCACGCGGTTCGGACTGATCCTCGACGAACTGCAGGTAGACCGCGTGGGCGGCCTTCTTTCAATAGCCGAGGACGGCCGCACGAACTACCAGGACATCATCGACAGCATCAACCGGCGCTTCCCCCCGAAAGAGGACGAGAAGCCCGGCGGGGTGTTCCGCTTCAGCCTGAACAATGTTTCCCTCACGAATTCAAGCTTCCACATTGTTTCGGAATCCCGGCATGTTGATGAGAACATCACAGGGATAAATCTCGCCATCCCCTTCGTCGGCTCGATCGGCTCTGACCGGGACATCCATGTGAAACCGGAGCTGCGGTTCAGTGACAACGGCTCCCCCTTTGAGGCGCACGGGGAGACGCTCCCCTTCAAGGACACCCGGGCAACCCGGATGCACTTCAAGCTTGACGACTACGACCTCGCCCACCTCGGAGCGATGATCCCGCTCAACATGAAGGTCGAGGCGGGGAAAGCCTCGGTCGGCATGGACGTCACCTTTGTCCAACAGTCCGAAAGCGAGAAGGGTGTCATCCAGATCGACCTTGACTCCCATGCGGAAAACTTCCGGATGAGGCTCGGCGGAGACGCAGGAAAGGAAAACGAGGCCTCATTCGAGTCGCTGACCATCGCCGGCGGGAAGATCGACCTCATTGGGAAGACAGCTGAAATCGAATCGGTTGAGCTTGCGAAGCCGAACGTGACGATGTCTCGGCTTGCGAACGGCAGCGTTGCCTGGGCGGGGATTGCCGGCAACGGTGCGGAAAAGGAAGACAAGCCCGAGGCCAGTTCTGAGAAGAAGGAAGAGTCAACTCCCTTCGGCTGGGTCGTGAAGAACGCGAGCATCAGGGACGGCTCATTCCATTTCGTGGACCATGCGGCAGGAAACGCGCGGGTAGAAGCCTCGAACCTCTCCGCGACCGCTTCCAACATTACGATGAAGGAGGGCGAAGAGACCTCCTACAAGCTCGCAGCACGAGTTCTGGACGGGACCCTGAAGGCTGAGGGGGCGGTATCGATCAGCGAACTGAAGGGCCGGACAGCGCTAGACGCGCAGAAGCTCAGCCTCACCCCGGTTTCAGGCTACGCGGAACTCGCGGGAACCACGCTTTCAGGGGTTGTCAGCACGAAGTCCCAAGCAGAGTACGACTTCTCCGCAGGGAAGCCCGCCGTGAAGGCAAAGGGTAGCCTGAAGCTTGAAAAGTTCGACCTCGGCATGAAGGGGGAATCCCCGATCCGCGTCAAGGCCGACCTTCTTGATGCCGGTGACCTCGCCGCTTCCTACACGGGCGACGCCGATGTGAAGATTTCGAATCTCAGCGCCCGGGGACCGAAACTTTCGATTCCAAACAGCAAGGTGGATCTCGGCTTCGGAGGAATCGGGGCGAAAGGCTTCTCCTTCGGATGGGCCGAAAAGACCGGGAACATCGCCGCTGGCGCTGCGTCCCTCGCCCTTTCCGCTCCCGACATCCGGGCTTCGGGCTTCGGCACCCAGGCCGATTCCTTTGATTTCAGGTCGCTGAAGGCTGCCTGGGACGGCAAGAAGGGGAATCTTTCCGCGAAGGCTGACAAGGTCATGGCCAAGGCGGCTGACGTCAGCTCGGGAGAATTCAAGGGAAATTCCGAAACGATAGACGCGAGCGCGTTCAGCCTCGGCTGGACTGGCGGGACCAGCACGGCGGACGTCTCCGCCGGCACGCTGAAGGTCGGACCGACCAGACTTTCGAGCGGGGAGTTCTTGGGCTCCCTCGCTTCCACTGACGCAGCCGCCCTGCACGTGAACTGGAACGGCTCGAAGCAGAACCTCAGCGTCAGCTCAAGCAGCGTCGGGATCGGAAGCGCGGACATCAAGGCGTCCTCTGTCTCCGTTTCCTCGGCCCGGATAGGCTCCGAGGGCATCAGTCTGGGGCTCGACCTGAACTCCGGTCTCAAGGCCGACGTCAAGGCTGGGAGAATCAGCACCTCGGGCACAAGCCTCGAAGTCGCGGGGAAGGCGCCCGTCAAGGGAGCCCTCGACACGCTGCAGGTCGACCAGAGCGCCTTCAGAATGGCCGACACGCTTTCCTTCAGCTCCTCCAAGGTCGCTGCGAGCGGTCTCAAAGGTTCCTTCGACCTCATCGGGTTCGGAGCCGGGAAGGCGGAAGCTGACAGCGTGAGCTTCACGAAGGGCAAGGAAATGGCCGCCAGGGTGAAGAGCTCGTCGCTCTCCCAGGCCCAGGTCACCACGCCAGTGAATGCTGCGAAAGTGACTACGCTTTCCCAGTCGATCACCGCGTCAGGAATCGACTGGGAGAGCGGGGTTTCCGGCCACGTGAACCTCGGGAACCTTTCGATCGACTCGACGAACTTTGAAATCTCCGGCACTAAGGCTAAGTTCGGCCGCATCGCCAGGACCACTGTCACCGGGGTGGAATCGCCTGCCCGCGGCACCGTCAAGGTCGCGTCGGTCCTGATCGACAAACCGCGAACCATGCTTTCTCGCGACGCGAAGGGGAACCTCGACATCGACCCGCTTCTTGGCAAGCGGAAGTCCGCGGAGGAAGCGAAAAAAGTCCGGACCGAAGTGGAGCAGAAGGTCAAGAAGCTCCAGCAAAAAGCAGGGGTCGAGGATTCCCGCCCGATCCGCATCGGCGAATTCCGCGTGACGGACGGCGGCATCTCCTTCATCGACAATTCGATAAAGCCTGCCGGAAAGTTCAATTTCGCCCGAATGAACGTCACGGTGAAGCCCGTCGCGATCGGAGGCGCCAACGTGCCGTCGACCCTTTCGGCCACCGGGCGGATCAACGGCGCTGCCGACCTCACGATCACGGGGAACGGCTCGCCGTTTGTCGACAAGGGAAAGCTCACCGCGAAGGGAAAGCTCACCGGCGTCTCGATGCCTTTCTTCTCGCCCTACACCGTCCACTATGTCTCATACCCGATCCAGAAGGGAAACCTTTCGATCAACTCCGACATCACGATGAAGGACAAGACGTGGATCAAGATAGAAAACCACGTGCTGATGGAGCAGCTCGGCTGGGGCCCCTATATCCCGAACGAAACGTCGGTCAGCCTTCCGGTCGTGCTCGCCACTTCCCTCCTCTCTGACAGCAAGGGTGACCTCGACTTCGACCTGCCGATCGCCGGAAACCTCGCTGACCCACAGTTCTCGTTCTCAGACCTTGTCCTCACCGGGCTGAAGAACCTCATCATCAAGGTGGTCGCGGCACCGGTGAACATCCTTGGCTCCCTCGTGAACCTTGGGAGCTCCGGTTCGTCCGGGGCGACCGTCTTCGTTCCCTACATGTCGGGCGAACGCAGGATGACGGCAGAGCAGAAACAGGGCACGTACGCCCAGATCCTGAAGGGGCTGAGGGATAATCCGAAGTCCCGCATCGAGATCACCCCTGTGATCAGCACTGCCGGGGATGACAGCGCTCTCCAGAAGCGCACCTACAGCGGACTCCTCCGCCTCGCGCAGTCCACTCTCCCCGAAAAGGAGCGGACGCGCGAGAACACGGTAAACGCCCTTTACGCGCTGCAGTTCCCGGATGACAAGGCCCAGCACACGCTTGAGGAAAAAGAGGCGAAGCTCTACACCGCCGTGAAGCCCGACAAGAGCAACATCTTCAATCTTGCCGACGCCCGCTCCAAGAACCTCGCGAAGGCGCTCGCGGACGACGGCATCGACCCGAAGAGGATCTTCATCACGGCTCCCGCGGTGGACAAGAAGTCAAACCTCGGCGGCATCCGGCTGAAGTTCCTGAAGTAGCTCGAGGCCTGGCGGCGAAACGCTTTTCCCGCCACCTGCCGGCTGAAAAAAGGGGCCCCGGTTTTCCGGGACCCCTTTCGTTTCAGACCTTGCTTCTAATCAGCGGGGATTAGCCAGCGGCCTTGGCACCCGCAACCGGGGCAACCGGCTCGCGGAGCTTCATCACGCAGTGGTAGGCGACGAGGGCCGCAAGGCAGATCAGGGCCGTGGCGACGATCAGCTGCACGCCGCCAACGAGGAACACGAAGGTGCCGTTCGAGATCGAGACAAAGACCTTGATCACGGACTGGATAAGGGCCGTCATCGTGACCACGAACATGAAAGTCATCGGGACGTAGAGCATCCAGCCCTTCCTGCCGGTGGCACGGAGGTAGACCGCAAGGCCGGTGAGAACGAGCGCGGAGAGCAGCTGGTTCGCGGAACCGAAGAGCGGCCAGACGGACATGTAGCCAGCCATGCAGATCACGTAGCCGCCGGCGAGGGTGACGATCGTGGCGACGAGCGGCTGCGAGAAGAACTTCTGGGCAGCATTCTTTTCCTTGCCTTCGGCCGGGTTGCAGAACTCCTGCAGGGACAGGCGGCCGATGCGGGCCACGGCGTCAACCGTGGTAAGGGCGAGGGCGGAAACGCACATCGTGAGGATGCAGGCCGCGATGCCGTTCGGAACGCCGAAGAGCTGCGTGAGGAATCCGGACACGGAGCCCGAGAACGTCTGGAACGGAGTGCCCTTCGGGAGGACGCCGTTCGTGGCCGCCGCGCAGACCGCGATCAGGGCAGTGATGCCGAGCACGGACTCAAGGCACATCGCACCGTAGCCGACGAAGCGCATGTCACGCTCGTTCGAGATCATCTTGGAGGACGTGTTGGAGCTCACAAGGGAGTGGAAGCCGGACACGGCGCCGCAGGCGATCGTGACGAAGAGCATCGGGAAGAGATCGAGGTTGTGGACTTCGAACCCGACAACGGCAGGCATGTTGATCGTCGGATTCGTGATGAAGACGCCGACCACGGCCGCGACGATCATGCCGACCAGGAGGAACGACGAGAGGTAGTCGCGGGGCTGCTTCAGGATCCACATCGGGATGAGGGCCGCGAAGAACATGTAGACGAAGACCACGTAACGCCAGGTGTCAGCGCCAGCGTAGATCGGGAACATGATGCCGAGGGCGACCATCGCAACGCAGAACGCGAGGCCGACGACGAGCTGCAGAAGCGCGCCCGGCTTCACGAACTTCATGAAGAGGCCGAAGACCACGGCGCCCACCATGTAGATCATGGAGATCGAGGCGGCGGCGGCGCTCGGGACGATTTCCCTTCCGTCAGGCGTGAAGCCGTTGAAAGTCTTCGCGACCATGTCGACGAATGCCGCGATGATCAGCATCGTGAAGAGCCAGCAGAAGAAGAGGAAGAGCTGCTTGCCGGTGTGGCCGACATAGTCCTCGATGATCGAGCCGATCGACTTGCCCTTGCTCTTCACGGAAGCGTAAAGGGCGCCGAAGTCCTGGACCGCGCCGAAGAAGATGCAGCCGACCAGCATCCAGAGCAGGGCCGGAAGCCAGCCGAACATGGCGGCGATGATCGGGCCGGTAACAGGGCCCGCGCCAGTGATGGAAGTGAACTGGTGAGCGAAGACCGTCCACTTGGAAGCGGGAGCGAAGTCGCCCCCTTCGAATTCAACAGCCGGAGTCTTCCGGTTCGGATCGATTCCCCACGTCCTCTCGAGCCACTTCGCGTACACGAAGAACCCTAAGCCGAGAGCGACGAACGAGATCAACAAGATCGTAAGGCCGTTCATGATTTTCCCCAGATATGCCTTTCTTTTTTCTATCTTCTTGGCGCTTCAGAAGCCTCTTGTCTTTTTTCCATGGGCAGGGCGCCAACGCTACTAGGAAATAAATTTATTCTTCGTTTATATACTTTTCAACATTGGATTATGGGATAATATTCCTAGGTAAAATAACCTAATAACACATGCTTTTATTTTTTAAACAATTAGTTACCGATTTGCGTGCAGCATGCCCGAAGAAAGAAAAGTACATGAATGCGGTATGCCGCGAGTGAGACCGATGATATTTTCCGCTCACAAAAAGGGCGGCATCCCAATGGGAAACCGCCCCTTCAACCCCTTAGCTAACGCCATGGAAGCCCGGCAGGCTCCTCTGGCAATTCTTCCTAGTTGAGGCCAGCCTTCGACGTGAAGGCGTCGCTGCGGATGTTCTCCTCCTTCATGCCGGCAGCCGTAAGCGCACGGACGGAATCCTCGACGAGGCGCATCGACCCGCAGATGTATGCGTCGAACCCGGATGCGTCCGGGTGGTCCGCAACAAAGGCGTTCTGGACATGGCCGGTCCGCCCGTCCCAGGCCTCCTCAGGCGTTGCGCGGCTGAGCACCGGGCAGTAGTGGAACCACTCGTACTTCGCGTCCCAGCTGCGGCAGAGCTCGTCCATGTAAAGGTCCACACGGTGCCGTCCGCCCCAGTAGAGATAGACAGCCTTTCCTTCGAGTGGCCGGCTGATCAGGCTCTCGATCATCGCCTTCGCGGGGGCGAAGCCGGTTCCGGTCATCAGGAAGACGATGTCGTGGCCCGACTCTCGGTCGATCCTGAATTCTCCCGACGGTGCCGCCACCTCGAACTCGGTTCCCTTCGCGACAGGGTCGCCCTTCACGCCGAAGAGCCTGTCGGTGAACAGGCCTCCGGGAACGTGCCGGATATGAAGCTCGAGTCCGGCCTTCGCGTGGGCGGCGGCGATGGAGTAGCTGCGGCGCTCTCCCCCTTCAAGGATGAAGTCAACGAACTGGCCCGGCAGATAAGAAAAGGGTTCCCCTGACACCGGCTGCAGGACGAGACGGATCACGTCAGGAGCGAGCCTCTCCATAGAGGCGACCCGCATGCGGACATTCGGGCTGAGACGAGTGAACTGGATCGAGATCTCGGCGTCGCTCGCCGCTTCCGTGCTGCAGGTGAGGATCCTGGGGCCCTTCGAGGGACGCCCCTCCGCGCTCCCCGGCGCATAGGCGATGAAGTCGCCGGAAACCACCGTTGCGGCGCACATGCCGCAGAACCCGCAACGGCAGGCGTGCGGAAAGTTGAGCCCGGCACGGGCGGCCGCGTCAAGGAGCCTTTCGCCCTTTTCAGCGGAGAAGACCACGTCAGTGCCTGAAATCTTGATCTGGTAAGCCATTAAGTTCTCCTAACGGGGCTGTCGTGATGAAGGGAAAGCACCCGGCAAGGCTGAATCTTAGCGCAAGGAGGGATGCGGAACGGATCCCGCACGGCTAAAGTAGAAGCCCACGGGACAAGGGTTTAGCTAGTCGAAGAAAAATCTTCCAAATTTGTCATTCGCTGTGCAGTGGTTCGGTGGAGTCATGGAAAAATGGTC
>CADBTW010000059.1 GCA_902797695.1 uncultured Sutterellaceae bacterium
CTTGCCTCCGGCTGTGTGCTTGGTGCTACCTCCTGCACTCAGGACTTTCACCCGTTAGAACGCGCTCGTGCCGAGCGCACGAAAAAACAAGGCCTTCAAGAGGCCTTTTTGTGAAAAAACAGAGAATTGCTTGTTAGCCGTTATAAACGGCTGCGGAATTCAGGTCTTCGGCCTGGGCGACCTGCACGGCACCAAGCCGACGATTGCGCTCGGGCTCCTTTTCATCTTCCTTGTCTCCTCGAAGAAGGCCTATTTCCTTGCGGTCCTGCCGATCAGCATTCTCGCGATGCTCTACACACCGACAGGAATCTTCTACGGGCCTCCGGACAAGCAGGCGCTCTTTTCGCTTCTTGCGACAGACACGAGGGAAAGCCTCGAATACCTGAAGCAGATTCCTGTGTCCGCCTTCCTGAAGGCCGTCCTGATACCGATTCTCGGATATGGAGCCTACTTACTCTGCCATCGGGCCGAGCTAAGGCCCTGGCGGAACAAGACCCTTGTGATTGCTTCAGTCGCCTTCATCGTTTTCCTCTACCGACCGATTCACTGGTTCGACCGCGTAGCGGATTCCTGGAATGGCGTCAAAGGTGAGTACGACATCATCCACAAGGCGAACAACCCCATTTGGGGAAAGAGCATTTACAAGGGACCGAAGAACAAGGATTACGTTCTGGTGATCGGAGAAAGCGCGAGGCGCGACTATTTTCATGTCTACGGGTATCCGGTCAACAACACTCCGTTCCTTGACTCGGTGCCCGGAGCGACGGTTGTGAACGGCCTCTCGTCTGGAGGCTCCTATACGATCGGCTCTCTCCGGCTGATGCTAACCCAGGGCGACACGAGAACGTGGAAACCAAGGTACGAGAAAAGCATCGTGGGGCTCGCGAAAAGCGCCGGAATCCACACGTCGTGGATCAGCCTGCAAGGAATGGTCGGAAGATGGGATTCTCCGGTTTCCGCGATCGGGATCCAGTCGGACGACAAGTTCTTCGACGGGGACTGGGATCATCGATCTGACCTTGAGCTTCCGGGGCTTTTGAAGAAAGAGCTCGAAAAGGAAGCTAAGGGTCCCCGGCTCTTTTTCCTCCATATGCAGGGTTCGCACTTCGATTCCTGCCTCAGGATAAGGGACATTACAGACCCTTACATTGCAAAAGACCCGAAGCTGAAAACCGTTGCCTGCTACGCGACTTCCATCCTCAAGACCGACCGAGCGCTTGAAGGGATCTACAACGCGCTCCTTGAAAACAAGGAACAGACCGGGCGCGAGTTTTCAATTGTCTACTTTTCAGACCACGGAAATGTGCACGACTTCCATCCCGACGGTACGGTGACGCTCTCGAACGGTCACAACACGAACCAACTCTTCGAAATCCCGCTTGTCCGTATCGAATCCTGCCAGAAGGGAAGGAAGAGACTGGAGTCGGCCAAGGCCGGGGTGAGGTTCACGGACGGGCTCGCCACCTGGCTCAATATCCGCAATCTTCGCATCCGGCCTTACGATCTTTTCGATGGCCGGAGCGACCCGAGCGACTACGGGTTCGCCGCAAGGTTCAAGCTCGGGCCAGAAACAAACGATCCTGCGATCAGCCTCCTGGGGAAGATTCAGGAATAGCAGAAACCTGAATCCTTTCCGAATCCTTTCCTTCTACGCCGTGACGTACGTGCTCGGGAGCACGTAGAGGAGCACCGAGAGGAACTGGAGCACCGTTCCCGCGAAGACGAAGACGTGCCAGATCGCGTGGTTGAACGGAATCCGGTCCTTCACGTAGAAGAAGACGCCCGCCGAATACGCGACGCCGCCAAGCGCGAGGAGCCAGAGGCCGCCAGTGGGAAGGGCTGCCGCGAGCGGCTTCATCACGAGGACCACCATCCACCCCATTGCAAGGTAGATGAGGCAGTTCACGAAGTCTCCCCGCCGCATGAGGAGCGGCTGCAGGAGGATCCCCGCTACCGCAAGAACCCATTCCACAATGCAGAGCGTCCAGCCCATGCCGCCGCCAAGCGTGATGAGGCAGAACGGCGTGTAGCTTCCCGCGATCAGGAGGTAGATCGACGCGTGGTCGAAGACCTGAAGCACGCGCTTCGCCTTCCGGTTCGTGATCGCGTGGTAGAGGGTCGACGCGGTGTAGAGGATGATCATCGAGGAGCCGAAGATCGCGACCGCCGTCACGTCGACCGCAGACCGGCTCCGGAGCGCTGCGAGCGTCACCATGAGGACGAGGCCGACTACGGAGAAGAGCGCCGCAACCCCGTGCGTCACGCTGTTCGCGATTTCCTCTCCGAGCGTATAGCTCGCTGACTGGTCTGCCATGGCTGTATGACCTCGCTTTCGGGAGAGAGGGCGAACGTGCCCTCCGGTTTCAATGGACTCCGGTTTCAATGGAAGGGGAAAAAGGATTCGCAAAACGCGCGAAAACCGCTTCCGCCTCCCTTCAAAAGCGAAGTCTGATTGAGATCCCGGCCTTCTCCCGGACCGTTCTTTAGGTATAAACCCTGATTTTTCTTTCAGGATGTTTCAGGAGACGGTTCGGGAAAGCTTCCGCTACAGGATGGCGACCTCTGGGGTGAGCGAAATGCCGAACTTCCGCTCGACCGCGCTGATCACGTCGTCAGCGAGCGCCTTCACTTCCGACCCCGCTGCACCCCCCTGGTTCACGAGGACGAGCGCCTGGCGGCTCCAGACTGCGGCGCGGCCCTTCGTGCGGCCTTTGAACCCGACGGCGTCGATCAGCCACCCGGCCGCGAGCTTCGTGCGGCGACCGCCAAGCGGATAAGCGACAAGCTGCGGGTAGTCCTCAAGAAGTGCCCGCGCCTGAAGCTCCGGCACCACCGGATTCTTGAAGAAGGACCCGGCGCTTCCGATTTCCTTCGGGTCAGGGAGCTTCGCCCGCCGGAGCCGCTCCACCGCTTCGAGCACTTCCTCCGCGGTAGGATCCGTTTTCCCCGCGAGGGCCGCGGTGAGGCCCTTGTAGCCGACGACCGGCTTCCATTGGGTTACTGCGGGAAGCGCGAACGTGACGGAGACGATCACCCACTTCGACCCCCGCTCCGTCTTGAAGACGGAGCTCCGGTAGCCGAAGTCGCACTCCTCGTTCGTGAGGGTGCGGAATTCGCTCTTCTCCCGATCGAAGATCTCGACCGACTCGATCCGCTCGGCAGCCTCCACGCCGTAGGCGCCGATGTTCTGCACCGCGGCGCCGCCGACGGAACCCGGGACCATCACGAGGTTTTCGAGCCCGGGGTGCCCCTCCGCGGTCATCTTCCGGACGAGCGCGTCCCAGCTTTCGCCCGCCCCCGCGCGGAACCGGTATTCGCCGTTTTCGCCCGCTTCGAGCCTTTTCACCCCGCGGATGCGGTTCAGCGCGACGAGCCCTTCGAAGTCCTTCGTGAAGAGGACGTTCGAGCCGAGCCCGAGGACGAGGAGGGGATCGTCCCCCCGGACGCTTTCAAGCTCCCCGAGGTCGCTTCTCTTCGCGATACGCACGAGCCTCTTCGCCCGCGCCGCAACGCCGAAGGTGTTGTACGGGGTGAGGAGTGCGTTCTGTTCGACTTTCATGGCTCTACCAAACTGTTCCAATGCGCCCGGGCCCTAAGGGGAATCACCGAAGGAGCATCATGAGACTACTCTTTATACCGCACGGCGCCGCCGATGGCGAGAAGTTTTTCCCCGACCCTCCTCACGACCGAATCCTCGTCCATCCCGCAGTCCCTGAGAAGCGCGTCAAGGCTCCCGTGGGACGGAATGACGTCCGGAACGCCGACTTCGAGCACCGGGACTTCGATCCCCTTCGCGGCGAGGGTTTCGAGCACCCCGTCCCCGGCACCTCCCGCGATGATTCCTTCCTCGGCCGTGACGAGAAGGTCGGACTCTTCCGCCGCCCGGACGATCGCTTCATCGTCAAGCGGCTTCGCGAACCGCATGTCGACCAAGCCCGCGCGGAGCTTCTCCGCCGCCCCTTCGAGCCTCCACGCCATCGCGCCGAAGGCAAGGATCGTGACGCGCCGTCCCTTCTGAACGCTGTCAGGAATTTCCTTCAGGACGCGGGCCTTCCCGACAGGAATGGTCTCGGTGAGCGAAGCCGTGACGGGGACCCCCGGGCCCTTCCCGCGCGGATAGCGGACCATGGTGGTCGAGTCGAGCGAAAACGCGGTATTGAGGGCGAGCCGGCACTCGTTCTCGTCAGAGGGCGTAAAGACCGTCACCCCGGGGAGCGCCCGGAAGAGCGCGATGTCGAAGAGCCCGTGGTGCGTCGGGCCGTCCGCGCCGACGATCCCGCCCCGGTCGATCGCGAAGAGGACGGGAAGCCCTTGCAGCGCGACGTCATGCTCGATCTGGTCGTATGCGCGCTGGGCAAACGTCGAATAGATCGCAGCAATGGGCTTCATGCCGCCGCAGGCGAGGCCCGCCGCGTACGTCACCGCGTGCTGCTCCGCGATCGAGACGTCGCGGAAACGCGTCGGGAACCTTTTCGCGAACTCGACGAGGTCTGACCCCTCCGTCATCGCGGGCGTGATCGCGTAGACCCTTGGGTCACGCTCCGCCATGTCGCAGATCCACTTGCCGAAAACGCCTGAATAGCTCGGGGCGCCTTTCGCCTTTTGCTTAAGGCCCTCCGCGGGAGCGAACTTCCCGACCCCGTGGTAGTGCGTGGGGTCGGCCTCGGCAGGCTCATACCCCTTCCCCTTCCGCGTCACCACGTGGAGGACGATCGGGCCGCGCTGCGTCTGCAGGTTCCTGAGGACCCGGACGAGGTAGTGGACGTCGTGCCCGTCAACGGGCCCGAAGTAGTTGAGGTCGAAGGCGGAGAAGAGGGAGGACGGGGGCGAGACGAAGTTCACGGCCTGCTTCTCCAGCCTCTTCGCGAGGTCCCAAAGCTTCGGGATCGTGGAAAGGACCTTCTTCGAGCGCTCGCGCGCTTCGAGAAACGCAGGCGTCGAGACGAGCTTCGTGAGGTTCTGCGAAAGCGCCCCGACCGGCTCCGATATGGAGTGGTTGTTGTCGTTGAGGATGATGAGGAGGCGGATGTCGCCCTTCCACGCCCCGGCGTCGTTCAGCGCTTCGAGCGCCATGCCGCCCGTGAGCGCCCCGTCCCCGATCACCGCGATGTGCCAGCGGTCCTTGTCCCCCTTGAGGGCGGAGGCGACCGCCATCCCGAGCGCGGCCGAGACCGAGGTCGAGCTGTGGCCCGTCCCGAACGCGTCGTAGGGGCTTTCACTCCTCTTCGGGAACCCCGAGATCCCGCCAGTCTGCCTTAATGTCGGCATCGCGTCGCGGCGTCCCGTGATGATCTTGTGCGCGTAGGCCTGGTGGCCGACGTCCCAGACGATCTTGTCGTCAGGCGTGTTGAACACGTAGTGGAGCGCGACGGCGAGCTCCACCGCGCCGAGGCTCGACGCGAGGTGCCCGCCCGTCTTCGAAACGGTTTCGATGATGTAGCGGCGAATCTCGGACGCGACTTCCGGAAGATCCCATTCCGGCACCTTCTTGAGGTCCTCGGGCGAATTGATTTTCGGGAGGTACAGGTAGGGAGTGGGTTCCTTCGGGCCCGCGTTCTTCTCTTCTTCCATTTCCTTTTCCCCCTATCGGTCCCGCGAAACCACGAAGTCCGCGATCTCGCGAAGCCGCAGGGTCTTCCCCGCGTACTGCGGCAGTCCTTCGATCCGGGAGAGGGCCGCTTCCGCCTCGTCCCGCGCCTCGCGGGCGAGCGCCCGTGCGCCCTCGAGCCCGAGGAGGGAGACGTAGGTCGCCTTCTCCTCCTCGGCGTCCTTCCCCGCGGTCTTCCCGAGGGTCGCCGTGTCCCCCGTGACGTCGAGGATATCGTCAATCACCTGGAACGCGAGCCCGATCGCGGCGCCGTACGCGGAGAGGTCCTCGCGAAGAGCCGGGGTGTCGAGTTCGGCCCGGCCGCACGCGGCCCCCATGAGGACCGCGGCGCGGATGAGGGCGCCGGTCTTCATCGAGTGGAGGCGCCGGAGCTCCGGAAGCCCGACCCCCGCACCCCCGGTCCCGGTGAGCGCGAGGTCGACCGCCTGCCCGCCGCACATCCCGCGGGAGCCGGCTGCGAAGGCGAGGAGCTTCACGAGCCCCGGGACACGTTCTGCTGGAACGGCGCCTGACGCGAGCACTTCGAACGCCTCGGCCTGCAGGGCGTCCCCCGCGAGCACGGCCTCGGCGAACCCGAACTTCGCGTGGGTCGACGCCTTCCCGTGCCGCATCATGTCGTTATCCATGCAGGGGAGGTCGTCGTGGACGAGGGAGTAGGAGTGGATGCATTCGAGCGCGAGCGCCGCCGCGTCAGCCGAAGCGGGCTCGGCGTCAGTAAGAGCGGAGGCCGCGTAGCAGAGAAGCGGCCGCACCCTCTTCCCCCCGCCGAGGATCGACCAGCGCATCGCCTCGTGGAGCCCCTCCGGGAATTCCTTTTCCCCCGGAATCCCCTCTTCCGCGACACGCTCGAAATGCGCCTGGCGCTCCTTCATCCAGAGTCCGAACGAAACCTCAGCCATCTCGCTTCGCCCCCCCCCTCGTTAGAACGGAATGTCGTCGTCAGAAGGAACCGCGTCGGGCAGGTCGCCCTCGGGTTCCGGCGACGCCTCCGGTTCGGGCGCTGGAGCCGCGGCCGAAGCGTCCGAGCGCGCCGCGCTGTCGCTTCGGAGATCGGCTTGAGTGACCCGCGTGAGCTTCCCCTCCTCGTCGAGCTTCCGGATCCGGTCCTCCGCCGCGTCGAGCTTCGCGCGGCAGGCCTTCGCGAGCTCGACCCCGCGGGCGTAGCTCGTGACGGACTCCTCAAGCGTCATCCCGCCCTGCTCCATCTTTTCGACAAGCGAGTCGAGCTCCGCCATGGCGTCTTCGTAACTCATCTTTTCCGGATCCTTGGAAGCGCGGGAAGCCATACCTTTCAGTCCTTTTCTCGTAACGCGGGGCCCCGAGGCCCCCACTTAGAACGAATTCTAGCGGTGTTCTCCCGGAGGGACGGGCTTCCGCAAGCGGTATTCCACTTAGCCCGCTTCCGATAAAATGGATTGGTTTCCCGCGGACGCGTTTCCGGCTGCCCGCATTCCCCAGAAAGGCAAAAAGGAGTCCCCCCGCCAATGCAGTCAGTCTGGATGCTGCTTTCCGCACTCTTCTTCTCCCTCATGGCCGCGAGCACCAAGTGGGGCGCCGCGGACTATGGAACGTTCGCCCTCATCTTCTACCGGTGCGGAGTCGGGTTCGCGGCAATCGCGCTCTGGGCGCTCGCGACGCGGGTATCCCCCCGGACGCAGCACGGCTGGGTCCACTTCAAGCGCTGCGCGCTCGGGACCCTCAACATCGCGCTCTGGTTCTATATCCTCGGGAAACTGCCGCTTGAGACCGGGATGACGCTCAACTACACGAGCCCGCTCTTCATGGCGCTCTTCGTCACGTTCGTCTCCTGGCGCCGGAAGTTCCCGATCGACTGGGCGCTCGTCGCAGCGATCGCGGTCGGGTTCCTCGGGGTCCTCCTCGTGCTGCAACCCTCGGTCCCGGCGGGGTCGCGCGTGATTGCCGCGATCGGCCTCTGCTGCGGCATCATTTCGACCGCGGCGTTCCTCCAGGTGCGGAAGCTCGGGGACCTGCACGAGCCCGCCTGGCGAGTCGTCTTCTACCTCACGCTCTTCGGGACGGTGTTCGGGTTCATCGGCGCCCTGACGGAGCCCCAGGGGATCCGCGTAGTCCCCACCTTCCGAGGAGTCGCGGCGCTCCTTGGCACCGGGCTCTTCGGGCTCTTCGCGCAGATCTGCCTCACGAAGGGGTTCGGTTCGGGGAGCATCCTCCTCTCCTCCGCCCTCCAGTTCTCCGCGATCGCCTTCTCCGCCGTGATCAGCGCGGTCTTCTTCGGACACACGATCTCCGTCATCTCGATGGTCGGGATCGCCGTGATCATCGCGGCGGGGTCGGCCGCCGCCGCCCGCACGGGGCACAGGCTTAAGACCCTCAAAGGAAACGCAGGGCACGCGGTGATCGAGAAGAAGTAAGGGGAGAAGCGGAAAATGCGTTCGCTCTGGATGCTCGCCGCGTCCTTCTTCTTCGCGCTCATGGGGGCGTTCGTGAAGATGGGGGCCGCGGACTTTTCGTCGCTTGAGCTCGTCGGCTACCGCTCGGTCTGCGGCGTGATTCTCCTAGGCGCCTGGATCTTCGCGACCGGCCGCACGATCCGCACCCCGTACCTCCTCGGACACTTCAAGCGCTGCTTCATCGGGACCTTCTCGATGTCGATCTGGTTCTATTCGCTCGGGCGGCTGCCGCTTGCGACCGGGCTCACGCTCAACTACACGAACCCCCTCTTCATGGCGGCGATCATCGCCTTCCTCGCCTTCCGGAAGAAGGAAGGCGTCCCGTGGGGGCTCGTCCTCGCGACCATCACGGGCTTCGTCGGCGTCGTCCTCATGCTCCACCCGACGATCGGGGCGGGGCAAACCGTTCCTGCCCTAATCGGGCTCTTCTCGGGGCTCCTCGCGACGTTCGTAGGACTTCAGATCCGGGAGCTCGCACGCGTCCACGAGCCCACCTGGAGGATCGTCTTCTACTTCACGCTCTTCGGCACGGTCTGGGGGTTCGCGGGGCACCTCATCGTCTCTGGCCCCTTCTCGCCCCTCAGCCTCCAGAGCGCCCTCCCGCTCATCGGGATCGGGCTCTCCGCGACCGCGGCGCAGCTCTGCATGACGCAGTCCTTCGGGGTCTCGAACATCCTCGTCGCCTCGATCCTTCAGTACACCGCGATCATCTTCGCCGCGCTCTTCGGGTTCCTCTTCTTCGGGGACGCGATCGCGCCGGACGAGCTCTTCGGGATCGCCGTGATCGCGGCCTCGAGCGTCGCCGCCACCTTCTTCATCAAGGCGGGGAGAAAGCCGTAAGGGGAAGAGGAGAGCCCTCGGGAAGAAAGCTCTCATCCTTCCCGCGATCCTGCTGTATCCTTTCCCCTACGCTTCAACTGACAAGGCCTAAAAGGCTCGTTCCCGGCATGAAAAAGACCATCTTCGCTTCTGCCCTCTTCTCCCTCCTCGCGCTTGGGTGCGCCGCGCCCTCAGGCGCAGCTGCCCCGGCCCTTGCCGGCACCTCCTGGATGATGGCGCTCCCGAAGGGAGCGGACTGCGAGGTGCCCCCCGAAGTGAAGTTCCTGAAGGACGGACGGATCGAGGGGAACGCGGGCTGCAACGACTTTGGCGGGAACTGGAAGCAGGACGGGGACCGGCTTACGGTGAAGTACGAGCCGAAGACGAACCGGAACTGCGCGAAGGCGTTCCTCGAGCCTGAGAAGGTGTTTGCGGCGGGGCTTCGCGGCGTCGCATCGGTGAAGCCTGACGGGAAGGGGCTCCTCCTCCTCGACGCTGCAGGAAAGACCCTCGTCCGGGTCGTTCCCGCGGAAGCCGGCGCCTGCGACTGATTTCAATCAGCTCCTGCAAGAATCAAATCGCCCGGAGGAAGCAAATCCTCCGGGCGATTCCATTTGCCCTCGGGGAACCGGAAACGAACCGGCTCTCCCCAAGTGCCGCCAGGCTAGTTGTTCTTCGCCGGGCTGTGGCAGATCGTGCAGTTGTAGCGCTGGGGATCCACCGCCATCTTGCCGTCCTTCGCCTTCGACCAGTGGTTCGCGGGCATCGTGGTCGGGTTCCCGGCCTTCACGGGCTTCCCGGCGAGCTTATAGTCCGCCGCGTGGCACATGACGCACATGTTCTTCGTCGTCGTGATCTCCATCCCGTTCGTGTCGTGCTTGATCAGGACGTTCGCCGGGGCCGCGAGGGCGACGGAAGCCGAAGCGCAGAGCGCCGCGGCGAGGAAAAGCTTCTTCATCATTTTCTAATCTTCCCTAGTTCGTTCGCGTTCCCCTTTCGCCCGGAATCCTCATGAGGAGCCCGGGGCTGAAAGGGGTTGCAGTTCGGTGAAAGTCCCGTGATCAGGCCTTCTCGACCCGGATCGCGCACTTCTTGTAGTCCGGCTCGAGCGAAAGCGGGCAGGTCGCGTCGAGGCAGAGCTGGTTCACCTGGACGTCCTTGTCAAAGAACGCGCCCCAGGTCATCCCGCGCTGCACGGGCATCCGGCCGCCAATCGCGATGTGGGCGTAGATCGAGGCGCGGCGGCTCGAGACCTTCACGCGGTCACCAGCCTTCAGACCGCGCTTCTTCGCGTCCGCGGCGTTCATGTAGAGGACCGCTTCCGGAACCGCCTTGTGGAGCGCGGGGACGCGGGTCGTCATCGTGCCCGTGTGCCAGTGCTCCATCAGGCGGCCGGTGTCGAGCCACAGGTCATACTTCTCGTCCGGCATCTCGACCGCCTCGGCGTACGGACGGAAGAAGATCTTCGCCTTCCCGGGGAGGGGCTTCGGGGTCTTGTCGGTGACGCCCTCGAGGTTCCCGGTCGGGATCGCCTTCATGAGGGGCCCGTAGAAGAGGAAGTCGTTCCCCTTGCAGAAGGAGTCGAACTTGCCGTTGAACCGGTAGCTGATGCTCTTCCCGTTGATGTAGGGCCAGATGATGCCGTGGCCCTTCACCACTTCGTCGAAGTGGGCGATCTGGTGCTCGCCCTGCGTGAAGACCTGGTACTCCTCGTAGAGCGCCTTCTCGGGGAACCAGCCGTCGCCGAGGACCTCGGCCGTGCCGCAGCGGGCGCCCGGCCACGCCGGATCCGGCCACTTGTACTGCTTCGCGAACTTGTTATGGAAGATCACGTCGTAGAGGCTCGCCTCGGGGTCGATCCCCATCGCCCGAGCCTTCTCAAGGACATCAGGAAGAACCTTTCCGCCCGGGAGCTTCTGCTCCTTCCAGCATTCCTTGATCTTGAAGCGCTTCGCGAACTCGAGCATCATCCAGACGTCGGTGCGGGCTTCGCCCGGGGCCTGGATCATCTCGGGCCACCCGTTCGTGCGGCGTTCGCCGTTCCCGTAGACGCCCCACTTCTCGAAGATGATCGAGGCGGGGAGGATGAGGTCGGCGGCCTGCGTCGCGGAGAAGGTCGGGTAGACGTCGGCGACCACGACGAAGTTCTCGGGCTTCCGCGCGGCCTTCAGCCAGTGCGTCGCGTTAGGCGTCGACTGGAAGATGTTCACGACCTGGGTCCAGAGGAAGTTCACCGTGCCGTCCTCAAGGCCCCGGAGGAGCTTCATCGCGTCGTAGCCGACGACGCCGTTAAGCGTCCCCTCGGGGAGTCCCCAGAGCTTCTCGGACTTCGCGCGGTGCTTCGGGTTCGCGACGAGCATGTCGGAGGGGAGGCGGTGCGAGAACGTCCCGACCTCGCGGCAGGTGCCGCAGGCAGAGGGCTGGCCGGTGAGGGAGAACATGCTGCTGCCCGGCTTCGCCTGCTTGCCCATGAGGAGGTGGATCGCGTAGAGCTGCTCATTGATCCAGGTGCCGCGCTGGTGCTGGTTCGTGCCCATGCAGCCGGTGGAGATGATCTTCGAGGCCTTGTCGCAGTAGAGGTCCGCGAGCATCTTCAGCTTCTTCGCGAAGTCGGAGGTCTTCTCGTCGGGGTCCCCCTTCGCGACGCGGGCGACGAATTCGAGCGTGTACGGCTCAACGCCCTTCTTGAAGTCCTCGAACGAGATGTGCCAGTGGCTTCCGGCCGCCTTCGCGTGCTTCTGCTCGATGACAGTGCCGGCCGTCTTCCGCTGCGCGGTCGCTTCGTCAGCGGAGAGCACCTTCTTCAGCTGCTTCGCCTGGGTGTCCTTTTCTTCCGGATACGCGAACTTGTCGGTCGGCCGCATGCCGTAGCCGATGTCAGCCGGCCCGGTCGCGAAGATGCAGTGCTTCTCGACAAAGTCCTTGTCCCAGCAGCCGCGGGTCACGATTTCGCGGAGGATGTAGTTCGCGATCGCGAGGTCGGTGTTCGGCTTGAAGATGATCTCGACATCGGCGTAGCGGCTCGAGAGGTTCGGGTGCGTCTGCAGGCTCCAGATCTTGTAGCCGGGGATCGAGCGGCGGGCGGCGACCATGCGGTTCCAGAGGACCGGGTGCGCTTCGGCCGGGTTGTTGCCCCAGAGGACCATGTTCTGGGTGCGCTCGAAGTCGTCGTAGCAGGCGCTCGGCTCGTCGACGCCGAAGACCTGGTACATGCCGACCACGGCGGACGCCATGCAGAGGCGCGCGTTCGGGTCGATGTTGTTCGAGCGGAACCCGGCCTTCAGGAGCTTCACGACGGCGACGCCTTCCGGAATCGTGTACTGGCCGGAGCCGAAAATGCCGACGCCGGTCGGGCCGAGCTTCTGGTAGGCCGCGCGGAAGTGCTTCTCCATTTCGTCGAGCGCTTCCTTCCAGGAAACGGGCTCGAACTTCCCGTCCTTCGCGAACTTCCCGTCCTTCTTCCTGAGGAGGGGCTTCGTCAGGCGGTCGGCGCCGTACGGGATCTCGCTGTTGTAGTAGCCCTTCATGCAGGTGAGGCCCTTGTTCACGGCGCAGTCGGGGTCACCCTTCGTCGCGACGATCTTCCCCGCCTTCGTGCCGACCAAGAGGCCGCAGCCCGTGCCGCAGAAGCGGCAGACGCCCTTCGTCCACTTGATGCCGGACTCGGCCGCGTTCGCGGCAGAGGCCGCAGCAGCGGTGATCGGGATTCCGGCGATTTTCGCGGCGGACGCGGCGACCCCAGCCTTCATGATGCTGCGGCGCGTGACGCGCACGTCGGAAATCGGAATGTGCTTCTCCATTTGCTTCTCCTTTCGCTTTTGTTTCCCGAAGGCCTTCGGTGCGGACCGTCCCTTTTTCTGCTTGTTCCTGGTGGTCCGGCGCCGCCCCTCTGCCCGGGGCCGGGCGGTCAGGCGAAGGGGCTCCATGGCGGCACTGCTCTGGCTCCGGAAAAGCGTTTTCTCCCCGCTCCTCCCCTGCCGTTTCCGCCCGGGCGGCCCCGTCCTTCCGCCGCTTTCTTCGAAGTACTGCTAGTTAAAAAACACCTGCAAAAAATCCTTTCTGCCGGAGCGTTCCGCTACTAGGAGCCGGAAGCCTCCGTGTCCTCCTGGTTCACGACAAGGGACACCGTTTCGACCCCGGGGAGCCCGATGAGGCCACGGAACGAATCCGCTTCGCTCCCGATCGTGTCCCCCTCGATCACCGCGATGAAGCGGCCCGTCGCCTCGTCCTTCTGGAAGACCTCAAGGCCCTTCGCTTCGACGCTCGCAACTGCCGCCGCGAGCTCTCCCTTCTTTGCCGTGACCAGCACTGCAGAGTAGTACATCAATGTTCCTTTTTCGTATCCTCGGGGACGGGGGGCTCCGCCGGAACCTTCACGCCCTCGCGCTTCAATTTCGCGGCCTCGTCCGCCTGCTTCTCAAGCACCGCGCGCTCTTTCGACCCCTGATCGAACTTGGAAGCCATCGCGCGGAGCATCCGCTCCGCCACGCCCCACTCGCCCCGCTCGACCGCGATCGCGGTGCGGACCCGCATCGCGTTCCCGAAGGAGGGATCAATCGCGAGCGCCCGGTCGAGGTACTCGACCGCGCGGCGCATGCGGCCCGGAAGGCTCGCCTTCTCGTTGATCGAAACCATCGCGGCTGCGGCTTCCGTAAGAACCTCAGGGTTCGCGGCCTTCTGGTCGTTCCGGATCGCGATGTCGAAGAATTCGGTCGCGGACCCGAAGTCGTGGCGCTCGGCGAAGCGCCGCGCCATCATGACGTTCGCGCGGCCGTCCTCCGGGTGCTTCCGGCACCAGGCCATGAGGTCCGCGTCGGAGGTTTCCGCGGTGATCCCCTTTTCGCCCCGGGCTTCCGCTGCCCGTTCCATCGCGGCGACGGGGTCCGAAGCCCGGGCAACCTCTGTCGCAGCGCCGGACGCGACCTGAGCGTTTCCGGTCGAAAGCCCGAGGATCTCCGCTTCGCCCCAGTGCCGGTAGGAGAGGAAGGTGACGACCGGAATCGCGATGAGGAGGATCACGGAAAGCGCGATCCGGCTTCCTCGGCCCTCCTTCCTCCATCCCTTCTCGTCGCCGTCCGACGCTTCGTCAAGCGCCCGGCGGCGAAGCGCCGCGAGTTCGCGCTTGTAGTCGGCGTCCGTAACCTTCCCGGATTCGTGCCGCTCCTCTAGTGCCCGGCGGTCCCGGGCGAGCTCTACCCGCGCCGCGTCCGCTTCCTCACGCGCCTTCTCGCCCGTGCGGCTCTTAAGCGCCGGAAGGAGGATGAGCGCGAGGACCGCCGCCATGAGAGCGGCGGCGACAGCTGCGAAGATCAGTGGTTCAGTCATTCGGTGAAAGGCGTTGTTTCAGAGCAAATATGCATCCGGTGTGCATATTAAGGGAATCCGGGGGTTCCCGCCCCGGGAACTCCCGCCTCCATGTGATTCCGAAGGAGTTTTCCCATAAGGGGGGCCATGCCGCGATCACGCCGGCAGGACGGCCTCCTCCTGCCAACAAGAAACCCGGGGGGCGGGGGGATTGTCCCCGGTGCCTCCGGGCTTCCGCTTACGCCCGTTTGCCCCCGCCTTCACGCAGGGGGAACGGGGCAAAGCGGACCGTCGGTTACTTCATCGCGGTCTTCTGCTTCTCCGCGACCGCCTTCCTCAGGAGGTTGCGGGCTTCGATCGCGCTCTTCGCGGCGATGTCAAGCTGCTTCGCGGACGCCTCGGGGTTATGGAACCAGGCGCCGTTCGTCGCGGTGTGCCACTCCCAGTTGATGTGGGCGGTCTGGTGAAGCTTGCGGGCCTTCGCGAGGACCTCCTCGGAAACGCCTGCCGCCTTCGCCATCTCGAACGCGTCGAACATCTCGCCCATGCGGGCCTCGGCGTAGCGGACCTTGCCGACGTAATGGTTATGCATCGCGTCGATCACCTGGTTCATCTGCTGCTCGGTCTTGTCCTTGTGGCAGGTGAGGCAGGTTTCCTTCATGTAGTTCCGAGGCGACGTGGCCCAGTGGTTCGTGTAGGTCTTCCCGTTCTTCTTCACCTTCGGCATGTGGCAGGCGTTGCAGCCGACACCCATCTGGTCATGCTTCGAGCCGTTGTAGGTCTCAGTGTCGGGGTGCTGCATCTTGATCAGCTTCGCGCCGGTGAGCGGGTGGACGAAGTCGGCGAACCCGACCTTCTCGTAGAACTGCTCGAGCTTCGCGGGGGACTGGAACGGAATGAGGTTCGTGAGCTGGCTGTCAAACCCGACCTTCTTCCCGGTCTTCGGATCGAGCCCCGGGTTGCAGACGTACTCGACGTGGCACTGGGCGCACATCAGCTTCGAATCCGGGCGGCTCAGGTAGCCGACCTTCCGGGTGAACCCGCGGACGCCCGCGTCCTTCACGTCGACCTTCGCCCAGTTCTTCCCTTCGTTATAGACCGTGTCGCCGCGCGAGACCGCCGCGATCAGCGCGTCACGCACGATGCGCGGCTTCGCGGAGTGCGGGTCGTGGCAGAAGTTGCAGTTGAGGGAATGGTTCGACGCGCGCATCACGTCGATCGGGGACTTCGTGCGGGCGAAGCTCGTGCCGGGCTTCGGGTCGCCGAGGTAGGCCCAGCCGAGCATCGGGTCCGTCGTCTTGCAGGTCCAGCAGACGGCGTTCCCGGCTGCGGCCGTTCCCGGGAGCCCGCGAACCTTCTGGAGGTTGTCGCCAGGCCACCGGTCCTTCACCATGTCCCAGGCCTTGATCGCGCCGTCGCCCTTCGCGGCGTAGAGCCAGCCTTCCTTCGGAACCCAGCGTCCGCCCCAGCCGCGGTCGACCAGCATCTGGTCCATCAGCATGAAGGCGTGGCTGCGGGGCTCGTCATGCTCGAAGAGGAACCCGTGGCCGCCGAGCGCACGCGCGTAGAAGGGGTTCGGGGCCGGGCCTTCGGCCGCGGTCTTCGACTTCCTCGCCTGCTTCTTCGGGTTCACCTTGTAGAGCGAGTCGAACTGGTCCTTGTGGCAGCCGCCGCAGAGGGCCGGGTCGTTGTTCGTCCCCGGGCGCTTCACTTCGCCCTTCAGGTGCTTCTCGAGATCCGTGTGGCAGGTGGAGCAGGCGACGTCCTTGTGGGCGGACCCGTGGTTCTGCTCCGTGATGTTCTTGTGGCAGCCCGCGCAGTCGGACGCGGACGGCGCCGCCCCGGCGAGCGTCGCGAACGTGCCCGCCGCGATGATCGCGAGGGCCTGCGCGACAACAGTGCATTTGCGTTGCATGATTCGTCTCCTCCAGCCCGGCAGCGTGTGTTTCGTAGTGCTTTTGTTACCTTGAGGCAGCGGGCTTGCAGTTCTTTCTTTTTCTTTTGCAGGGTATAAGCCGGGGGGTCCCCTGCCGCGCTTGCCTTCAGCCATTAAACCGGAGAAACCGCCTTTTGTACATACCTTAAAGAACTAGTTTTTGATATCTATTATTAGGTATTTTTTTATAAGCAAAATAGTTTAATATATTGTTTTTATTTATTTTTCAAAGACGCATTTCTTCCTTACGGAAACCTTAAGATGCGTCAAGGATGCCTGTTTGGAAAACGCAACAAAAAAGGCCCCGCGAGGGGGCCTTGGGGCGAGGCGGGCGAAACCTCCTAGGGAACAGCACGCGCTTTCCTAATGCGCCGCTTCCCAGTTCGGGCCGACGCCGACCGAGGCGACGAGGGGCACCCGGAGCGTCGCGATCCCGTCCATGATCGCGGGGAGCCTCTCCTTCACTTCGTCCACTTCGGCGTCCGGCACTTCGAGGACGAGCTCGTCATGGACCTGGAGCACCATGCGGCTCCTCTTCCCCGAGTCCTCGAGCCACTTCTCCACCGCGACCATCGCCATCTTGATGAGGTCGGACGCGGTCCCCTGCATCGGGGCGTTGATCGCCTGGCGCTCGGCGCCGGACCGGACCGCGGCCCGCATGCTCGTGATGTCGGGGAGCCAGAGGCGGCGTCCGAACGCGGTCTCGACGTAGCCCCGCTCGTGCGCGAGCGCCTTCGTTCTCTCCATATAGTCCTTCACGCGGGGGTAGCGGTCGAAGTACTGCTCGATATACCCGGCCGCCGCCCCGCGCGAGACCCCGAGGTTCTGGGCAAGGCCGAACGCGCTCATCCCGTAGATGAGCCCGAAGTTGATCACCTTCGCCATGCGGCGCTGGTCCGGGGTCACGTCCTCGGGCTTCTCGCCGAACACTTCGGCCGCAGTCGCCCGGTGCACGTCCATCCCGTGCCGGAACGCGGAGACGAGCCCCGGGTCCTCGGAAATGTGCGCCATGATGCGGAGCTCGATCTGGGAATAGTCGGCCGAGATGATCTTCCAGCCGGGAGGCGCGACGAAGGCCTCGCGCACCCGCCGCCCTTCCTCCGTCCGGACCGGGATGTTCTGGAGGTTCGGGTCGGAACTCGCGAGCCGCCCCGTCACCGCGGTCGCCTGCCCGAACGTCGTGTGGACGCGGCCGTCACCCGGAAAGATCATCCGCGGGAGCTTGTCGGTGTAGGTGCCCTTCAGTTTCGAGAGCGCCCGGTGCTCGAGAATGGTCTTCGGGAGCGGATAGGTGAGGGCTAGCGTCGAGAGCACGTCCTCGTTCGTCGAATAGCCCCCAGACGCGGTCTTCTTCCCCGCGGGAAGC
The DNA here is from genome assembly GCA_902797695.1 of uncultured Sutterellaceae bacterium. Taxonomy (GTDB): domain Bacteria; phylum Pseudomonadota; class Gammaproteobacteria; order Burkholderiales; family Burkholderiaceae_F; genus Mesosutterella. The sequence continues at coordinate 17,463 of CADBTW010000059.1, forward strand.
CCGAGCTTCTCGAAAAGCACGTGCGCGAGCTGCTTCGGGGAGTTCAGGTTGAACTCCTCCCCTGCCTCGTCCCACGCCTTCTTCTGGAGCTCGTCGATCCGAACCCCGAGCGCTTCGCTTTCCCGGGCGAGGAGCGTGGTGTCGATCAAGGTTCCCGTCCGCTCCATCCTGAATAGGACGCGTTCGGTCGGGAGCTCGATCCCCTCGTAGATCGAGGAGAGCCGTTCCCCCGGGTCCTCGGCGAGCTTCATCGAGAGCCTCGCGTGGAGCGCCCGCACGGCCGCCGCGCGCTCCACCGCGAGATCTGCGACCGCCTTCGGGTCAGCTTCGTGGGCGCGTTTTTCCGAGGCCCCCTTCCCGAGCACCGCCTCGATCGACGGGATCGATCTTCTCAGCCACCGGAGCGCGAGCCGGTCGAGCTCGTGGCGGTTATGGCTCTCGATCACGTAGTCCTCGAGCCGCGTGTCGTCGATCCGGCCGGATCCGGCCTTCAGAAGATCGATCCCCTCGTTCGCCATCACGTGGAGGATGAACTTCACGCTGTGCCCAGCCTTCCGGGCGGGCCCTTCGAGCCAGGGCTTCAGCACCGCGAGCACCTTCTCCTGCTCTTCCGTCCGCCTGCCGTCCGGGCCGAGAAGGGGAACGTACCACGCGCCCGAGGGCCCAGCGGCGACCGCAAAGCCTTCGAGCTTCGCCTCCATCGGGACACTGCTCGTCGCGAACACCTCGATCGCGGCGGGCTCGGGGCTCGCGGCGGCTTCTTCGAGCTTCTTCGCCATCCCGTCCGCCGCTTCCGCGGTTTCGATTACCTCGTACGCGACCGGGTCCTCGCCCGCTTCCGGCGCTTCGGGGAGCCCTGAAACGACGGCGGAGCCGCCGGAATCGGGAAGAGCGGCGAAAAGATCGCCCTGCGCGCCCGGCGCCGCGCCACCCGCTGCCGGGTTCGAGCGCGCGAGCTGCTTCTTAAGCCTCCCCGCGGTCGAGCGCATTTCCCAGCGCCTGTAGAGGGCGTCGAGCGCTGTGGCGTCAGGCTCCCGGAACACGCAGTCCTCGATCCCCTTCACGTCCGGCACCTCGACCGAGGTCCTGATCGTGACGAGGTCGCGAGCGGTCTCAAGGAACGGGAGCCCCGCCCGGAGGTTTTCGCCGATCTTCCCCTTCACCGACCCCGCGTTCTCGCGGACGCCGTCAAGCGACCCGTACTGCGCGATCCACTTCGCCGCGGTCTTCGGGCCGCACTTCTCGACCCCGGGGACGTTGTCCACCTTGTCCCCCATGAGGGCAAGGTAGTCGATGATGCGGGAAGGGGGGACGCCGAACTTCGCCGCCACCCCGGCTTCATCCAGGATCTCGTGGCTCATCGTGTTGATCGTCGCGACCGCGCCGTCCTCGACCAGCTGGTTCAGGTCCTTGTCGCCTGTCGCGATGTAGGTGAAGAGCCCGTCCTTCTTCGCGCGGGTCGCGAGCGTCCCCATGACGTCATCCGCCTCCACTCCCGGCTGGATCACGAGCTTCCACCCCATCGCGCGAACAAACTCGTGGATCGGGGGGATCTGGGACGCGAGGTCCTCAGGCATCGGGGGACGGTTCGCCTTGTAGTCCGGGAAGATCCCGCTCCTGAACGTCTTCCCCTTCGCGTCGAAGACCACGACCCCGTAGTCCGGCTTCACGACCGCCCTCACGGCGCCAAGCATCGAGACGAACCCCTTGATCGCCCCAGTCGGCTCCCCGGCGCTTGTCCTAAGGTCGGGGAGCGCGTGGAAAGCTCGGAAGAGATAGTTGGATCCGTCGATCAGAAGGAGCGTCTTCGCCATTTTGCAAGTAACCTCTTTTGTTCCCAAAAAGGGAATGAATCCCTGCGGCCTGCTCCTTTTACCAGGACGAAGGCCGTCGCCCCTACTCTAGCCGCGTTCCCGCCTTCCTGCAGGAATCGGCGTCCCACAGTCCTTTTTGTCCTACGCGGAGGGCGCCCGGGGTCGCGCGCCATGGCAGAATACCCATTAAGGGCATCAGAAACAGGGAAGGACTGCATTTCGGGAGGAATCCTTCCCGCCCCAGGGGAACTTGGTTCCTGATGCGCCTCGACAAAGGAGAAAACAATGCTGAAACGCATGATTGCCGCGGCAGCCGCGGCGCTCGTCTCGCTCGCGGCACCCGCGTTCGCGGAGCCCGCCGCCGCGCCCGCGCAGCCTGAAGCCGCCGCGCCGAAGCCTTCCGACGCGAACCCGCTTCTTCCGACCGAAGCCGACATGCAGAAGGCGCGCGAGGAACGCGAGGCCGGCCGCGCGCCGAAGCCCGTCGCGAAGACGACGACGATCGACCAGGTCCGGGACCAGGATAACCGCGTGGTCGAGTACGTCGTGACCCCCGGCACGACCCACATCCCCTACACGATCCAGAACCTCTCGGACCGGCCGGCTGACATGAACCCGGGCGGGAACCCGCGGAGCACCACGGGCACAACGCGCCAGATCCATTTCGGCTGGTAGGAAAAGGAACTTATGCGCGAGCCGGAGCCCCTGGATGACGCGGGTCCCCGGCACGCGAAGGAGGCATGAGGAAATGGCGGTCTTCACACACGTTTCGGAAGAAAGCGCGAGGGAGCTTGTCACGCGGTGGCCCGCGGGCGAGTTCCGCTCGATAAAGCCGATCACGGCAGGAATCGAGAACACGAACTACTTCGTCGACACGGACCACGGGCGCTGGGTCCTCACGATCTTCGAAAAGCTCACCGACCACGACCTCCCCTTCTACCTCTCCTACATGGAGCATCTCGGGCGGAAGGGGTGCACCGTCGCGCGGCCGTTACGGACAATCCACGGGGACCTCTTCGACCACGTGGGCGAGAAGCCCGCGATCCTCACGAACCGGCTCGCCGGGGACGACGGCTCGACTGTCGGCCCCGCCGGCTGCGCCTCGATGGGGGAGACGCTCGCCCGGATGCACCTCGCCGTAGCTGATTTCGGGCTCCGGCAGGAGAACCCGCGGGGCCTTCGCTGGTGGATCGAGACGATCCCGAGGATCCTCCCGATCGTCCCGGAGGAGATCCGCCCGGATCTCGCCGCCGAACTCCAGGCGCAGATCGCGGTCCAGGGGAGCGAAGGGTGGAAAGCGCTCCCCGAAGGGGCCTGCCACTCGGACCTCTTCCGGAATAACGCGAAGGTGTCTGACGCGGGGACGCCGGCCGAGCGCGTGACCGGGGTCTTCGACTTCTTCTTCGCGGGCACCGTCCCCTTCCTCTACGACCTCGCGGTCACGATGAACGACTGGTGCTCTGACCTCTCGACCGGGAAGTTCGTACCGGAGAAGGCCCAGGCCTTCATCAACGCGTACGCGTTCGTCAGGCCTCTTTCGGAGCTCGAGCACCAGCTCTGGCGCTCCGCGCTCTGCGCCGCTGCCTTCCGCTTCTGGGTGAGCCGGCTCACAGACTTCTACCTCCCGCGTGACGCCGAGTTCCTGAAGCCGCACGACCCGGAGGAGTTCCACCGGATCCTCGTCGACCGCCGGAGCTGCGAGCTCCCGTGGCCCGAGGAAGAGAAGGAGAATTTCGCCTGATGAGGGTCCTTGAACAGCTCGGGCTCGGGGCCCGGTGGTACCGGGAGAGCCTGCGGACCGTCCGGGTCCAGCCGCTCTACTTCACGTCGGTCGTCGTCTTCTACGCGATGATGATGGGGCTCCTCGGGATGATCCCGTGGATCGGGATCGTGATCGCGGGGCTCTTCTGGCCCTACGGAACGATCATGATCGCGGAGGCGGGCCGGGACAGCCTCCTCGGACGGCGCCCCTCGCTCGCCCCGCTCTCGCGCGCCATGCGGAACCCCTCGACCCGGCTCCGCCTCATCCGTGTCGGGATCCTCTACTCGATCGCGGTCGTCACGACCGCGGCCGTGTGGCAGCTGCTCGGCGAGGACGAGATCTCGAAGTGGGAGATCCAGAATGACCGGATCGTCTGGGACTCCGCGCTCCAGCACATTCCCTACGGCGCGATCGTCGCCGCCGCCGCGATCTATATCCCGAGCATCCTCGCAATGTGGTTCACGCCGCTTCTCGTCTACCTCAAGAACATGACGATCGGGAAGGCGGTCTTCTACTCCTTCACCGGGTGCCTCACGAACCTGCTCGCGGTCGTCTGGGCCCTCACGCTCGCCTTCGGCACGTTCCTCGCCGTGACGGTCGGGTCGTCGCTCGCGCTCGGGCTCGCGGGGCTGTCGTCCGTCGCGATCTACGTGCTCCTCCCCGTTGCCCTACTCGGGACCGCCGTGATCTACGGGACCTACTACCCGATGTGGCGGAGCGTCTTCAGCGAGGTCGCGGACACGCCTGAGGGAAATCCGCGGGCCTGAGGCCAGGAAGGCCTTCCCGCCTTTGGATTCAACCGCCCGGCGCTTCCGCCGCGGCGGCTTCCTTATTTTCTTCTTCTCCTTCTTCCGCAGCCCCGAAGTCGAGCTCCGGCTGCCGCGTCCGGTCGGGCGTGTCGCCCCCCGACTTCGACACCGTGAGTCCGACGAGCCGCACGCCGATCCTCGGAATCTCGACTTCGCCGAGCAGCTCGCGCTCAAGCCGCAGCATTTCGTCCGGCGACTGCACCGGGTGGTGGAGCGTGATGGAGCGGGTCACCTGGCGAAAGTCCGCGAACTTAAGTTTCAGCGTCACCGTGTTCCCGAGGAACTGGTTCCGGGCAAGGCGCCGGAGGAGGCTCGCGCGGACGGGTTCGAGGAAGGCGAGGATCTCGGAGACCTCCACCGCGTTCCCTTCAAGCGTCTGCTCGGCGCCGACCGACTTCGTTTCGCGGGTCGTGACGACGGGCCTCGGATCGATCCCCCGCGCGAACCGCCAGAAGGCTTCGCCCGCGACGCCGAAGAGCGCCCGGAGCTCAGTCATGCTGCGGTGGCGAAGATCCGCGCCCGTCGCGATCCCGGCTTCGTGCATCCGGCGGGCGGTGACAGGGCCCACGCCCCAGAACTTCTCCACCGGGAGCTCCGCGATGAAGGAGAGGGCGGCGGAAGGCGGGACCACGAAGAGCCCGTCCGGCTTCTTCCAGTCGCTCGCGATCTTCGCGAGGAACTTGTTATAGGAGACGCCCGCGGACGCGGTGAGATGGAGCTCCTCCCGGATCGCTCGCTTGATCCCGACCGCGGCGAGGGTCCCGGAGCCTTGGGTTTCGGAAACGTCGAGGAACGCCTCGTCGATCGAGATCGGCTGCACGAGCGGCGTGAAGCGGCGGAAAATCCCGCGGATCTGCTGCGACACCGCGGCGTAGCGCTCCATGTCGGGCGGGACGAAGATGAGGGAGGGGCAGAGTTCGCGCGCCTTGAAGGAGGGCATCGCGGAGTGGACGCCGAACTTCCGCGCCTCGTAGCTCGCGGTGGCGACGACGCCCCGGCCTTCCGCGTGCCCTACCGCGATCGGCTTCCCGCGCAGCTCCGGGCGGTCCCGCTGCTCTACCGACGCGTAGAACGCGTCCATGTCGACGTGGATGATTTTCCGGTAGTCCATCGGGATAAAAAGGAGATGCTCCGCCGCTCAGGGCGCTCGCCAATACGGTATCATGTCCGCCCCAAGGAGAGGGGGCTCCCGACGAAGAGGGAGCCCCTTCGTTCATTCGGGGCGGGCGAGCGGCGCCTTGGGGTCGGATTTTCATTCCCAAGAGAGCCTCTTCCGCCCTTTCGAAAAGCTTCATAACGCATGTCTTCAGGCAACAACAATCCGGAGAACCTTCAGATCGAGGACGACATGAAGGGCTCGGCCGACTTCCCGGTCTACGGCGAGCGGATCCCGGACCTCCTCCCGCCCGAGCACTTCCTCTGGCAGCTCCAGGGGAGCTTCCCGGGGTTCGACGAGCAGATCGCGGGGCTCTACCGCGAGCAGCACGGGCCGGGGAAGAAGCCTGAGGAGAGCTGGCCCGAGGACGTGCTGATCCCGGGGGACTTCTACCTCCACGGGATCGTGATCCCGCAGATGAAGGGGATCCTCCCCTCCTTCGGGCCCGCCGCGCCTGACCGCGAGGTCGCAGGCCGGGTCGAGGACGAGCCCGCGCCCGAACCTGAAAAGCCCGAGGAAAACGAGGACGAGGCGGAGGACTATCCCGAGGACTACGGGGACGAGCTCCCGCCCGAGTGGGAGGACGAGCCCCCGCAGGGCGAGGACTTCGAGCAGATGGTCTCTAGCGTCCAGTCCCGGATCGCGATCGCGGGGTGGGAGGTCTATAAGGACGTGGTCTCGTACCCGCCTGAAGTCTTCCGCGCGATCGTCGCGGCGGGCGCCGGACTCCGGGGCCACATCCCGGCTTCGCTCCTCTCTCCCCTCCACACGTTCTCGGTCTGGGTGTCGTTCGCGGGGCTCGGGTTCGAGCTGCATGGCGAAAAGTGCCTCGGCGCCTTCGTCTTCCGGGGTGAGAACGTCGCGGACGGCCCGACCTTGAACCTCGGGTTCGTGACGAAGAACTCCTACTACGACTACGCGATTCCGCTCACGAGCCACGCGTCGCTTGACTACGTGATCGAGAGCTCGACCGAATTCATGGCGAAGGACCCGAGGGCGCAGAGGAGGATTCCGCCGGAGGAGCGCGAAAGCCTCACGCAGGACCTTAAGAACGCCTGGGCCCGGGTGTTCCCCGTGATCGTTCATGTCGCAGAGCACTTCCCCCGCGACCTCTCCGTGCGCCGCAGGGGGTCGCCGGTTCGAGCGATGCTCAAAGGGACGCCGCTTGAAAGCCCGACGATCAACCTCTGGCGGTGGTCGGCCGAAGCGAACCGGTTCCGCCACGACAAGTTCCCGTCGCTTCTGAAAGGGAGCCTCCGGAGCGAATTCCTCCGCTCCTTCATCAATAGCGAGAACAACGGGCCCTACGAAATCTTCGCGGACCCCGACGTCCCGCCGGTCCTGAACTAGGGAGCGACGCAGGGAAAGAAAACCCGCTTCAGGCGAAGCGGGTTTTTCGGGGTCTGTGGAAAAAGTCCGTGTCACTGCTGATCAGACCGCAGGAGCGTGGCCGAAAATTTTGCCGATACGAAACATGAAGAAAGC
>CADBTW010000060.1 GCA_902797695.1 uncultured Sutterellaceae bacterium
CGCCTGACTGATCCGGAACCTCGCCTGCGAGACCGGCCTCAGAACGAATAAATTTCGAATCTGTGCGGGCGGTAGATTTAACAGATTTAGATAAACGAAAAATATTAGCCCGCCCACGCTCTAAGTGGACGGGCCGCAAGGATAATGCGAAGGCGGGAGGGGAAGGGCTTTTCCTCAGAGGGGTGCCCTTCCTTCAGGCCTTAGAGCGAAGTGAAGACCCCGATAAGCTTCCAGTACGGGACGCCGATCAGGGCGAAGATCACGTAGCTCAAGAGCGTCATGAAGAGCCCCGTCGCCCACCACTTCTTAAGCGGCACGTAGCCCGCGCCGAAGAGCACCGGGCCGGCAGCGTTCGCGTAGTGGGTCACGTAGGCACCCATCACGCCGCAGGTGACGAACACGACGAACATGTCCCAGGCGGGGAGCCCTGCCGCGAGACCGATCGTGTACTGGACCGGGATCACGGAGGCCATGTAGGCGCCGCAGGAGACGAAGAGGTAGCGGCAGGCGGTGCCCGCGAAGACGAGCGTGATCAGAAGGCCGACGTGGCTGAAGGAGGAGAAGTCGACGTAGGTCTGCAGCCACTGGGCCATCCAGTTGAAGAACTTGAACTTGTTCAGGGCACCGGCCATGCCGAGGATGCCGCCGTACCAGGCGAGCGTGCTCCAGATCTGGCTGTTAACGGCGATGTCCTTCCACTTCAGGATCCCGGTGAGGAGGGAGAGCGCGATGAAGCCGAGGACGACGGCGGTCGAATTGATCTTCGTATAGGACGAGGTGGCCCAGAGGGCGATCGCGAGGACGAAGAGGCAGAGGAGGATCTTCTCGTTCCCGGTCATCGGGCCGAGGGCGTCAAGGCCTTCGCGCGCGATCTTCTTGTTGTCGATCCGGCCGATCGTCGGCTTGTAGATCTTGTGGATGATCCAGGGCGAGATGAGAAGGACGATGCCCGCCGGCACGATGAAGCACGTGGTCCACTGCATCCAGGAGACCTCGAGCCCGAGGAGCTGGTCCGTCATCGCCCAGGCGACCGTGTTCGCGGCGTAGCCCGTGAGGAACGTGATGCCGGTGCACATCGTCACCATGTAGAGGAGCTGCGAGAGGTAGGCGCCGATCGCGTTCGGGTTGTGCTCAGGGGTCGAGCCGAGGGCCTCGGCGACCGAGCGGAAGATCGGGAAGATGATGCCGCCGGTGCGGGCCGCGTTCGAAGGCGTGACAGGCGCGATCACGAAGTCGGAGAACGCCGCCGCGTAGCCGAGGCCGAGCGAGGTCTTCCCGAAGAGCCCGATCAGGTGGTAGGCGATCCGCTTCCCGAGCTGGGTGTCGCGGAAGGCCTGCGCGATCACGAAGGCGCCGACGACGAGCCACGTCATGTTGAGGGCGAAGCCCGAAAGCGCGACCGCCTGGCCCTTCATGATGACGGCGTAGAGCCCGAGGAAGATCATGAGGACCGCGGCTTCCGTCATCGGGTGGAGCATGATCCCGAGAATGGTGCCGACGTAGAAGGGGAAGAGTCCCCAGGCCTTGGGATTCATCCCGGCGGGCGGATCAGTGAAGAGGAGAAGAAGCGGCAGGAAGCATATTACGAACTTCACCAGCTTTTTCGTATCCATGTTTTCTCTCCAAGAGAAGTTGCTGTGCTGTTTTTATGGAATCGTGTTCATATACCGATATTTGGTATGCCGGTATACCAAGCGGCGAGATATTACCGCCTGCGGGCCCTAAAGGCAACCTCTTTCACTTCCGCCCGCGAGGGATGGGAAGCGGTCCTTGGCCGGGATGCCTGCGGAGGAGTGCGGGAAGGACGCTGTTTTCCCGGTGCCGCGGGACGAATCAGGCAATTAGTTGGGAATATTGGCTAAGAAGAGGACGGGAGCCCGGCCGGAAAATAACCCTCAAGAGGGAACTGGAAATGGGCGGCGTCCCGCGAAGCGCCGGGAAAGGCGGTCCGAACTCAAGGGAGGAACCAGGGAATGACTGGAGAACAGAAGGGAAAATCGGCCTCGGTCCCGATGAGCCGCCGGCAGCTCGGGGCGCTCGCGGGTGCCGCGGGGCTCGGCGCGGTCGTCCCCGCGTCCCAGGCCGCGGAATCGAATCGAAGCGATCCGCCGCGGGTCTACTATTCGCCCGAAATCAGCGAGGCGGCCCTCTTCAGGATCGTCGACCGGCTGATCAGCGACGCCGGCGCGAAGGGGAAGACCGGGATCAAGGTCCACAGCAGCGAGGCGAACATCAACCTCCCGCTCTTCCTCGCCCTCAGGCGGCACCTGCCGGGAAGCGACTTCTACGAGACGACCTGGCTCGACTACGACCCGGCGCAGACCCCGAAGCTCGCGAGCGAGATCGAGGCGACGCTCCGGCGCCTCGGGCTGAAGGACGAGCCGATCAACATCCTGAACAGGCTGCCCGGCTCGAAGACCGTCCCGATCCGCGGGGGCCGTCACCTGAAGTCGATCGAGGTCCCGAGCGAGCTCCTGAAGTACGGCGTCCTCGTCGACCTCCTCAACTTCAAGTCCCCGGGGTTCTCGGGGTTCGTCGGCCACGTGAAGAACCTCGGGATCGCCTACGTGACGAGCTGCGGAAAGCAGGCCGTCCACCAGCCGGGCTACCCGAAGGATCCGCCCTTCTACGAGCGGCTCGAGGACGCGGCGAAGGGGGTCGCGGACGCGGCGCGCGGCCACATCGTCTACGTTACGATCCTCTCGGACTACAGGTGCGAGGACATCGGCTCCGTGAAGGCGAGGAACGGGAGGCTCGGGATCCTCGGGTCGCTCGACCCGGTCGCCGCTGACCAGGCCTCCGTCGACCTGATCTACGACGGGAAGCTCACGATCGCGCAGATGAACGCGCTCCCCATGGCGCGGAAGCTTAAGACCGGCCTCTACCAGCTCGAGTGCGCGGAGCGGATCCGGTTCGGGAGCCGGACCTACCGCGTGATGAAGCTCTAGGCGCGAGGGGGAAGGAGGAAGGCCTTACCGGTCCGCGTGCCGGAGGACGTAGAGCTGGTCGTTCGGGCGGACTTTTTCCGGGACCTTCACCTGGAACTCCGACCCCTGGGGCGCCTCGTCCGGGCGGGCGCCGTCGATTTCGAAGTCGGAGGAGTCGACCCAGACCGCCCCTGTCGTCGGCCCCGTCACGAGGAGCTTCTCCCCCCGCCTGAAACTCCCCGCGAGCAGCCTGAAGTCGCCGACCGAGGGCTTCGCCCAGAAGTTGATGCACTTCCCGAGGAAGACCTTCCTCTCGGTCGCCTTCGACCCGTACTGCTTCATGATTTCGGCGACCGGTGAGCCGAGATAGTACCCGTCCCAGAAGCCCCGGTTGAAGACCGTGAGGAGCCGTTCGTCCCATTTCGCGCGGACGCTGTCCCCGTAGGTCCCGGCGGCGATCATCCGGAGCGCCTCGTCGTAGCACTCGACCACGGTCCGGACGTACTCCGGGCCCCGGGCGCGTCCCTCGATCTTGAACACCCGCACGCCCGCCTTCACCATGAGATCGAGGAACCCGATCGTCTTCAGGTCCTTCGGGCTCATGATGAAGCGGTTGTCGATCTTCAGCTCGATGTCCCGCTGCTCGTCCTTCACGATGTAGGCCCGGCGGCAGGTCTGGAGGCATTCGCCGCGGTTCCCGCTCTTGCCCCTCGTCCCGAGGCTCATGAAGCAGCGGCCGGACACTCCGAGGCAGAGCGCGCCGTGCGCGAACATCTCGATCCGGACAGGCTTCCCCGAGGGCCCGAGGATCGGCTCCGACTCGATCGCGCGGTGGATTTCCGCGACCTGGGGAAGGGTGAGCTCGCGCGCGAGGACGACGACGTCCGCGAACTTCGCGTAGAACCTGAGGGACTCGACGTTCGAAATGTCCATCTGGGTCGAGAGATGGACCTCGAGCCCGAGCCGGCTGCATTCGGCGAGCGTCGCCGCGTCCGCCGCGATCACGGCGTCGACCCCGGACGCCTTCGCCGCGGCGAGGATCCGCTTCATCTCGGGGAGCTCCTCCTGGTAGACCTCGGTGTTCACCGTGAGGTAGGCCCGCACGCCCCGCTCGTGGCAGAGCCCGACGATCTCCCCGAGGTCCTCCGTCGTGAAGGGGTTCGAGGACTGGGCTCGCATGTTGAGCTTCCCGACCCCGAAGTAGACCGAGTCCGCCTTCGCCTGGAAGGCGGCGAAGAGCGACTCGCGTGAGCCGACCGGAGCCATGATTTCAAAGTCGCTGCGGAGCATGGGTTGACCTCGGGAAAAAGGAAAGCGCTGAAGGCGCTTGAAGGGCCTTGGATTCTAGCCGAAGGGGTCGTTCCGGACAGGGGGACGGGGTGCGTAAAAATCCCCGGGGCCTTCATTGGAACTAGGGTAAAATGCCTAGATTCTGAAATTCCTACCCTTGCATACGGAGATTCAATCGATGTGCACCACGATCATCGCGGCTGAAGGCGCAACCGCGGACGGCTCCTTCCTCCTCGCGCGAAGCGCTGACAGTTCGGCGCTTAAGGCCCAGCACTTCGTGATCCACGAGGCGGCGGACCACCCGGCAGGCGCCCTCTACAGGACCGCGGACCACTGCGGCGCGACCCGGTTCGAGTGGCCGCTTCCTGCCCGCACGCTCCGCTACACAACGATCCCCAACTGGAAGACCGGGCTGCACGGCGCCGCGGGCTTCAACGAGGCCGGGGTCGGCGTTACGGGAACCGAGTCGATCTTCGCGCGAGACGACGCGCTCCTCAAGGATCCCCTGAACACCGAGACCGGGATCACCGAGGACGACATCGCGGACGTGCTCCTCTGCGAAGCGAAGACCGCGCGGGAGGCCTGCGCGCTCCTCGGGCGGATCATCGAGGAGAAGGGCGCGGGCGAGGGATTCGGTGTCGGGTTCGTCGACGAAACCGACATCTGGTACCTCGAGACCGGGACCGCGCACCAGTGGATGGCTCGCCGAATTCCTCGCGACATGACCTTCGCGAGCGCGAACCAGGGCCGGTTCAAGGCGTATTCGCCGGACGACCCCTCGATGATGGCGTCCTCGACCCTCGTTTCGTTCGCGGTCGAGGCCGGGCTCTACGACCCGGAGAAGGATGGCGCGTTCGACTTTTCCCGCGCCTACATCCGGGATGACGAGCGCGACCGCATCTACAACGACCCCCGGGTCTGGTCGATCCAGAAGATTCTCACGCCGGCGCTCGAGCAGAAGCCGGACGACGGGCGGAACTTTCCGCTCTTCACGAAGCCCGGCCTCCCGGTCACGGTGGATGACGTGAAGAGGACGCTCCGCGACCACTACGAGGGGACGGACCACGACCCCTACGGGGAACGGCTGAACGGGGGCGAACCCTGGCGTCCGGTGAGCGTCTTCAGGACGTACGAGGCGCACATCCTCCAGGTGAGGCCCTGGCTCCCGCGCCCGGTGGGCGAAGTGATCCGCGTCGCCTTCGGTATGGCGGACCTCTCCTGCTTCCTTCCCTTCTACGCGGGCCTCTCCCGGGTCCCGGCGCAGTACGGGCTCGGAACCGACAAGGCGGACCGGGAGTCGGTCTACTGGAAGTTCAGGAAGCTCCAGACCCTCGTGATGACGGACTACCCGAAGCTCGCCCCCGTCGTGAAGAAGGCCTTCGCCGAGTTCGAGCAGAAGACTGACGGCCGCATGGCGGAGTTCGAGAAGGAGTACGTGCGGCTCGCTTCCGAAAACCCGGCTGCCGCGCAGGAAGCGCTCGACCGCTTCAACCTCGGGGTGCTCGCCGAGGGTGAGGAGCTCGCGGAGCGGCTCACGGACGAAGCCTTCACGATCCGCACCGCCGACATCGAGTCCGCGATCTTCTTCGCGAACTGCTCGAAGAAGGACTGAGGCTCTTAGGAGTTCGCGGGGACCCTTGCCGCGGGGCGCGCGGCGGGGCTCCCCTTTTCAGGCGTCTCCCGGGGCTCCGGGAGGCGCCTTTCATTTTGGCCCCCGGATGAACTTCCGTCCGAGCGGGAAACGGAGGCGTGCGGCTTTCCTCCGTTGAGCTACATTTGCGAAACACGGAAAAGCAAAAAGGGAGGAAAAGGATGGACATCGGTCTTCTCAGCGAAAAGGCGCGGGAATTCTGGAACAGGGAATCGCTTCCCGCGCTGAAGGCCTTCATCACGCGGGGCGCGCTCTCGCCCGCGTTCGACCCGAAGTGGGAAGAGCGCGGGGTGCTGCTCCGGGTCTGCCGCGAGGCCTCTGAGTTCGGCCTCAGGGCTTATCCCTCGGGCACCTTCACGGTCGAAAAGGATCCGGGACTCACGCCCGCCCTCGCCTTTTCGATTCCGGGAACCGGCGGGTTTGAAAAGACTCCCGGGAACACGGTCTTCTTCTACGGACACCTCGACACGCAGCCGCACGCCTCGGGCTGGAGCGAGGGGCTCGGGCCGACCGAGCCCGTCGTGCGGGACGGGAAGCTTTACGGGCGCGGCGCGGCGGACGACGGCTTCGCGTTCTACGCGGCGGTCACCGCCGCGAGGGCGCTTGACGCCGCGGGAGTCGCCCGCCCGAGGTTTGTCGGCCTCATCGAAACGTGCGAGGAGTCCGGGTCCGGCGACATCCGGCATTACCTCGAAAGGAACGCCGCGCTCTTCGGAAATCCGAAGCTCGCCTGCCTTCTCGACACGAGCGCCGGGGACTACGAGCGGCTCTGGCTCACGTGCTCGCTTCGCGGCTGGGCCGCGGCGGACCTCAGGATCCGGATGCTCACGAAGGGCATCCACTCGGGGACCGCGGGCGGCATGGTGCCGAGCACGTTCGACGTGCTCCGGATCCTCCTCGACCGGATCGAGGACGCGGAGACCGGGGAATTCCATGTTCCGGGGCTCCCCTCCGGAATCCCGGAGAGCCGCAAGGAAGATCTCCGGAAGCAGGCGGAGACCCTCGGCGACGCGTTCCTCGGGAACCTTCCCTGGTACAGGCACCCCGACGGGTCGAAGGCGCGGTCCCGCTACGGCACGGCGCTCGAAGCGCTCGAAAACCGCTGCTGGAAACCCTCCCTCTCCATTACCGGGGTCGGCGGGATTCCGCCGCTCGACTCGGCCGCGAACCTCGTGCGGCCCGAGACCGCGGTGAGACTCTCCTTCAGGACGCCGCCCGAGACCGACGCCTCGGCCTTCATGCCTTCGCTTGAAAAGCTCCTCACAGGGAATCCGCCCTTCAACGCGGGGGTGACGCTCGAGAACACCGTTTCCCTCCCCGGGTGGGTGGCGCCTGAGGAGGCGCCATGGTTCAGGAACGCGTACGACGCGGGTTCCCGGGCGCTCTGGGGGAAGGACGCGATGCGCTCGGGCGAAGGCTATTCGCTTCCCACGATCCCGCTCTTCGCCTCCCGGTTCCCGCGGGCGCAGTTCGCGGTGACGGGCGCCCAGGGTCCTGACTCGAACGCCCACAGCGCGGACGAGAGCCTCGACCTCGCCTACGCGGAGAAGTTCGTCGCCGCGGTCGCGGTGCTCGCTTCCGCCGTTCCCGAGGGCGAATAGTCTCTGGAGAGCTCCAGAAGCAGGGCAAATGAAAGGGGCGGGAACCGGAAGCCGGAACCCGCCCTTTTTTGGCTGTCCCCCTCGGGTGAGGGGGCAGGACGCTATTCGATCCTTTCGCCGTGCTGCGTGAGGTCGAGGCCGATCTGCTCCTCGTCCGCCGTCACGCGGAGGCCCATCGTGTGCTTGATCGCGAGGAGGATGAGGGCGCTCACCACGCCGCCGTAGACGAGCGTGCAGACGACGGAGAGCGCCTGGATCCCGACCTGGGTGAGCATCGGGGGAAGCGGGGACCCGGTCACGGCGCTCGTCGCGAAGACGCCGGTGAGGAGGGCGCCGACGATGCCGCCGACGCCGTGCACGCCCCAGGCGTCAAGGGAGTCGTCGTAGCCGAGCTTCGCTTTCACGATCGTCGCGGACCAGAAGCAGATCGCGCCCGCGGCGATGCCGATCACGAGGGCAGGCAGGGGCTCGACGAAGCCGGACCCCGGGGTGATGCCGACGAGGCCCGCCACGGCGCCTGAGATCATGCCGAGGACCGAGGGACGGCCGCGGTAGAACCATTCGCAGCCCGCCCAGGCGCAGAGCCCGGCGGCCGCCGCGATCTGGGTTACGACGAGCGCCATCGCGGCGCGGCCGTCAGCGGCGAGCCCGGAGCCGCCGTTGAAGCCCATCCAGCCGACCCAAAGGACGCAGGCACCGATCACGGCGAAGGTGAGGTTCGAGGGCTGCATCGGAATCTTCCCGTACCCGGTGCGCCTCCCGAGGATGA
>CADBTW010000061.1 GCA_902797695.1 uncultured Sutterellaceae bacterium
CGGGGACACTCCATATCGTTTGGCAACAAGGCCGATTGGGCATAATGTCATGATCGCCTCCGCAGTGCTGTAGAAGCCTCAGGACCGTTTTTCCATGACTCCACCGAACCACTGCACAGCGAATGACAAATTTGGAAGATTTTTCTTCGACTAGCTAAACCCTTGGCGGACGCTGCCGTTATGAAGCAAACAGGGCGGTTCCCGGCTTGTCGTTCCACGAAAACCGTGGAAAGGCTTTTCCAGCTGGATGGCTTTGGCCGACATCTGTCCACGGCTTCCGTTCGCTACGACTCGGCCGACTTCAGGATCCCGAGCTTCTGGAGGCGGCTTCGGAGCGTGTTCGGGTTGAGGCCGCAGATTCTTGCCGCCCCCCTGGGGCCCGAGATCCTCCCGAGCGTCCGCCCGAGCACCGCCCTGAAGTAGAGCCGCTGCATCTCTTCGAACGTGAGTTCCGAAAGACTGTCGGCAGAAAGCCTGGGGGCAGGGGACACAGGAACAGGACACTCTTCCTTCACCGCGACGTATGGCGAATCGGGTACGAGCCTCGTCACCCGCGCTCCCTCCTGCAGCACCGCGCGCTCCGCCGCGTTCTCAAGCTCCCGGACATTCCCGGGCCAGCGGTAGGAGGCGGCTTCCTGCAGGGCGTCCGCCGTAACCTCGGGATCCCCCTCCACGCCGTACTTCTTCGCGAACTGCCGGACGAAGAGGAGGGCGAGGCTCTTCAGGTCGCGGGGCCGCTCGCGAAGCGGCGGAACCCGGATCGGGAAGACGGCGAGCCGATAGTAGAGGTCCTCCCGGAAGCGCCCGTCCCGGACGAGCGACGCGAGGTCGCGGTTCGTCGCCGCGATGATCCGGACATCGACCTTGATCGGCTTCTCGCCCCCGACCCGCGTGAAGGATCGGGCCTGGATCGCCCGAAGCAGCTTCACCTGGGCGAGAAGCGGGAGCTCGCCGACCTCGTCTAGGAAGAGAGTCCCCCCGTCCGCCTGCTCGAAGTACCCGATGTGGCGGCTCCGGGCGTCAGTGAACGCGCCGCGCTCGTAGCCGAAGAGCTCGCTTTCGAGCAGGTTCTCCGGAATCGCCCCGCAGTTCACGGCGATGAAGGGGCCGGACCGCCTCGGGGACATCCGGACCGCCGCCCGGGCGACAACCTCCTTCCCGACGCCTGACTCCCCCTCGATCAGGATCGTGACTCCGGAAGGCGCCGCCCGGAGGAGCTTTTCCGCCACCTCTCCGAGGTCCGGGGAATTCGCGGTGAGCGCGCGCGCCGCCGCCCGTTCGTTCCCTTCGAGCGCCTTCTTCAGCCGCTCGTTCTCGATGTCGAGGCTCCGGACGCAGATTTGCGAAGCCCAGGTGGAGAGCGGAAGGAGAAGGGACGAGACAAACCGGGCGTTATCTGCCGTGAAGGCACCAGGTCTCCGGCTCCAGAAGGCGACGATCCCGACGTGGCGCCCGCCGAGCTCGAGCTGCTGCATGACGAAGGACCCGATTCCCGGGACCAGGTCCCGTGTCGCCGCCTCAGTCACCGGGTCCTCAGAAATGTCCCGGACGAGAAGGGTCTGGGGGCGTCCTCCCTTCCTGAGGAGCGCCGCGGACTCCTCCGTCACCTTCACGTCCACCGTGTCGGGCCATTCCCGCTCATCAGTTGCCCGGGCGTAGAACCGGATCACGCCTTCCCCCGGAAGGTACGTGTTCACGAAGACCCCGTCCGCAGGGATCCCGAATTCCCGGACGATCCGGACGAGCTCGGTGAGCCTCGGGCGCTCCTCGCCCTTCCTCACGCTCGAAAACCGTTCGAGGAACCGGAAGAAAGATTCCTCTGCCCGGAACAGGCTGTCCTTCCTCTCCGCCATCCTGCCCTCCGATGGAATTAAATGGTCCCGGCGACATTCACGAAATTTCGTCATTTCATGAAGCAACGTCAATTGTACGATATTTCGTGAATTAGGGGAATTTTAATCTCCGCTCGCTTTTTTCTGAGGAAATCTGCCTAAGCCTTGGGGACAAAAGGATTATTCGACCGCATAGTGCGAAAGGATTAAAACTGGCACGCCTCTTGCTTCTTGCAAGGCACAAGAAAAATCCCAGCCTTTCATCATTCCGAGGAGAAGAGATGCAAACGAACGAGATGGCCCCGGTCCAGAGCCGCAGGCGTTTCCTCGCCGGAGCGGCCGCCGCCGCTGCCGCTGTCGCGGCCCCTTCCGCAAACGCTGCCGCGAAGAAGGTCGCCTTTGACAAGATTTTCGACGTGATCGTCGTGGGTTCCGGGTTCGCGGCCCTCGCCGCGGCGCTCCGCGCGAAGGAAGAGGGGGCGTCGGTTCTTCTCGTTGAGAAGATGCCCGCCTTCGGCGGCAACTCCGCGATCAACGGCGGCGCGTTCGCGGTCGCCGGTTCTCCCCTCCAGGAGAAGGAAGGAATCAAGGATTCCCCTGAACTCATGCTGAAGGACATGATCCGCTCGGGCCGCGGACTCTCCCACGTCGACCTCCTCAAGATGATCGTCGAGGGCACCCGCCCGGCGTTTGACTGGGTCGTGAAGTACGGCGTCAAGTTCAAGCCCTTCGTGCAGCACTTCGGCGGCCACAGCGTTCCCCGCATCATGCAGACGCTCGAGTCGACCGGCGGCGGCATCACGCGCCCGCTCACCGAAGCCTGCGCGAAGAACGGGGTCGAGCTCCACAAGCGCTGCCTGATGGAAGACTTCGTCCGCAACGATTCCGGCCGCATCATCGGAATCCGCGCCCGCGAGGGCTACCTCTTCCCGAACGAGAAGTCTGGGGTCCCAATGACCTACGGCGCCCGCCGCGGGGTCGTGATGGCGACCGGCGGCTTCGCCCGTAACATCTGGTTCCGCAAGCAGCAGGACCCGCTCCTCGACGAGCGGCTCGACTCGACGAACCAGCCGGGAGCCACCGGCGAAGGCCTCCTCAAGATGCTTTCGATCGGCGCCGCCCCGGTGCAGCTTGACCAGATCCAGCTCGGGCCCTGGTCGAGCCCCGAGGAAAAGGGTTTCGGGCTCGTGAGCCAGTTCAACACGATCGCCGGGTTCCCGATGGGGATCATGGTCGACCCCCGCACCGGCCGCCGCTTCTGCAACGAGCTCGCCGACCGCAAGGAGCGCGCTGACAAGATCCTCACGATGATCGAGAACGGGAAGCCCGTCTACCCGATCTGTTTCACGGACTCGAAGGGGGTCGAGAAGGCCCAGACCCTGAAGAACGGCCTGAAGTACAACGTGATCCACAAGTTCGACACGCTCGAAGGGATCGCGAAGGCGTTCGGAATGCCGGTCGCTCCCTTCGTGAAGCAGGTCGAGGAGTTCAATGGCTATGTGAAGGCGAAGAACGACACCCAGTTCCACCGCCCGCTCCAGCTCGCGATCGTTCTCGACAAGCCGCCCTTCTACGCCGTGAAGGTCTGGCCGAAGGTCCACTACTGCATGGGCGGCGCCGCGATCAGCCCGAAGGCCGAGGTGCTTGACGTCATGGGGAAGCCAATCCCCGGGCTCTTCGCAGCGGGCGAAGTGACGGGAGGAGCGCACGGCGCGAGCCGGCTTGGCGGGTGCGCCATCGCCGACGGCCTCTGCTTCGGTCGCATCGCGGGCGAAACCGCGGCCCACAACAAGGCCGCCTCGATCTAAGGGAAGGGAAGAAGGAGAAGATGAAAATGAACGCCATGAAGAAAATCGCCGCCCTCGCCCTTTCGCTCGGGGCCTTCGCAACGGGCGCCTTCGCCGCTTCCGCGATGCCGATGGGAAAGCACCACGCGCAGATGAAGTGCGAGGCGTGCCACACGCCGCAGAACGCCGTGAAGGGGAACGCCTTCGTGCCGCCCTCTGACAAGACCTGCGAAGGCTGCCACGGCTCCTACAAGGACCTCGCGAAGAAGACCGCTGGCGGGTCGGAACCCAATCCGCACTACTCCGCGCACTACGGCACGAGCCTCTCTTGCTCGGCCTGCCACAAGCAGCACTCGGAGCCGAAGTCCTACTGCAACAACTGCCACGCCTTCCGCCACACGATGCCGTAGCAGTTCAGTCCTGAAAAGATTTTTTTATTGTCAGCAACCAACAGGCCCGGATCCGCACGCCAAAAGGAAAAAGCGGACCGGAGCCGCTTAGGAGAGCACCAGAAATGACCAAGACTCGTGTCATCGCCGCCGCCGTCGCCATGGCTTTCGCCGGCACCGCGTTCGCGGGAACCGTCCAGCTTGACGGCCATCACCTCACGATGGAGCAGGCCTGGGACGTCGCGAACGGGAAGTCGACCGTCGAGATCGCGCCTGAGGCGAAGACCTTCATCGTCAACTCCCACAAGCTCGTGATGGCAGCGGCCGCCCAGGGGAAGCCCGTCTACGGCCTCACCACCGGCGTTGGCCTCAATAAGGACAAGAAGCTCTTCGACGCGAGCGGCAAGCTCACGAAGGAAGTGCTCGACGCCTCCCGCGCCTTCAACTACAACGCCTTCCGCGCCCACTCCGCCGGCATCGGTCCGATGATGCCCGAGAACCTCGCGCGCCTCTCCATGGTGATCCGCCTGAACACGATGCTCGCCGGGCAGACCGGTGCCCAGTACCGCGTGGCCGAGCTCTACCGCGACTTCCTCAATAAGCACATCACCCCCGAGATCCCCTCCCGCGGCACGATCGGCGAAGCTGACATTCTCCTCGCCTCGCACGTCGGCAGCGTGATGATCGGCGAGTGGAAGGCCCGCGTCGACGGGAAGCTGATGACTGGCGCCGAGGCGCTCAAGGCGAAGGGCATCACGCCGCTCGTTCCTGAAGGCAAGGACGCGCTCGCGGTGCTCTCGAACAGCTCGGTCGCGATGGCCTACACGCTCGACGGCTACAAGAAGGCGGCCCAGGTCGTGAAGACGACGCCGGTCGTCTTCGGCCTCTCGCTCGAAGGCCTCAACGGCAACGTCGCCCCGTTCCTCCCGCAGACCGTCGCCGTCCGCCCGTTCCCGGGCCTCGCTGACGCCGCGGCGTCGCTTCGCGTGTCGCTGAAGGGCTCCTACCTCTGGCAGCCGAACGCCGAGCGTCCGCTCCAGGACCCGCTCTCCTTCCGCACCACGGTCTACGCGCTCGCCGAGGCGAACAACGCCCTCAAGGACCTGAAGAAGGTGATCGACGTCCAGATCAACGCGGGCGACGACAACCCGGCTACGATCCTCAACGCGAAGCAGGACTACCGCGCTGAAAGCCGCCAGGTCGCGAACTACTTCGTCGACGGCGCTGACGTGAAGGGCGCGATCATCCCGAGCGCGAACTTCGAAGTGCTCCCGGTCGCCCTCGCCGTGCAGCGCGCGTCGCTCGCGATGGCGCACCTCTCGCACTGCGCGGTGCAGCGCACGATCCACCTCTCCGACGACCACTTCACCGGGCTCTCCCGCTTCCTCACGGCGGCCGGCAACAAGGGCCACGCCTTCGGCGCGATCCAGAAGGCCTTCATGGGGATGCACGTTGACACGATGGCCCTCGCGCAGCCGGTTTCCCTCTACGGCATGCCTGTCGCGGGCGACATCGAGGACACCTTCACGCAGCTCCTCCAGACCGGTGACCGTCTTGGCCAGATCGCCGAGAACACCCGCTACGTCTACGGCCTCGAGCTCCTGCACGCGGCCCAGGCGATTGACCTCCGCAGGATCAAGAGCGGCAAGTTCGCGATGAGCTCTGACACCGACAAGCTCTACACCGCCTTCCGCAAGGTCTCCCCGTTCGTCGACCGCGACCGTCAGTTCACCCCTGACATCGAGAACGCCGCCCGCCTGATCGGCGAGTGGTAATCCCGAAAAAATCCGAAAGTTTCTCTCCCGGGCTGTTCCCGCGCCCGGCGCCCTGAAGAAAGGCGCCGGGCACGGGGAAAGTCCGCTCCAGGCGGCAACCCGCCGCCCAGCCAGGACCATAGTCAAAATGAAAAAATTCCACATCGCCGCCGTCGCCGCTACCATCGCGCTCGCCGCCGGCTCCGCCGTCGCGGCCGAGCCTTCCGTCACTCTCTACGGCGTCGTCGACACGGGCCTCCAGTACACCCATGTCGAGAACTCCTCGAAGGACGTCTTCGAAATGAACTCCGGCAACTACGCGGGCTCCCGCTGGGGCCTGAAGGGCTCCGAGAAGATCGCCGGGAACACGAGCGTCGGCTTCATCCTCGAGTCGGGCTTCGCCTCCGACACCGGCACTTCCGGTCAGGGCGGAAAGCTCTTCGGCCGCGAGGCGCAGATCTACGTCTCCGGCAACTACGGCCGCTTCGGCGCGGGCCGCGTCGGCGCCTTCACTTCCGGCTCCTCCTCCCTCTCCCGCTACTGGGACTTCGAGCCGTTCGAGACCGGCTACACCGACGCCGGCATCCAGGCTACGCAGGTGAATGTGTGGTCGCTGCACAGCAACACCCTCTACTACGTGTCGCCGAAGTTCTCCGGGTTTGAGTTTGGCGCCCAGTACGCTCTCGCGGGCGACGCGGACAAGGAAACTACCGGACTCGCGAACGACGACCACTTCGCAAACGCCTACGTCCGCTGGGACGGGAAGAACGCGAAGGCGATCGCGGGCCTCGAATACTACCGCGTCGGCCACGCGAACCAGTCGAGCTACCCGAACAAGGACCGGTGGTCCGCGAAGCTCGCCGGGGCCTGGACCCCGAACGGCGGCCCCGCGACCCTCTTTGCTGGCTACAACTACTACCGGAACCAGGCGAAGTTCGCGGACTCCACGTGGGACGACGACGGGCTCGTCCAGTATGACGAGAGCGGGAAGGGCCTCGAAGGCCACGCCTTCTACCTCGGCGGCCGCTACAACATCGGCGCCGCGAGCCTCCTCGCCCAGTTCCAGTTCCTCACCGGGAAGAACAAGGGCGCCCGCACGGGTGACGACGACGAGTACAAGCGTTACGTCGCTTCCCTCGGCTGCCACTACTTCTTCTCGAAGCGCACGATGGGCTACGCCGTCGCGAGCTACGCGAAGGGCACCGGCCTTCTCGACCAGGACGAGGGCGGCTCGAACCGCGTCGTTACGACTGTCGGCGTGACGCACTGGTTCTAAACCCAGGGCTTTCCTGCCGAAGCAGGCATGAGAGGGGCTCCCGAAAGGGGGCCCTTTTTAGTTATTCGCCGTCCGGGCAAGCTCTTGGGATCGGGAAGATGAAAGGAGTAGCCCCGGGAAAGCATTTTCCTGGGCGATGAGGTGTTCCGGAAGTGAACGGGAAGCCTCAAGACCCCGAAGTCCCTTCAGAAGACGACGGAGCAGGGCGCCGCGACCAGTGTCCTTCTCGCGGTTTCCCCACTGCTCGAAGGCGTGGGCGGAAGGTATTTCGAAGACTGCAACGAGAGCAGGATGGTCGAAAGGCGCCCAACTGAATTTTCGGGCGGCGTCGCGCCCTATGCCCTGGATCCCGGGAACGCCCGGAGGCTTTGGAGCATGGCGGAAACGCTGCTTTCAGAGGAAGGGATCCGGGCTTCGTAGGAAGGCCCGGATCCTTCCGGTTCCCCAGGCGGTCCGGGCGGGGAACGCGTCTAGAACTTGTGGACGAGGCCGGTTGAGAGGATCACGCGGTTAGTCGTCGTTTCGCCGTCATCGAGCGCCCCGGTGCCCTTCGCGTAGGAGAGGTTCCCGTAAACGCTCGTGCGCTTGGAGAATCGGTAGTGGGCGCCGACCGCGGCGACATAGCGCTTGTAGTCGCCGTCAGCCCCGGTCTCGGCTCCCTTGTTCTTCCCGTCGAGGTACTGGAAGGACGCCTTGCAGCTCGTCGCCCCGACGTCATAGGTCGCGCCGATGAAGCCCGCGATCCCTTCCATTCCGCGGCCGGAATCGTCGAACGCCGGCGTGTCGTAGATGACGTCGGAGAACTGGCTGTAATTCTTGAACCAGTTCGCGCCCGCGTAGAGCGTGAACGGGCCCTTCCCCGGGGTCCAAGTCGCGGCGGCCTTCACGGAGTACTGGTTGCGGTTAGGCTTCGTCGTGGCTTCCTTCGCGTGGCCGACGTAATAGGACTCGGCGCCGAGGATCGCCTTCGCTTCCGACCCGTCCCAGCGGATGTAGACGGCGCCGTAGTGGTCGTCCGCGGCAAGGCCCGTGGTCTCCTGCTTCGAAAGGCCCGCGAGCGAATAGAAGGCGCCGGCTTCGAACCCCGCGAACTTGGGCGAAACGTAGTAGAGCGAATTGTCGTAGCGGTTCCAGGTGAAGGCCTGCGTTCCCTGGAGGCCCGCGTCCGTGAAGGCGCCTTCAAACGGGTCGAAGTCCCAGTACTTCGAGACCGACCCGCAGGTGGAGAGGGGGGACCCCATGCGGCCAGCGCCGAATTCGCCCCAGGCTCCCGAGAGGTAGAGGCGGGCTTCGCGCCCGAAGAGCCTCCCGCCCTGGCCGGAGGTGCCGGCGTCAGACGCGAACCCGGACTCGAGCTGGAAGCCGACCTTCGTGCTTCCGATCATTTCCGAGCCCTTCAGCCCCCAGCGGGAGCCGCTGTACATGCCGGATGTCATCTCGAACTGGTCGGAAGAGGAGCCTTTCGGCGCGTCCATCGTATGGGTGTAGGCGAAGCCCGTGTCGATCCTTCCGTAGAGCGTGACGGAGGGAGCGGCGGAGGCGACGCCGAACGACGCCGCAAGGGCAGCCGCAACGGCGCATTTGGTCAAATTTTTCATGGTCTTTCCTTTTTGTCTCGTCAGCCTCGGTGGCCGGCCTTTTCGTTATGGGAAACTCTTATCCGGTCCCGTCCGGAGCCACTTTCCCCGCCTTCGCCTCGGTTTCGAACGGAAGGACCGAGCGGAGGAGCTGCGTCGCCACGCGGCTTCTGACTCGGGAACTCCCGGCCGTTTCGACATCCTCCACGACTTTCCCTTCCCCGAGGAAGAGGATCCGCGGGCAGAGGTTCGCGATCGCGCAGAGATCGTGCGAAATGAAGATCCAGGTCGAGTCCGGCGTGTGGAGTTTCTTGAGGAGCCTCAGGATCCCGGCCTGCACCGGAACGTCGAGCGAGCTCACCGCTTCGTCGAAGAGGACGATTTCGGGGTTCGCCGCGAGGGCCCTCGCGATGCAGACACGCTGCAGCTGGCCGCCTGAAAGCTGGTGCGGGTAGCGGTCGGCGTAGCTCTCGGGGAGCTCGACCGCGCGGAGAAGTTCCTCCGCCCTTCCCTTCGGCTTTTCCCTGAGGATCCGGAGCGGCTCCTCGATCACCTGCCGCACGGTCCAGCTCGGGTTCGCGGAATCGGCGTAGTCCTGCATCACGATGCTCATGCGGGCCGGGTGGCTCTTCCGCCAGCGGGACGCTGGAATCCCTTCGATCAGCATTTCGCCTCGGCTCGGTTCGTCGAGCCCGATGATGAGGCGCCCGAGGGTCGACTTTCCGACGCCTGAGGGTCCCGCGAGCCCGACGATCTCCCCGCGCCGGATCCGGAAATCCACGTCGGTAAAGAAATCCTTGTATTTCCTGAGGAACAGAGTCGGAAGCAGGTAGCTCTTCGCGATGTGCCGGGCTTCGATAAGGACGGGATTGGTCATGGCGCCAGCCTCCCTTCAAAGCACCTGCGGAAGGCCTTCTCCATGTCGCCGCGGGTCCCGGCGAGATAAGCCGTGTAGGGGTCCTCGGGGTGGACGAGAAGGTCCGCGGTGCCGTAGCCGACCCGCTTCCCCTTCTGCATGACGAGAACCCGTTCGCAGAGCGCCTGCACGGCCCCGAGGTCGTGGGAAACGAAGAGGAGCGCGGTGCCTGAGAGTTCCAGCAGCTTCCTGAAGGCGTCGATCGCACCCCGCACGTTCTCGGTGTCGAGGGCGCTTGTCGGTTCGTCCGCGATGAGGACCTTCGGCTTCGTGAAGAGCGCGATGGAGAGCATCGCGCGCTGGAGCTGGCCGCCCGAGAGTTCGCAGCTGTACGACTCCCGCACCTTCTTCGGGTCGAGGTTGAGCGCCTCGAGCGCCGCGTCCACCGCCTCGGCCCGCTCAGGTTTTCCGGAACGCGGCATCGCGACGAGGGCGGACTCGTCAAGCTGGGAGCCAAGCCGGACGAGCGGATCGAACGCGCTCATTGCCTGCTGCACGAGGTACATCGCCTCGTGCCCGAGCACTTTCGACCGATGCATGCCGAGCGGCTGCGGGTCGCCAAGGAACCGCGCTTCGCCCGTCACGTCGAATGTCGGTGGAACAAGCCCGAAGATCGAGCGGGAAAGCGCGGTTTTCCCCGCGCCCGACTCGCCGACGATCCCAAGCGACTCGCCTTCGAAGAGCTCGAACGAAACCCGGTCGACGATTCTCCTGCGAAGCTTTCCGGAAACGACATCGATGGACCGGTCACGCACGGTAAGGATCGGGGAAGTCATTCTTCGGGCCTCCCGGATGCCTGGGTGTCGAAGGCGTCGCGGAGGGCGTCCCCGAGGAAATTGAACGCCGCGACGACGAGAAGGATCGCAACGCCGGGGGCCGCCATCTGGCCCGGATAGGCGAAAAGCACGCCCTTCGCCTCAGAAAGCATCATGCCCCACTCGGGTGCCGGAGGCTGGACACCGAGGCCGAGGAAGGAGAGTGTGGAGATGTCCAGAACCACGGCCCCGGTGTCAAGCGTAAGCAGTACGAAGAACTCCCCGGCCGCGACCGGGAAGAGATGGCGGAAAAGGACGCCGGCGGGGCTTTCGCCCGCGGTCTCGGCGAACGTCACGTATCCGGAAAGCTTCGCCTTCCGGATAACCGCCCGCATCATGCGGGCGTACCAGGCCCATTTCGACGCGATGCAGGCGATCACGATGTTCCCGAGCCCGGGTCCGAGGATTCCGACCATCGCAAGGATCAGCACTTCGCTCGGGAAAGACATGAAGAAGTCTGCGAACCGCATGAGGGCGGAATCCGTTTTTCCGCCCGCGGTTCCGGCGATTCCGCCGTAGAGCGCCCCGATCACCGAGGTCGCGATCATCGCGAGAATCGACGTGTAGACCGTCGTCCGGATGCCCCAGATGATCCGGGAAAGCGTGTCCCGCCCCAGGTGGTCAGTTCCGAAGGGGTGGAGCGCGGAGGGTCCGAGGAGCTTCTGCATCGGGTCCATGGCGACCGGGTCCCCGAGCGGAAGGACCGGCGCGAAGAGCCCGACAAGCAGCACGACGCCGAGGAACGTGAGCATGATCCGGCCGGTCCAGCCTGCCCAGAGCCTTGAGAGCACGCGCTTCATTTCGCGCTCCCGTTAAGCGCCATCCGCTCGCGGGGATCGAGCCACGCGATGAAGAGGTCGGAGGCGAGGTTGAAGAGCACGAAGAGCGTCGACGTGATCAGCACGTAGGCCTCGATCACCGGGAAGTCGCGGTTGAAGATCGCGGAAACGCAGAGCCTCCCGATCCCGGGCCAGGCGAAGATGCATTCGACGACGAACGCTCCCGCGACGAGCTTAGGGATCGACATGCCGAGGGAAACCGCGGCGCCCCGGAGAGAATTAAGGAGCACGTGGGCCGTGATTGTCCGCTCGGGGAGTCCGCGCGAGCGGGCGAAGAGCACCCAGTTCTGGTGCTTCGTCTCGATCATCTCGGTCCGGATGAGCCGGGCATAGGTCGAGATGTAGGCGAGCGACAGCGTCGCCGCGGGCAGCACCACGGACGAGAGCCCGTTCCGGCCGCTCGTCGGGAAAAGGTCGAACTTCACCGCGAAGAGCCACATGAGGAGCATGCCGGCCCAGAACGCGGGGAAGGCGGACGTGAGGAAGATGAGGCTCCGGATCGCGGCGTCAGTTCTGGAGCCCGGGTGCCGTGCGCAAAGAACTCCTGAAACAGTCGCGACCACCGCTGTGATGAGGAGCGCGGCAAACGCGAGCTCAAGCGTCGCGGGAAGCGCCGCGGCGATGTCCCCCGCGACGTCTCGGCCCGTGATGTAGCTTTTCCCAAGGTCCCCGTGGAGGACGCCCGAGACCCAGTGGCCGTATCGCGTGAGGAACGGCTGGTCGAGCCCGAGCTCGTGGCGCGTGAGCGCGATGAGCTCCGGGGTCGGCACCATGGCGTTCTCTCGGATCGAGACCTCCGCCGGATCCGAGGGGGAGAGCGCTTCGAGGCTGAACACCGCGATCGTGATCCCGAAGAGAATCGGGACGAGGATCGCGATCCGCCTGAGGAAGATCTTCAGCATGGCGGGGGAGACCGCTACTTGCCGGACTTCACGACGGACATCTGCTCGAACGGAATCTCGTACTGGGAAACCGCGAAGTCGACCCCCGTGATGCGGGGCGAATAGACCGCCTTCGTCCTCGAGTAGGAGACCGGGATGTAGACGCCGGCCTTGTGGATCCGGGTGATGATGTCGGTAGCGAGCTCCTCGCGCTTCGCATCGTTCGCTTCGATCATGAGCTGCCCGATCTCCTTATCGATCACGGGCTTGTCAGGAAGCCCCATCTGGGCCTGGTAGTCGCCGTGCGCCGGGATGCGCCAGGAGGAGAAGTAGCTCTGCGGGTCGTACGGGGCGCCCCAGGAGAGCGAGTACTGGAGGTCGAATTCGCCGGTCCTCTGCCGGTCGAGGAACGCCTGCTTCTCCTCGCCCACCACCTTCATCTCGACCCCGATCTTCTTGAGGTCAGCCTGGAGGGCCTCGGCGATCGACTTCTCCTCGGTGTTCTGGGAGTTGAAGTAGAAGGTGACGGTGCAGCGCTTCCCGGCTTTCTCGCGGATGCCGTCAGAGCCCGCCTTCCAGCCGGCGTCATCGAGGATTCTCTTCGAGAGCTCGGGGTCGTACTTGCGGACTTCAAGCGGGACGTTGCAGAGCGGAACGTTCTTCGCGAAGAGCGTTTCGGCGGCCGTTTCGCGGCCGTTCAGGATTCCCTTCACGACAGCGTCGCGGTTGAAGGCGTGCTGGATCGCCTCGCGCACCTTCTGGTCCTTTGTGATCGGCTGGTGGGCGTTCAAGAGGATCGCGCGGCTCGCGATAGGCTGGCTGTAGGCGACCTTGAACTTGCCTTCGTTCTGGAGCTTCGAGAAGGCGTCGGCGGAAAGCTGGTCGCCGTCAGCGCCGAAGATCAGGTCGATTTCGCCCTTCTGGAGCGCGAGGAGCATCGCCTGGGGATCCGGCATCACGGTCCAGCGGACCTTGGCGGCCTTCGGCTTCTCGCCCCAGTAGCCCTGGTTCACGGTGAAGACCGCGTACTGGTTGTTCTTATGCTCGGAGAGGACCCAGGGGCCGGTGCCTGCGAGGCAGGAAACGCCGTCCTTCGTGCCGCCCGCCTTCATGCATTTCGGGGAAATGAAGCGGAACGGACGCACGAGCGAGAGTTCGGTGAGCGTCGGGAAGTACGGATGCTTCAGGTGGAGGACGAAGGTGGAAACGTCCGTCGCCTCGGTCCAGTCGATCTCGCGGATCATGTCGAGCCAGGCGTGGCGCTTGAAGTTCGCGAGGATCGCGTCGAAGTTCTGCTTCACGGATTCGGCCGTGAAGGGGGTGCCGTCTGTATACTTCACGCCCTTCCTGAGATGGAACGTGTAGGTCTTCCCGTCCTTCGAGATGTCCCAGCTTTCGGCGAGCCACGGCTTGATTCTCCCTTCCTTCGTCGTGACGATCAGGGGCTCGAACACCATGCCCTGGGCAGACATTTCCCCGAGGTAGAGATGCGGGTTGATGTCGCGCACGTCCTTCATGCTCGCGTAGCGGATGGTGTCCGCGTCCGCTTTCGGAGCGTCTCCTTTGCCGCAGGAGGTGGCAAGGAAGGCGACCGCGACGAGGGCCGCGCCGGCAGCGAGAAGTTTCTTCGATTTCATGTTTTGCCTCGGGGAGAGGAGGGAAGGGGTGTTCATACAAAAATAATGTTTGTATGAAATATACACCTCACATGCCCCTGGATGTGTTGTTTTCCAGACAACTCGGGGACAACCGCATCGGTACCGCTTCAAGCGGGCTGCCCAGCGTGATGGTTTGGAAGGTTGCCAAGGCACCCCTGCCGGGTCGGCGACGAGAATGCCCTGCAAGGAAGAAAGAAGTGGAAGATGCGCCCGCGCCCTTCAGGAACGAGAAGCGGGACGGAGTGATGATTTTGCAGGGCTTCGGGCAAAGAAAAGCCCCGGCTGCCTTCGCAGCCAGGGCCCGGATGTCCTGGTGGAGCTGGCGGGAGTCGAACCCGCGTCCGCAAATCGTCCAAGGACGGTTCTACATGCTTATCTGATGAACTTTAGAGTCTCGGCCGCGGCCATGCCCTCAGCAGGCCATCCGCGGTCCAGCCGCTTGTTCTCGACCCCGCCGTCACGGCTCCGGCGAAGTACCAGCCTGAGAAATATGGCGCTGCTGTCGGTTTTACCCGACCCGGCCCTCAGGCGAACCGGTGCAGCGTCCCGCTGGATTAAGCAGCGAGAGCGTAACGCTCGTTATTGGCGTTTATTGCTTTCCGAACTGTTTTACGAGGATCTCGGACCTCGGCATGCCCCGTGCCCCTTCGTGACCCACGTCGAAACCAAGGCAGCCCCGGGAAAACGAATCTTACCCGCTTTCAGGATTTCGTGCGAGGCAGGCCTGGCGCCGGGGGGAAACCCCATGGGCCGGGGCGGGAGCCCCTTCGTGTCCGGAAAGGGGGCGTCCGGGGCGATTCCGGCCTGCTACCCGGCAAGAAAAAATCCCCCCGGCTGCAGGACCGGAGGGATTCCATCGTCCCTTCCCCCCGGAAGGGCGGGAGGAAGGATTTCTTTCAGGCCTGAGGGAATCAGGACATGATGTAGAGGACGACGAGCAGCACGAACATCGGGGGCGCCGTGCGGCGGACGACTTCCATCGGGGAGACGCCCGCGATGCCGGCGACGAGGATCAGGCCGCCGCAGAGAGGCGAGGCCTGGCGCCCGAAGGAGCCGGCGAGGGCCGCGAGAACGCCGAGGGACGGGATCGTCATGCCGAACTCAGCAGCGTGCGGGGTAACGGCTTCGTTGAATGCGAAGGCCGCCGCGTCGCCGGAACCCGTGATGAGGCCGAGGAGGAACGGGCCGACCGAGCCGCCGAGCTTTGCAACCGCCTGGGCGTGCTTCAGGAAGTCGACGAGGAGGTCGACGACGCCAGCCGCGCGAAGGCCGGCAGCGAAGACGCCGGCCGCGATGATGATGCCCATGATCTTCGCGTAGCCGCTTCCCATGCCGTCGAAGAACTTCTTCGTCACTTCAGCGGGGTTCGCGCGGGCGACGATGAGGGCGTAGATCGTGCCGAGCAGCATTGCGGTGCCGACCGACATCTTCAGCTCGCGGAACCAGATGGAGCAGACGACGAGGATCACGACCGGGAGCATCGGGGCGATAGCCTTGAGGAGGTTCACGTGCTCAGGAAGCTCGGAGCCCTTCCCGGCGCCGCCGAGCGCGAGGTTCGCTTCCATCTCTTCCTTCGTCTGGTTCTTGTTGTAGTCGTGGTAGAACCAGGCCATCGCGGAGATCAGGATGATGCCGAGGATGCCGCAGGTGATCGTGCGGGTCATGTGGGTCGCGATGAGGTCCATCACGTCCATGCCCGCCATCTTCGCGATGAAGGCGTTATGCGAAATGCCAGGGTTCAGGAAGGCGGTCGCAGGAATGCCGCCCACCACGATCGCGGCGGCCGCCGCGGGCTTGAAGCCGGAGCGGACGAGGAGCGGGATCAGGGTCGGGCCGACAGCCGCGGAGCACCCGGCGGTGGAGGGGAGCGCGATCGCAACGACCGCGGTCACGAGGCCGCAGGCCGGAAGGAGGAAGAAGCCGATCTTCTTAAGAGGAGCGGTGAGGAGCTTCACGAGGTGGACGTCGCAGCCCGTGAGCTTCACGACCGCGGCAAAGCCCATTGCCGTACAAATCGCGATGATGAGGTTCGCGTTCGTCATCGACTTGTCGAACTGGTGGAACGCCATCATCGGCTTCAGGGAAACGAGCGCCATGAAGAGGCCGCCCGCGATCAGCACGAGGCGGGTCTCATAGCGCTTCACGAGGCCCCAGATGACCCCGATTACGGCAATGACCGCCACTATGGTAGTGAATGTCTGCATTTGGTATCTCCACCGCTTCCAAAAAGCCCCCGGGAAGCCGCGGCGCGAGCCGCCGTTCCCGAATTCATCTGGCGCGGATTTCTTCTAAAACGGCAGACGAGGGGAGGCCCTGCAGCCTCTCCCGCCTTTGAAACGGATTAATTTTGGAGAAAAAAAGCCGACATGACTACCCCTTCAGGAATACATATACATGATTTCCGCTAGGAGTTGCTCTCTAAGGAAAATATTGTTCGGCAAGTAGTCAGGAAACCGGGCCCGAGACGATCTGCCAGAGCGCCGAGAGCGCGAGAAGGACGAAGATCACGGCCGAGCCCTTGTTCATCACGCGCTGGAAGGCGGGCTTCCGGAGGCGGGAGGCGACCGCGCCCGCGAAGTACGCGATGAAGGTGAAGACGATGAGTGTCGCGAGGATGAAGGTGAGGCCCATCAGGAGCATCTGCACCCAGACCGGGGACGCGCCCGTGCCTTTTTCGAGGAACTGGGGGAAGAACGCGAGGAAGAAGATCTGGACCTTCGGGTTCGTGATGTTCATGATCGTCCCGCGGCGCCAGGCGGCGGCGGGGAGGAGGAGCGGCGCGCGCGCGGCGGCACCCGGGCCTTCCACCACGACCGGGGCGTGCCACGCGCCCCAGGCGAGCCAGAGGAGGTAGAGCGCGCCCGCAATGCAGATCGCGGCGAAGAGCCATGGGCTCGCGGCGACGACCGCGGCGAGCCCGAGCGTCGCGCAGAGCGTCTGGAAGACGAGTCCCGTGCAGAGCCCGAGGATCACGAAGAACCCGGCCCGGAACCCGTGCGACGCCGACTGGAGCAGCACGAAGATGTTGTCGGGACCCGGGGCGAAGGATAGGAAGACGCTCGCCGCGAAGAAGCTCAGCCAGGTGGAGAGTTCCATTTGTTCCCTATGGTTTTTCTTTACGGAATGGTGACGGAAAGTGATTCTAGCGGCGGCTCGGAAATTAAGCCCGAGAGGACAGCTATGATTCCATCATGTTTTTTCGTTTGGGGGAAAGCCGATGGAATTCGTGATGAAGCGGGTCTACGAGGAACCGTCTGACGCGGACGGCTTCCGCGTCCTCGTCGACCGGCTCTGGCCCAGGGGGATCCGGAAGGCGGATGCCCGGGTCGACCTCTGGGCGAAGGACCTGACTCCGAGCCCCGGGCTCCGGAAGTGGTTCCACGAGGACCGCGAGGGGCGGTTCGGGGACTTTTCTTCCCGGTACGCGGCGGAACTCCGCGAGTCCGGGGCTCCGGAATCGTTCGTGAAGTCCCTTCCCGAGGGGACGGAGCGTGTCACGCTCCTCTTCGCCGCGAAGGCGGGCGCCCCGAACCATGTCGGGATCCTGAAGGAAGCGCTCGAGCGGGCGGCGAAGAAGTAAAAGGATTCGCCCATGACCCTCCGGAACGCGGTGCTCGGGGCGTTCGCCCTGCTTCTCGTCCTCTGCGTCGCGCTCGGGCGCCCGGTCGCCCTCGCGCTCGCGGCGGGCTGGGCGCTTTTCTCCGCCTACGCGCTCCACGAGGGGTTCAGTGTCCGGGACGTCTGCCGGATGTCTTCGAAGGGCATTCGCCAGATCGGACCGATCCTCCTCTCGCTCGCGATGATCGGAATGCTCACCGCGTCCTGGCGCGCGTCCGGCACCATCGCCGTGATCGTTTCGGACTTGTCTACGTTCGTGAACCCCGGGGCGTTCCTCCTCTTCGCCTTCCTCTCGAACGCCTTCCTCTCGGTCCTCATGGGGACTTCCTTCGGAACCGCGGCGACGATGGGGGTGGTCGCGGCGTCGCTCGGCGCGTCGTTCAGCGTTCCTTCACTCCTCACCGCGGGCGCCGTCATGTCCGGGATCTATTTCGGGGATCGCTGGTCCCCGATGTCCACCTCCGCGATGCTCACCGCCGCGGTGACCGGGACGCGGGTCCGCCAGAACCTCCCGCCGATGCTCGCGCGGGGTACGCCCGCCTTCATCCTCGCCGCAGCCCTCTACTTCGTGCTCGGGCTCTGGTACCAGGGGTCGGGCGAAGTGACTGACATCGCGGGGCTCTTCTCTTCCGGTTTCAGGCTCGATCCCCTCTGCTGGATTCCGGCGCTCCTCGTCGTGCTCCTCGTCCTCTTTCGGATCGGAATCCGGATGACGATCGCGGTGAGCATCGCGTCCGCCTTCCTTCTCGCCGTTTTCCTCCAGGGGCTCGGGCCGATGGAGGTCGTGAAGGCGCTTCTTTTCGGGTACGAGTCGCGGGTTCCTCATCTCCGGGCCCTGATGGACGGAGGGGGTGCCGTGTCCTTCGCGCTCCCGATCACGATCATGGTGATCTCAGGCACCTACGCGGGGCTTTTCGAGGGAACGGGGCTGCTCGGCGGGATCGAGGGCCTCGTGAGGACGGTGGCGAAGCGCGTGTCAGTCTTCGCCTCAATTCTTTTCGCCGCCGCGGGCGCCTGCATGGTGTCTTGCAACCAGAGCTTCGCGATCATGCTGCTCTCGAGCCTCGCCCGGGGCGTCCGGCCGGACCGGCAGCGGCTCGCGCTTGACATCGAGGACTCGGTGATCACGGTCGCGGCGCTTATTCCCTGGTCCGTCGCCGCGGCGGTGCCGCTCGCGGTGCTCGGGGTCGGCCCGGCGGCGCTCCCGCTCGCCTTCTTCCTCTGGCTCCTCCCGCTCTCGCGCCTTCTCCTCGACCGCGGGAAGCTATAGGAAATGGAAGGGGAAAATCAGGCGTTCTCGAGCCCGACCTGCTCAAGCGCGGCGTCGAGCTCTCCCGCGATCGCCTCCGACTCCTCTTCCGAGTAGAGGCCTTCCGCGGGGCTCGACACGTAGGCGTTCATGAAGTCGTCCCACGGGATCCGCTCGAAGTAGTCGCTCGCCCAGCCGAAGACGTCGAACCCCTCCGGGAACTGCGCCTCGTGGAAGAGGAGGTCGATCGCCTGGGCGACCGCGCCCCGGTCCTCGCCCCTCTCGATCAGCTCGTAGCCGTGCTTCAGGGCGACCATCGCGAAGCCGGCCCGCACGTCATCGGTCGTGAGGAAGTGCGAGAAGTCGCGCTCGTCGACACCCGCCTCGTCGGGGTCGTCCTCGTCAAGATCCGGATCAAAAAGCATCGGGTTTCATTTCCTCATAGGAAAAAACTGCAGCAAAACAGGCCCCGTGTCCCCGGGAACCGGGAACGCGGGGCCTCATATCTTAGCCGGAGGGAAGCGCGGGTGAAGCGCTGCCGCACGGCGCCCGAACCGCTTCCGCAGGCAAGGAAAGGAACCTGCGGTGCGAGGGGGCGGCGAGCCCGGCCATGAGTTCCGGTCTTAGACGAGGGCGTCCAGCTTCTTCTCGAGCTCCGAGGAGGGAACGGCGCCGAGGACGCTGTCCACGACCTTTCCGTCCTTCACGAAGGCGAAGAAGGGGATCGAGCGGATGCCGAACTGCGCGGCAAGCTCTTCCTGCTCGTCAACGTTCACCTTGCCCACCTTCGCGCGGCCCTCGTACTTCTCGGCGAGCGCCTCGACCGCAGGCATCATCGAGCGGCAGGGGCCGCACCAGTCCGCGTAGAAGTCGACGAGAACGGGCTTGTCGCTCTTCACGACTTCGGCTTCGAAATTGTCCTTGGTGAACTTGTATTCCATTTCTTCTGTCTCCGTCAGGCTATCAGCCCGGTGTTGTTTGTTGGTATTCAAAGTATACCAAGTATTTTGAAAATATCAAGTATTGATGATAAACTTGGTTTCAACAAGTAACTGACATGGACGAGGCAGGGGCGTGATGGAGAATCCGGAAGGGAAGGCGGGCGAGGCGGGATGCCGGTGCCGCGAGGTGGCGGGCGAAGGCTGCGGGCTTAAAAAAGTCCTCGGCCTCGTCGGGGGCCCCTGGAAGGTGCTGATCCTCTGCGTCCTGAACGAGATCGGGGAGCCGGTCCGCTACAGCGTCCTCCGGAAGGGGATCTACGGGATCACGAGCCGGATGCTCGCGTCGTCGCTCCGCGAGCTCGAGTCGGACGGGCTCGTCATCCGGCGCCAGTACATGGAGGTGCCGCTCCGGGTCGAGTACGAGATTTCCCCGAAGGCGAAGACCCTCGTCCCGATCCTGATGGAGCTCGGGCGCTGGGGGCGGGAGAACCTCTGACGCCGCGAGGAAAGGAGCCTCTGGAAGAAGCGAAAGGCACGCCGTTCGGGCGTGCCTTTTCGTTATTGGAACCGGTTTTCCCTACGGCTCCTTTGCCTTCTTCGCCGCGTCGACGAGCTTATAGAGCGCCGCGAGCGCTTCGCGGGGCGTGAGGGAGTCCGGGTCGATCGCGAGCACCTCGTCCCGGAACGCCCGGGCCCGCTCGTCCTCGGGGGAGGGTCCGGCGGGGATCGTGACGAAGTCGTCCGGCACGGGTTCCTCAGGAGCGGGTGCGGAGAAGAGGTCGGGCTGGGGACCGGTCTTCTTCGCCCGGTCCTCGAGGTCCCGCAGCATCCGCTTCGCTTCGCGGATCACGGGGGCGGGGACGCCGGCAAGGCCCGCGACCGCGATCCCGTAGCTCTGGCTCGCGGGGCCTTCCCGCACTTCGTGCAGGAACACGACCCGGCCCCCGGACTGCGCCGCGCGCACGTGCACGTTCGCGACCTCGGCGCAGGTCTGCGAGAGGAGCGTGAGTTCGAAGTAGTGCGTCGCGAAGAGCGTGAAGGAGCGGATGCGGTCCGCGAGGTCGCGGGCGATCGCGCCTGCGAGCGCGAGCCCGTCGAAGGTCGAGGTTCCGCGCCCGATCTCGTCCATGAGGACAAGCGACCGGTCGGTCGCCTGGTGCAGGATCGCGGCCGCCTCCACCATTTCAACCATGAAGGTTGAGAGCCCCCGCGCGAGGTCGTCAGACGCCCCGATCCGGGTGAGGACCCGGTCGAGCGGCCCGATCCGGGCGCTCTCAGCCGGCACCCAGGACCCCGAGAGCGCGAGGATCGCGATCAGCGCGACGCTTCGCATGTAGGTCGACTTCCCGCCCATGTTGGGGCCGGTGACGACGAGGAGCCGCCTTCCGGGGACGAGCTCGCAGTCGTTCGCGACATAGTGCTCGAGCGCCTTCTCGACCACGGGGTGCCGCGCCCCGCGGATCACGATCCCCGGGGGGTCGGTGAGTTCGGGCTTCGCCCACCCCATGTCGCGCGCGTGGCGGGCAAGCGAGAGGAGGGCGTCAGCGGACGCTGCGGCTTCCGACGCCGCGGTGAGCGCCTCCACATATGCCCCGCACTTCGTGACGAGGTCCTGGTAGAGGCTCCGCTCGAGCGCGAGCGACCGCTCCTTCGCGGCGAGCGCCTTGTCTTCCCACGCCTTCAGTTCCGGCGTCGTGAAGCGTTCGGCGTTCTTGAGGGTCTGGCGGCGCCTGTAGTTCGCGGGGACCTTGTCGGCCTGGGCTCGCGAGACCTCGATAAAGTACCCGGCGAGCTTGTTGTACTCGACCCGGAGGGTCGGGATCCCGGTCCTCGCCCGCTCTTCCGCCTCCATTTTTTCGAGGAACGCCCCCGTGTTGCTCCGAAGCGCGCGGAGCTCCGCGAGTTCGGTGCTGTAGCCGTCCGCGATCACGGAGCCGTCCCTGAGGGTGACGGCGGGCTCTTCGAGGAGCGCGGCCCGGAGGAGCTTTTCGAGTTCCGGGGCCGGCCTCACCGCGGGAGCGGCTTCCTTAAGCGCCGGGGACGCGGCTTTTTCAAGGGCCGACGCGAGAGAGCGGAGCTGCGGGAGAGAGTCCCGGAGCCCGGCGAGCTCGCGGGGCCGCACGGAGCCGAGCGCGATCCGGGACGCGATCCGCTCGAGGTCGGGGAGCGACTTCATCGCGTCCGCGATTTCCTCCGCGAGCGGCTCGTTCCCGACGAGTTCCCCGATCGCGTCGTGGCGCGCCCTCGGAACCGCGGGGTCCCGGAGCGGCTGCGTCACCCAGGCGCGGAGCATTCGCGACCCCATCGGGGTGAGGCAGTGGTCGATCGTGGAGAGGAGCGTCGGCCCCGTTTCGCTACGGAGCGACTCGGTGAGCTCGAGGTTCCGGCGGGTCGCGGGGTCGAGCCCGACGAACCGGCTCGACTCCTCGAGGACGAGCGGCCGGATGTGGGGCGCGGCGTCAACCTGCGTTTCCTCGACGTACTCGAGGATCGCGCCCGCCGCGGCGAGCACTCCCGGGTGCTCCGACACCGCCCACGCTTCGAGGCTCTCCATCTGGAAGTGGTGCAGGATCTCGGTCTCCCCGTGCTCCGCGTCGAAGTGCCAGTCGGGGAGCGGGGTCACCTGGGCCGCGCCCGAAAAGGCCCGGATCCGCTCCCTCAGCGAATCCGGGACGAGGAGCTCGCGCGGGGAGAGCCGCGAGAGCTCGGCCGCGAGCTCCGCTTCGGGGCAGGTCGCAGCCCGGAAGGCGCCGCTCGAGAGGACGAGCGAGACGATCGACCACTCGGGGTCCTTCTTCCCGGAGGGCGGGACGACCGCGGCGAGCGCCGCGTCCGATTTCGAGGGGAGGAGCTCAGTCTCCGTTATCGTCCCCGGGGTCACGATCCGGACGAGCTTCCGCGTCATCGTCCCCTTCGACGCCTTCGGGTCCCCGAACTGCTCCACGATCCCGACCGACTTCCCGAGCTTCACGAGCCTCGCGAGGTAGGAGTCAAGCGTGAGGTAGGGGACGCCCGCCATCGGGATCGCGTCGGGCTTCCCCTTCCCCCTCGTGGTGAGCGTCGTCCCGAGGAGCCGGTTCAGTTCGACCGCGTCCTCGAAGAACGTCTCGTAGAAGTCCCCCATCCGGTAGAGGAGGATCACGTTCGGATGCTGCTTCGCGACGGAGGCCCGGATTTCGATGAACTGCCTCATCGCGGGGGTGAGGCTTTCGGGGTCGGCGTTCTTCGTGGACTTCGTGGTGTCGGGAGTGGTCACTTTCTTTTCCGGGTTCCTTCTTGAAGAAGGGAAGTGAAAGGCAGGCGTCGGGAGGAAATCTTCCCTGAGGCAAAAGACGCCGAAGGGCGGCTCAGAGCCGGTTCTCCCGGCCTGCCGCCCTTCCTTTTCCCCTTCGGGAGGCGGTTCCGGGAGGGGATTCCCGGAACGCTCGCCGCTACCTAGGCCGCCTTCCGGGAAACGATCGGGAAGAGCGTCCCGAAGACCTTCGGGGTGCCGGCGACGATCGCGCCGGTCTCGAGGTACTTGTCGTCGCCCGAGAAGTCGGTCACGAGGCCGCGGGCTTCGAGGACGAGGAGGGACCCCGCCGCGATGTCCCAGGGCTTCAGCCCCGACTCCCAGAAGGCGTCAAGCCGCCCGCACGCGACATACGCGAGGTCAAGCGACGCCGCGCCCGCGCGCCGGATGCCGGAAGTCTGCTTCGCGACCGAGGTGAACACCTTCGCGTAACCCTCGAAGTCGTCCCCGCCCCGGAACGGGAAACCGGTCCCGATCAGCGCCGCGCCGAAGGTCGAGCGGCCGGAAACGCGGATCCGGCGGTTGTTCAGCCTCGCGCCTTCGCCGCGGGTCGCCGTGAACATCTCGTCCTTCAGGGGGTCGTACACGACGGCTTCCACGACGTCCTCCCCGCTCTTCAGCGCGATCGAGACCGCGTACTGCGGGAACCCGTGGATGAAGTTCGTCGTCCCGTCGATCGGGTCGACGACCCAGACGAACTTGGAGTTCTTCTGGCCGACGAGGCCCGACTCCTCGGCGAGGATCGCGTGGTCCGGACAGTAGTGGGAGAGGACGTCGACGATCGCGCGCTCGGAAGCCTTGTCGGCATCCGTCACATAGTCGTGGAGGGCCTTCGTCTGGACATTGAGGGAGTCAATGTTGCGGGAAGCCTGGTTGATGATGTCGCCTGCTTCGCGGGCCGCACGGATGGCGATGTCAAGGTAGGAGGTCATGTTCTTCCTGGTGCACCTGGAGGGGTGGAAAAGATGGGTTTCCGGAAGCGGGGCCCGGGGCCGGAACGGCGGGGCGCGGTTTTCTCCGGAAAGACATGACATTTTAGCCGCTTGGAGGTCCTGCAGGGTTCCTTCTCCTCTTCCCGGGACTGGACCGGGCTCCTTCCTGCGCCCGCTTTCGTCCGCAGGACGCGGGAAAGAGCCCTAATATCTCCACATTTCCAACACCTCTTTCCCCTTCGAAGGAAGAAAAATGCAGACACCGCTCTCCTCTTCCCGCGTCCGGTTCGTGCTCTGCGACCCGAGCCTCCCCGCGAACATCGGGGCGGCGGCGCGGGCGATCAAGACGATGGGCTTCCGGAACCTCTGGGTCGTGAACCCGAAGCACCCGGACTACCGGGAGCACCCGGACGCGATCGCGCTCTCGACAAGCTCGGTCGACGTGCTGCGCGCAAGCCATTCTGTCCCGACGCTCGTGGAGGCGCTCGCGGGAGTCCGCTACGCCTGGGCGCTCTCGGGCTACGACCGCGAGTTCGGGCCCCCGATCGAGGACCTCCGGGGGGCGGCGTCGAAAGCCTGCGACTTCCTCGAGTCCGAGTCGGGCGACATCGCGTTCGTCTTCGGAACCGAGCGGAGCGGACTCACGAACGAGGAGATCGAGGTCTGCCAGGCGGTCGCGGCGATCCCCGCGGACCCCGAGAGCACGAGCCTCAACCTCGCGCAGTCCGTGCAGGTGACGGCCTACGAGCTCCACATGCGGCAGCTTGAGCGTGCCGGGAACCCGCACCGCCTCTACGACTGGGAGCAGCGCTTCGAGCACGAGCCCCCGGCCGAGGTCCCGGCGATCGAGGGCCTCTTGCGGCACTGGGAGCAGGCGATGATTTCCTGCGGCGCCCTCAACCCCGCGGAGCCCAAGTTCCTGATGCCGATGACGCGGCGGATCGTCGCGCGGGCCGGCCTCACGCAGAGCGAAGTGGACATGCTGCGCGGGGTCTGCGCCGCGATCATCCGGCCGAAGGCCGAGCGGAAGGGAATGAAGAAAGAGAAGGAAGCCGCCCGGAAGGCCCGGAAGGACGTGGCCTGACGGAGGAAATTCTCTCGGCCGCCGGCTCCCGTGGCTCCCGCATTTCCGGATAAGCGAGTGGCGGGATATACCCGAGTGAAAAACTCGGGTATGATGACCGCCATGCCCCTTCCCCTTCCGGAAGGCCGCGGGCGGGACCCGGGGCGGCCGCGACGAAACCAGCCGCCGCCCCGGGCTCCTGAAGAAGAACGAAAAGAAGAGACCCCCTCAAATGTTCGAACGCATTCTCGAAGACATCCGCACGATCAAGGAGCGCGACCCCGCCTGCAAGGGGTCGCTCGAGGTCCTCATTGCCTATCCCGGGTTCCACGCGGTCCAGTTCTGGCGCTTCTCGCACTGGTGCTGGATCCAGGGCTGGTTCACGTTCGCGCGCTGGGTGAGCCACGTCGCGCGCTTCCTCACCGGGATCGAGATCCACCCGGGGGCCCGGATCGGGCGCCGGGTCTTCATCGACCACGGGATGGGAACGGTGATCGGGGAGACCGCGGAGGTCGGGGACGACTGCACGATCTACCAGGGAGTGACGCTCGGGGGCACGAGCCTCGGGCGCGGTGAAAAGCGCCACCCGACGCTTGAGGAAGGGGTGATCGTCGGCGCGGGGGCGAAGGTGCTCGGCGGCTGGACCGTGGGACGCAACGCCCGCATCGGCTCGAACGCCGTGTGCCTGAAGCCGATCGCGGCCGAAACCACCGTGGTCGGGGTCCCGGGGCACGTGGCAGGGGAGAAGCGGAAGGCGCAGGAAGCGGAGCACAGCCGCTTCTCCGCCTACGGGGTCGTCCGCGGCGCCGAGGACCCGGTCACGAGGGCCTTTGTCCAGGTGAAGCGGGAGCTCGACGCCCAGCGCTCGACCATCAACGCCCTGCGGCTTGAGCTTGAGAAGCTGCGCGGCGCGGACGCCTCCCGGATCCCGCCGCTCGAGGACCCGAAGGAGCAGAGCTTCCTCGACTCCGCGCTCTAGCGCCGTCCCCTTCAGGGGACGAAAAAACGCTTCCGGTCCGGAAGCGTTTTTTGTTTTGGAGAAAGCCTTACTTCAGGGCGAAGCCCTTCTTCCTGAGGAAGGGAAGGATGAACTGCCGCCGCTCGCGGAGCAGGATCCTTTTCAGCCCGTCCGACCACCGCTCGTCCCGGGGGTTCCGCCGGCGAGCGAGGTAGTACGCGTTCATCTCGCGGTCGTAGGCTTCGAGCGCCGCCTTCGGGGCTTCCGTGTAACGGTTCTCCTGGAAGAGGATCCCGTCCGGGAGCCTCGGCTTCACTTCGTTCCGGTAGGCGGGGTGCCCGAACGCGAGCCCGAGGACGGGGAACGTGTCCTTCGGGAGCCCGAGGAGCGCGTCAACTTCCTCGATATGGTTCCGGATCCCGCCCGCGTAGACGCCCCCGAGCCCGAGCGACTCGGCGGCTGAGAGCGCGGCCTGCGCCATGATCGCGGCGTCGGTGCAGGCGACCATGAGCTGCTCCGTCCACCCGAGGTCCGAGTCGGGAACGAGCGCCGCGTTCCGGTGGTAGTCCGCGCAGAAGACCCAGAACTCGGGCGCCGCCGCGATGTGCATCTGGTTCCCCGAGAGCACCGCGAGCTGCCTCTTCTCCTCCTCGTCCGTCACGCGGATCACGGTGGTGACCTGCAGGAAGCAGGAGGACGAGGCGCCGCGGGCCGCGGCCATCACCGCCCGGAGCTCTTCCGGCGTCACGGGGTCCGGCGTGAAGTCCCGGACGGAGACGTGGCGCGCGAGCGCTTCGGCTACTGTGTTTTCGTTAGCCATTGGATGGGTCCTTTGCGAAGAAAGAGTGGGAAATTCCCTTTTGGGAAGAGGATAGCGCAGCCCTGGGGACGAAAAAGGGGCTTCTGCAGGATGCTCGCGCATCCCCGAAACCCCTTTTTCCCGTCCGTCCCTTCGAATCGACGAGGCGGGCCGGCAGCGAGCGAAGCCCGCGGCCCTACATGATGATCTGGAGCCGCTGCCCGTTCACCGTGCGGATGTAGCCCCAATGGTCCTTCCCGGACCCGGCGTCGAGGTCCCAGTCCGGGATCACCCAGCGCTCGATCTCGGCGAGCTCGTGGCTCGCGGGGCGGTGCGTGTGGCCGTGGACCACAATGTCCGCGCCCGCCGCCTTCGCCGCCTTGTAGACGTCGACATCCACCACGTCCATCATGACGGAGGACGCGGTCTTCTTCGCCTCGATCGACTTCGCGCGGGCGCTCTTCGCGAGCTCGATCCGCTTCTCGATCGGAAGCGCGAGCGCGGCGAGTTGCCAGTCGGGGTCGCGGGTCATCGCGCGGAACTTCTGGTACTCGGTGTCCTTCGTGCACCATTCGTCGCCGTGGGAGAGGAGGAACTTCTTCCCCATGCATTCCGCAGTCACTTCCGGGGCGATGAGGGTCGCGCCGCAGGCCGCGGCGAAGTCGCGCCCCAGCATCACGTCGCGGTTCCCCTGCGCGATGAGGACGCGCTTCCCGATGGAGGACGCGTAGGCGAGCGCCTTCACGACCGGGGCCGCCGTGTCGATCGCGTCGTCCCCGAGCCAGTAGTCGAAGAGGTCGCCGAGGATCACGAGCTCGGAATAGTACGGGACCTGCGTCTTCATGAAGCGGAAGAACTGCATCAGGGTCTTCGGGTGCTCGGGCGCGAGGTGGAGGTCCGCGATGAAGACCGGGTTCGCGAGCGGAGCGACTTCCTTCTCCCCGGCGAGCGCCGGTGCAATAGTGTCAGCCATAAGTTCCTAGTCCTTCCCGTGCTGCCTGCCCCGGGGGGGCCTGCGCGCGGGCGAAGCACGGGCGGAAAGGGGAGGGCGTCCTCGCCCTTCCCTTCCATCCGGGCCCCTTTAGATGATTTCAGCCTTGATGATCTTCACGGTTTCGCGCGGCGCGTCGTCGTACCAGCCGTGGCGGGTGGTCGGGACCTTCTCGATCTTGTCGACCACTTCCGTCCCCAAAACCACGCGCCCGAAGACAGCGTACCCCGCGTCGCGAGGCGACCGGTCGAGGTAGGGGTTGTCGACGGTATTGATGAAGAACTGCGCGGTCGCGGAGTTCGGGTCGCTCGTCCTCGCCATCGCGATCGTGTACTTCTTGTTCGAGAGCCCGTTCCCCGCCTCGTTCACGATCGGCTCGTGGGTGTCCTTCTCGGAATAGTTCTCGGTGAGGCCGCCCCCCTGGATCATGAAGCGCTTGATCACGCGGTGGAAGATCGTGCCGTCGTAGAACCCCTCGCGGACGTAGCGCTCGAAGTTCTTCGCGGTGACCGGGGCCTTTTCTGAGTCGAGCTCAAGCTCGATCGTTCCGAGGGAAGTCGTGAGGCGAATCCTGCTCATTGCTTTCAGTTCCTAAGTTCAAAGAAATGGTTCATGCGCGGAGGGGCGTCGCGACGCCATGCCCCTTCCCGGGGCCGGCCCCTTCGCCGGTTCAGGGAGGGTCTGACAACGCCCCCCTTTTGCCGTCAGCCCGTCCATTCTAGCGGTTCGGGCGTATGCCGCCCGGCACGCCCCGCCTACTTCAGGTCGGGAAGCGGCTGGAAGAGGGTGTTTTCAGCGCCGCTCCCGGATTTCGACGCCGAGACCGGGGCGCGGACGTCGGGCGACGCGGCGGACGCCCGGCTTTCGGGCGCCGTCTTCCGGGCGGCTTCGGCGCGCTCTTCCTCGGTCTTAAGGGGTTCGGACGTCACCGTGTAGCCCGGCTTCGAAGCCTCTTCGCCCGGAGCGGCCTTCGCTTCCTGATCGCTTTCAGGCGCTTCCGCCTTCGTGTTCCCGGTCGCGCGCTCGAGGAGCTCGACCTTTTCGCCCACCCGAGCCCGCGCCTCGCGGTACGCGTTTCCTTTCGGCGGCAGCGCCTCGCGGTAGTTCTGCAGCGCCCGGAGCGCGTAGATGTCGCCTAGGTTCTCGCGCGCGGTCCTGAACTTCGGGTTCGCGGTGATCGCGCGTTCCAGCAGCTCCGCCGCGTGCCCGATGTCGCCCCGCCCGCCGTCCGCGACGAGCACCGCGAGGTTGTTGTAGGGCTCGGGGATCTCAGGATAATTGTTGATCAGCTGCTGGTAGGCCGCCATCGCCTCGTCACGCCGCCCGAGCGCCTCGAGCCAGGTCGCGCGCTTGAACATGAGGCCGACGTTCTTCGGGTTCTTCGCGAGCCCGTCCTCCGCGTACTGGATCGCCTTCCGGTAGTCGCCTGACGCGGCCGCGCCCTCCGCGAACTTCTGGTAGTCCTGGAGCGTGATCGGGTGGTCCTGGGGAGCCCGGATCGGCTCCATCACGACCTGGGCGGAAGCGGTGGCGCAGAGGAGCGTGGCGGCCGCCGCTGCGGCCGCGGCCTTCAGTGTTTCTTTCAGCATGTGTGTCGGAGTCCGGATAAAAGCGGCTTGTCGTGCCAGAACCGAAAAAGCGAACCCCGGGCTCTCCGCCCCCCGCGCAATGCCGGGGTGGGGAGCATCCGAGCGGCTATACTTTTTCGAATTGGCGTTGTTCTGCGATTCTAACCGTTCGGGGCGGCACGCCCGCCC
This sequence comes from uncultured Sutterellaceae bacterium, assembly GCA_902797695.1. Lineage (GTDB taxonomy): Bacteria > Pseudomonadota > Gammaproteobacteria > Burkholderiales > Burkholderiaceae_F > Mesosutterella. Next base: position 29,325 of record CADBTW010000061.1, read on the forward strand.
CTTCGGTTTTTCTATTTTCTACTAGGAGTCTCGTTCTCACCATGACGTCAGCTAAGCCCTTGGTGCTCTACTCCACGCTGAGCCGGAAAAAGGAAGTCTTCAAGCCCCGGGTCGAGGGGAAGGTCGGAATGTACGTCTGCGGCGTGACGGTCTACGACTACTGCCACATCGGGCACGGGCGCACCTTCATCGCGTTCGACGTGATCCGCCGCTGGCTCGAGGCGCGCGGGAACGAGGTGACGTTCGTGCGGAACGTGACGGATGTCGACGACAAGATCATCCGGCGCGCGGCCGAGCGGGGGATCTCGACGAAGGACCTTACGGACGAGTTCACGCGCGCGATGCAGGAGGACATGGAGTCTCTCGGGTGCCTCGCTCCGACCTACGAGCCCCACGCGACGGACTTCATCGGCGATATGCAGTCCGTGATCGGGAAGCTCTTCGAAAAGGGCTACGCCTACGTCGGGAAGGACGGCGACGTCGACTACGCGGTCCGGAAGTTCCAGGGCTACGGGAAGCTCTCGGGGAAGAGCCTCGACGACCTCGAGCCCGGCGCCCGGATCGGCGTCGACTCGGGGAAGCGCGATCCCCTCGACTTCGTGCTCTGGAAGCGGGCGAAGCCCGGCGAACCCCACTGGCCGAGCCCCTGGGGCGAGGGGCGCCCCGGCTGGCACATCGAGTGCTCCGCGATGAGCTGCCACTACCTCGGCGAAAACTTCGACATCCACGGCGGCGGCCCCGACCTCATCTTCCCGCACCACGAGAACGAGATCGCGCAGAGCGAGGCGGCGAACGGAAAGCCCTTCGCGAACTACTGGATGCACTCGGGACCGCTGCGCGTCCGCGCGGCTGACGGCACCGAGCAGAAGATGAGCAAGTCGCTCCACAACTTCTGGACGATCCGGGACGCGCTGAAGGAAACGGACGAGAAGTTCGGCGAGGGAAACGGCTCCCAGGTCCTCCGCTTCTTCCTCATGCGGACCCAGTACCGGAGCCCGATCTCCTTCAATACCGGCCTGATCGAGGACGCCCACAAGGGCCTCACGCGGCTCTACGACGCCCTCGCAGGCGTCCCCGGGGACGGGAAGCCGCTCGACTGGGCGGAGCCGCACGCGGCGGCGTTCGCCGACGCGATGAACGATGACTTCAACACGCCGGTCGCGATCGCGCAGCTCTTCGAGCTCGCGAACGACGTGAACCGGACGAAGGACCCGGCGCTCGCGCGGCAGCTGAAGGCGCTCGGCGCGATCCTCAACATCCTTCAGGGCGACCCCGCGAAGTTCCTGAAAGGGGCGGCCGGCGCCGCGATGCCGGAGGAAGAGATCCGGAAGCTGATCGAAGAGCGGGCCGCGGCTAAGAAGGCCCGGAACTTCGCCCGCGCGGACGAGATCCGCGACACTCTCGCCTCGAAGGGGATCACGCTCCTCGACACGCCGCAGGGCACCACCTGGCGCTCCGCCTAGCGGAAGCTTCCGCCGCGAGCCCTCTCTCCCTCGGGCGACGAACCCCTGAGGGAGGGAGCGGCGTGCCCCCGGAGCCGCTAAACTAGCGGAATACGCTTAATTTTCCGGCGCCCTTTCCGGATTCGCGGCCAGGAGTTTCCTTTCTCTTCCCAGAAGGAAGAGAAGCTTCGCGGGCTTAAAGGAGGCGGATCGGGCGGGAGCCGCGCCGGGATGAAAGACTCAGAATCGGGACAATCGTGAAAAAGACCTTCCTCGAATTTGAAAAGGACATCAAGGCGCTCGACGAAAAGGTGGAGGAACTGCGCGCGATGCAGGACTCCGACTCTTCGGTCGACATTTCCGAGGACGTCGACCACCTCGAAGCGAAGTCGGTCGAGCTCCTGAAGCAGACCTACGCCGAGCTCACCCCGTGGCAGATCACGCAGGTCGCGCGGCACCCGGACCGCCCGTACACCCTTGACTACATCCGCATGATGTTCACGGACTTCCAGGAGCTGCACGGCGACCGCCACTATTCGGACGACCCGGCGATCGTCGGCGGCCTCGCGCGGCTCGCGGGCGACCCCGTGATGGTGATCGGGCACCAGAAGGGCCGCGACGTGAAGAGCCGCACCTACCGGAACTTCGGCATGGCGAACCCGGAGGGCTACCGGAAGGCGCTCCGCCTCATGAAGCTCGCGGAGAAGTTCGGTCTCCCCGTGATCACCTTCGTCGACACCCCCGGGGCGTACCCCGGGATCGACGCCGAGAAGCACGGGCAGTCGGAAGCGATCGGGCGGAACCTCGTCGAGCTCACGCACCTCCAGGTCCCCGTGATCACGACGATCATCGGGGAAGGCGGGTCGGGCGGCGCGCTCGCGATCGCGGTCGCGGACTCGGTCCTCATGCTCCAGTACGCGACCTACTCCGTGATCAGCCCGGAAGGCTGCGCCTCGATCCTCTGGAAGGACGCGGCGCACGCGCCGGAGGCGGCTGACGCGCTCGGGATCACGGCCGACCGGCTGAAAGCCCTGAAGCTCGTTGACGAAGTGGTGCTGGAGCCTCTTGGCGGCGCGCACCGCGACCCTGAGCTCATGGCCCGCACGCTTCGGAAGGCGATCATCGACCGGATCAAGTACCTGAGGCGCTTTACGCCTGAGAAGCTGATCGCGCGGCGCCTCAACCGCATCATGCGATACGGCGACTACGAGACGCTCACCGAGGCGGCGGCCGACAAGCTCCGCGCTGACGCCGTCGCGGCGCACGAGGCCGCGAAGGAAGGAGCGAAGACCGAAAAGGCGGCGCTTCGCGTGAAGGCCGCGGAAGCCGCGAAGGACGCGGGGAAGAAGGCTGAAGAGGCGTCCGGGAAGTAAGGAGAGGAGCGCTAGGGCATGGCGGAGGAGACTGAGAAAAAGCGGATCCCGGGTCCCCGGACGATCGCGGCGAAGCTCGCGGGCGCGCTCGAACAGTGCCTTGAAAAGGCGCGCGAAACGCTCGGACGCCGCACGGGCGGGATCCTCGCGCCGCTTCCACCTCCGCTCCGGGTCGGAGTCGCCTTTTCAGGAGGCCGCGACTCGATGGCGCTCCTTGAAGCCGTTCACAGGTTCTCCCGCTCGAAGAGGAATGACGGGATTATCGGATCGGTCTTCGCGCTCCACGTGAACCACGGGCTCTCGCCCCACGCGGACGAGTGGGAAGAGACCTGCCGGGCGTTTTGCGAAAAGCGGGGGATTCCTTTCTCGGCGCTCCGCGTGAAGGTCGACCGGAAGGGGAAGGGGGTCGAGGCCGCGGCGCGCGACGCGCGCTACCAGGCGCTCGCCTCTGAAGCGAAGCGCGAGGGCCTTGACATCGTCCTCACGGCGCACCACCTCGACGACCGCCTCGAAACGTTCCTCCTCCAGTGGATCCGGGGGTCAGGGGTAGACGGCCTCGCCGGGATGCCTTCGATCCGGGCGTTCGGCCCTGAGGGCGTCCTCCTCGGGCGCCCGTGGCTCGACGTCCCGAGGCCCTGGATCGAGTCGTACGCGGCGTCCCGCGGCCTCTCCTGGGTCGAGGACGAGAGCAACGAGGACACGGCGATCCTCAGGAACCTGATCCGGCACGAGATCCTCCCGGTGCTCGACCGCGCGAGGCCGGGGTTCCGGCGCGCGGCGGGGCGTTCCGTCGAGCTCGTGACGGAGGCCGCGACGGTCCTCCATACGGTGGCGGATGACGACGCTGCGAAGTGCCGCGACCCCAGGAACCCGCGCGCGATCCGGATCGAGCCGCTCCTCGCGCTTCCTCCCGAACGTCAGGCGCTCTGCCTCAGGGAGTGGATCGCGGGGAACGGGATCGAGCCCCCGGCCCGTTCTACCCTTGCCGAAGCGCTCCGCCAGGCGCGCGAAACTCACTCCGACACTTCGCTCACGATCCGGCTCGGGTCGAGTGAAATCCGCCGCTCCCGCGGCCTTCTCGTCCTCCGGGACTTCGCGAAGCCGGTCCGCGACACGACGCGTGTCGTCCCGTTCTCGTGGAATGGCGAAGAGGAGATTCCGCTCGGGCTCTGGGGAGGCGTGCTCCGCTTCCGCCGCGCCCTGCCTGACGAGGACGGGTTCCCGGGGGAACTCCTCCGTACGGGACCGCTTGTCGTCCGGCCCCGCGCCGGGGGCGAGAAGATCAAGCTTTACCGGCTTCGCCCGAGCAGGAACCTGAAGCACCTCTATCAGGCGGCGGGGATCCCTTCCTTCGAGCGGGACGGGCTCCCGCTCCTCTGGTGCGGCGAGGACCTTATTTTCGCTGCCGGCCTCGGGAGCGAGGTCCGGAAGCTCCTGCATCCGGATCCAGCCGCCCCGGACCCCGACCGGTGGGTCGTCGAGTGGAACCCTGACCGTCCGCTCTTCACCGGATCCTAGGCAGTCTTCCCGAAGCCAATTCACGGGATCCCGCTTCCTTCATCCCCGGAACACGCTATTGTCTTTAGTTAGGGCGGCTTACCTGCCTATAGAAGCGCGCCCTCGCCGCAGGGAAACAGACTGCGGGGACGATGGAAATTTTCCAACTTCCGACTAGAGAAGCGATACATCATGGCTCTGATTGTTCATAAGTACGGTGGCACCTCGATGGGGTCGCCGCAGCGCATCCGCAACGTCGCGCACCGCGTTGCGAAGTGGCGCAAGGCCGGCCACCAGATGGTGGTCGTGGTTTCCGCGATGAGCGGCGAGACGAACCGTCTCCTCGCGCTCGCGAAGGAGGTCTCCCCGCATCCCGATCCCCGGGAGCTCGACGTCGTCGCGACGACGGGCGAGCAGGTCTCGATCGGGCTCCTTGCGATGGCGCTGAAGGACCTCGGCGTTGACGCCGTGAGCCTCACCGGCTGGCAGGTCGGGGTCTTCACGGATAACGCCTACATGAAGGCCCGTATCGACACGATCTCGCAGGAACGGATCCGCCGGGAGCTCGACGCCGGCCGCGTCGTGATCGTCGCGGGGTTCCAGGGAATCGATCCTGACGGGAACATTACGACCCTCGGCCGCGGAGGCTCGGACACTTCCGCCGTCGCGATCGCCGCCGCACTCCATGCGGACGAGTGCCTCATCTTCACGGATGTCGACGGCGTCTACACCACCGACCCCCGGATCTGCTCGGACGCGAAGCGCCTTCCGAACATCACGTTCGAGGAAATGCTCGAGCTCGCGAGCGCGGGCTCCAAGGTCCTGCAGATCCGTTCCGTTGAATTCGCCGGCAAGTTCAAGGTTCCCTGCCGCGTCCTTTCGAGCCTTACCGATCCGGACCTCCCGGTCGAAGAGGAAGCGGTTTCCGGCACTCTGATTACTTATGAGGAAGATCCCAAAATGATGGAAAAAGCCCTGGTTACCGGCATTGCCGCGTCCCGCAGCGACGCTAAGGTCACGCTTCACGACGTGTCCGACACCCCCGGCGTGGCGTCCTCGATCCTGCAGCCGATCGCTGACGCGAACATCGATGTCGACATGATCGTCCAGAACGTGAGCGTCCAGGGGAAGACCGACTTCACCTTCACGGTGCCGCGCGGCGACCTCGAGAAGACCGTCCAGGTCTTGAAGGAACAGGTGCTTCCGAAGGCGGGCGGCGAGGGCATCGTGACGAACGACCGCATCGCGAAGATCTCTGTGGTCGGGATCGGCATGCGGACCCATTCCGGCGTCGCGTCCCGCATGTTCAAGGCGCTGTCCGAGGAAGGCATCAACATCCTGATGATCAGCACTTCCGAGATCAAGGTGAGCATCGTGGTGGACGAGAAGTACACGGAACTCGCGGTCCGCGCCCTGCACCACGCCTTCGGCCTCGAGAACGGCCCGAGCGAGGTCTAATGATCCTTGGCGCTTCCTTTCCGGAGTCGCCTAGGTGATGGGGAAATGGCGCCGGAAGCGAATTTGCCTCCGGCGCTTTCAGCCTGTAAAATCCACGTCTCGCATCAGGAAGGATGGCAGAGTGGTTGAATGCACCGGTCTTGAAAACCGGCGAAGCTTCAAAACTTCCGTGAGTTCGAATCTCACTCCTTCCGCCAGAACATAAGAAAAGCCCCGAATCGATCGCCTTGATCTTCGGGGCTTTTTGTTCATCTCTGAAAAATCCGCTTGACTCACTGCTTCAGGCGGGGTGCAGTTAGGATTTCCGTTCGAAAGAGCTCTCAGTCATACCTAAGCGGGAAATGCGCGCGCTTTCAGAAGGGAACAGTTTTTCCAAGAATCCTTTCGAGGCTGGAAAGCGTGTCCTCTGTTGACAAGCCGCCGATCCTGACGTGATAGGATCTGATCGCAGGGTTTGCCGTGAGGAACGCCTCCACTTTCAGGCGGAGGAGGGCCTCGCTGTATTTTTCCTTGTTTTTCTTGACTTCGAAAAAATAAGCTTCCTTGCTCTCATCGCTTATCGCGACGAGGTCGAGTTCGTTTGTGCCTTTCCTGTCCCACCAGGAACCAATGGTCAGGAAACGATGGCTTTCCGCTAATTTTTCCCGGAAGAACTGCTCCAGGGCCCTGCCGGCAAATTCAGGGTAACCGTTGAGGAAATCCCGGCGCATGCCTTTGAAATCGTTCAGGGAGGCACGCGCTGAGTTCTTGAGTACGAAGTTGAACCAGAAATTCAGATAGCGGTCCTTGAGGCGATAGCGAACCTTTCTCGTTGCCTTGGAAAGGGCAGGGGAATTTCGCTCAATTAGTTCAAATTGCTTCTCAAGCCTCGACAGGGCTCCGCTGATGCTTTCGTCTGTCAGGTTCTGCAGTTCGTCACGTCGGGTGATTCCACCTGCCAATGCTCTGAGTATCGTTCGGTTGAGCCCGGACTCGCCTCGAAATTCGTTAGCTATCAGAATCTCGCCATCCATGAGGAAAATCGAACCGTTCCGGAATGCGATCTTCGACATGCTCTCAAGGTCCGTTGCATCATGATCCATCAGCGAGGAGACGAACCATGGGACGCCTCCCGTCAGGCAGTAAAGCGCGAGAAGGTCTTCGCCGGTGCAGCGTGGCTTGTAATCCGAAAGCACTTGTTGGAGAACCGAAGGCGGGAAGGGCTTTACGTGAATAAAGCGGTCAACCCGGCCGTAGAGCGGTTCACTGTACTCCTCAAAGATGTTCCTCATTGCTGATCGGACGGATCCGCTCATCACAAGTAGGACATGGCTTTGCCGTGAGAGAAGATCCCAGTCCCGCTGCAGTTCAGACCAGAAGGAAGGTTCAGCGAACCCCAAGTCCTGGCATTCGTCGATGACGAGATTGATCAATTGGTTTTGCCCCAGACCAATCACGAACCGGATAACCTGCGACGGTTTTTCGAAGGGAATCTCTTGGATTCCTTCGACAGCTTGCCGAACCACTGACATCCACTCTCTTGCCAGATCCCTGCTGGAAACCCGAGTGGCGAAGAGGTAGATAAAAGTTCCCTCAGCGCACTGCAAGGTTCTCCTGATGAGTTCAGTCTTGCCGACACGCCTTCGCCCGGTGATGACGGCAATCCGGCCAGAACCAGTCTGTTTGACCAGCTCCAGTTCTTCGCGGATGGCTTCCTGCTCTGACTCACGGTCGTAAAACTTCTTGAGTGGCATGGGATTTCTTGATGTGGGGTTTAAGTCAATGGAATTTTAATTCGTTCAACGAACGTTCGTTCAGTGAACGTTCATAAAATGAACAATACCATCTAGAACCAAACCCATTGGTCGTGAGACACCGCAGGAATGATCTTTCGAGTCATGAGTTATCTCATGCGGCGGTTTGCTTATCAAATCTTTCGGCCAGCACTTTTTCTATTACCGCGTTGATTGACTCCGACCTTTGGGCTGCATACACGGCAATTTTGTGATGCAGGTCTTGCCCGATCCGGATGTTAAAGCTTCCAGAACAGGGTTTTTCTGGTTGAACGCCATCAATCCTGCAGTCTGCAAGATACTCATCAACAACTTCGTGAAACTGTGTCTCTAGTTCGGTCAGCGAATCCCCCGAATAAGACAGCAGTGGCCTGATGAACTGCACTTTGCCGAAAAGGACATGATCTTCAGGGCTGAATTCAATGGAACCCTCATAATTTTTGTATTTCATGAAATTAGCCATGGTTTTCAAAAATTTTCTAAAAAATTAAGAATTTGCCTAAGCTTATCTTCCTTGTTCTCGTTTTTCTGATTCCTGGGCGTGGAGTGGGGCTGGGAAAATTGCCTTCGAAGAACGAACGTTCGTTCAATGAACGTCAGCAAATGAAGAGTAGGAAAAGAACAAAAGGGAGCTTGATGTTTGTGTGGATTATCCGAACCTGTGAGCGAAACTTTAGGAGCAGTTGGTTCAGGAATATCCATAGCCGTCACCGCGCTGCAGGAGCCTGCAGTGCCGCCAGCAGATTCCCTGCACTGTCCCAGAGGCGGTTTGAATGTTGAAGCCGCCGGATTTCCGGACGGCAACCCGGCCCTTGTAGTGTCCGGCCTTCTTGCCCTTCGAGACGAAAGCTTCGACCATGTCACCGGTAGCGAAGCCGTGGACCATTTTCTTTCGGGTCCGGTAGCCTCTTGGGAAACCATAAGCGTTGGTAAGGGTACGGCAATAGACTCCCCGCCCGGTGCATCTGATTCGGAGCACGTCAAGGTCGGGGTCAAACTCGACCCCGTTGATGCGACCGGCACAGGCGGCGTCAAACCAGTGCTCTTTCGGAACATGGAAAGCATGGCGGTTGAATTTCGTCAGAGCACCGGATGGCGCCTTGACCGGAAGCCCTGTCACTGCCTTGAGTGACCTGAGAAGGGCCCAGCGGGTACTGTTCACGACCCCAGCGTCCTGAAGGGGTTTCTTGAGTAGGGCCTTTACCCGTTTATACACGCGGGGTTGTCCCTTCAGGAAATCCTCGAGTGTCCGGCTGCCTTTTTTCTGATTGCAGGAAACGCACGCGAGCACAAGGTTGGACAGACGGTTCGAGCCCCCGGCTGCTTTTGGAACAACGTGGTCGACGTTCAGAGGCACGTTGGTCCTGCCGCAGTACACGCACTTTCTGCCAAATTTTTCCAGCAGATATTCCCGGACGTTGTAACCATAAAGTTCGCCGTGCATGTAATCTGTACCGACAGCCGTGGGGTGTTCCAGCTTGAACGTATCGAACTTCACCAGCTCCTGAGTAATTCCAGCAACGGGCGCCAGCCTGCAGAGGCGCTGTACCCAGGCTGAGGTTGTCACTACCCGGTGCCGCAGGCTGGGCGAGAGCCAGCCCTTTGGCCTTGCACGATTGGAAAAGCGGGGCTTCCGATATCGCAAATGGGTGGTGCGCCTTTGGTTTCTATTCATTGCGCGAATTAGCAGGGCTTGGTGGATACTTTCCCCGCGGTGGGCAAGACAGAAAAAGGCAAGCGCATGATGCACCTTTTTTTCGTCTTCCCGAACAACGGCCATTCCCGTTTTCCGGGAGCCCGGGTCGATTTTGACGATGACGGGCTGTACTGCGGATTTCTCCAGCAACCTGTCAGTCAGCCGGATGGTAAACGGATACAAACGGGCTATACGCGCGCGTCCCGATTTGAGAAGACGCCGCGCCCGTGCCGCCGAGCACGGCATGAGAGGTCGTTTCTTCTTGTCGAGAACAAAGACACGAGTAGTCATTATGTAAAAGGTTTCCTTACGGATGCGGGATTTCTCCCGTGACGCCTGCCCGAAGCAGGTCTCCCTTCGCCAATGTTGATGCCCGGCGTTGCCTTCCGTTCCCGTTTCATGGATACCCAAACCTTGTCTGCTGAACGAAATTCCAGGGTTTAGCTAGTCGAAGAAAAATCTTCCAAATTTGTCATTCGCTGTGCAGTGGTTCGGTGGAGTCATGGAAAAATGGTCCTGAG
>CADBTW010000062.1 GCA_902797695.1 uncultured Sutterellaceae bacterium
AACCCTGCTGACAGCAGGGCCTACGAGACCCGTACGGGCGGTGGTGTGAGAGGACGGCGGAGCGAAGCTCCGCCTCCTACTCGATTCGGCGTGGATTCAGGCCCCGCACACGTTGCGGCGGCGTTTCAGGTTCCCGAGGTCGTGCTGTTCGGTCCTTCGCTTTCGCGGGTCTGGCATCCGTGGAAAAACTCCCGTACAGCGATAGTGATGACGCCCGGTGTCTGCCGGTGCTGCAACCAGGAAGGATGCGGCGGGAGCGGAAAGAGCCGTTGCATGGGGGAGATCAGGGTAGAGGACGTGCTCGAAGCCGCGCAAGGCGTCCTGAGCATGAAGCCCGATGCCCGCTCGGATAACCCTTCGATCTTTTACCCTGCGCAGTTCCAGGATCTTCCGCAACGCACGGGATTCGGGGGGTAGGGGGAGAAACACATGGCGAAGCCCCTGATCCTTGTCACGGTTGGAGCCGGAAGGGATCCGGACCGGGCAGTGTCCGCCCCGGTTGTCGTTCCCCTCGGGCTTTTTCAGGCGATTTCGAAGTTTGGTGGCATTCCGTTCGTTGTTTTTGAGGAAATGGAAGCGGATCCGCGGGAGCTTGTCGAAACGTCGGACGGCGTCGTGATCGCGGGCGGTCCCGACGTTTCGCCGATTCTCTATGGTGAAATGCCCCACCCGGGGCTCGGGAAAACCTTTTATCAGCGAGATCGGTTCGAATTCAGGCTTGTGCGGCACGCGATCGAAGCCGGGAGGCCGGTTCTCGGGATCTGCCGAGGAATGCAGGTCGTGAACGCCGCAATGGGCGGGACGCTCTGGCAAGATCTCTCGGAATTCCCGGGCGGAACGGGGGAGCACGCGCAGAAGGGCGACCCGTCCGATCCCTTCCACGAGGTCCAAATCGCGGAAGGAACCCGGCTCCGCGAGGTGCTCGGAGACCGCGCTGTCGTGAATTCTCGCCACCACGAGGCGGTAAAGGACGTTGCCCCTGGCTTTTGCGTGATCGCTGTTGCGCCTGATGGTGTGATCGAGGCGATCGAATCGGAAACGGCTCCGGTTCTCTGCGTGCAGTGGCACCCGAAAGACCTTTGGCAACGTGACGATAAAGAAGAACTGCTTTTCAGGCTTTTTGTCCGGCGGTGCGCTAAAGAAACAGGAACGCGCCTGAAAATCGGGTCTGATCCGCGCACACAGGTACCAGATGATATCTTTCCGAGAGAGGACTTCTGAGGAGGAGTGGAAATGAGCGGACTCGCAATGGGATCGGACGGGGTTCTCCGTTATGAGGTTTCCGAAAAGGGAATCACGATCGGGGAAGGGCTTCCCGGGATTCTCGTCTCGGCGTCCGGCAGGACGCCCGGTGAGATCCTCGGCGCGGCCGAGGCCCTCGCCCGTGACCCTGACGTCGACGGGATCGAGCTCCGGCTTGACGGCCTCGACAGCGGGCGGAATTCCGACGAGATCCTCGCGCTCTGCAACCTCGTGAACAGCGCCTGGGAAAAGGCGGGTGGGAAGCTTCTCATCACAACGGTCCGCACGAAGGCGGAAGGGGGAGCCGCGTCCTACTCGGAACCCGAATACCTGAGGCTCATCGGCAGCCTCGTGCGGTTCGCCCGCATGGATCTTGTCGACATCGAGTCGTCGCACGACCCGAGGGTTGTTTCAGAGCTTGTCAGCGCGGCGCATGGCGCTTCGGTCGGTGTCATCATGAGCTGCCACAACTTTTCCGAAACACCGTCTGTTTCCGACATGCTCGGAATCCTGAGGCGCGAGAAGGCGCTCGGGGGCGATATCGAGAAGCTCGCCGTGATGCCGCGGAGCGCGGAAGACGTCGCGTCGCTTCTTCTCGCGACCGCTCAGGCGAAAACCGAGGGCCTCGGGCCCCTCATCACGATGTCGATGGGGTCTCTTGGCTCTATTTCCCGGATCGCGGGAGGGACGTTCGGGTCCTCGCTCACCTTCGCGATGGCGGGGAAGGCGTCTGCCCCGGGCCAAATGGCGGTGAAGGACGTAAGGGTCGCGCTTTGTCTTCTCGCTTCGAAACGGCATTGATCTGGGGCTCGGCGTGCCGGCTGCAATTTCGCGGGCTTTTGTTGACAGACCCGCAGTCAGGTCCGGAAAATACCGGGATACGGGGCGTCTGACCCCATTTTCCAAAGGGAAGGAGCTGTAATTGGCGGCTATGGATATCGAAAACCTGGAGAATTCTCGCGGGTGCGAGCCGAGAGTCGCGATTGTCCTTCCGGTCTTCAATGTCGAGCGATATCTTCCGGAATGCCTTGATTCACTGCTCGCACAGACCTACGGCAACTTTGAAATCATCGCTGTGAACGATGGATCGACAGATGGGAGCGGAGCAGTGCTCGCTTCTTACTCTGTCCGGCATCCGCGTCTTCATGTGGTCACGCAGCAGAATGGAGGGCTAGCCGCTGCGCGCAACACAGCCTTGGGCAGGATTGAAGAAAACGGAACCTTCGACTATGTTTCGTTTGTCGACAGCGATGACCGTGTCGAACCGGTTTTCATCGCAGAGCTTGTGGCGGCAGCGGAAAAGAGTAATGCCGACATCGCGTGCTGCGGTTACTACAAGTTTGACGAAAGCAGGCGGTGGACCGAAGGGACCAAGCGGGAAGCCTGTAGCTTTGGGCCGGAGGAATATGCCGAACTCGTCTTTTCCGTAAGGGACTGGCGCCACGTGAATGGCGGCGGTGGCATGGTCTGGAAGTGCCTTTTCAGGGAAAAGACAGTTTCGGGCCTTCGGTTTCCTGAAGACCGCAGGGTTCTGGAGGACGAGCCTTACTGCGTTCTCGCTGCCGGACGTTCCAGCAGCGTTGCCTTTGTTCCAGACACGTTGTATGGGTACCGCATGCGGGCGAATTCGCTCATCCGGCAGGAAAGCTTTGAACTGGCAAAGCTTAACGCCCGCCGCCTTTGCCTCGATTCCGCATCGAATGCCCCGGAACGGGTCCGGAACGCAATTTCAGGGGAATTTGCAGGAGCATTCCTCTCCTTCGTCCGGAGGACAGGGAAATATCCTGACTTCGATCTGACCCCTTATTTACCTGCCGTGAGCCAGGCAGCAAAGGCAGGATATCTTCCACAGAGCCGGTTTCTGAAATTCAGGCTGTTCTGCTCCTTGCCTGCTCTTGCGAGGCTATATCATCAGCTTTTCGTCCGAAGGGTAAAGTAGTTGCAGGGAAAGGCCCGATGGGACAAAAAGAACATATGAAAATCTCCGTCATCGTCTCCACCTACAACCGTCCTGACGCTCTTCGGCTGGTTCTTGATTCCCTTTGCCGGCAGACCGACCAGAATTTCGAAGTTGACATTGCGGATGATGGATCGAAAAAAGAAACCCGGGATCTGATCGCTTCCTTCGTAAAAGCGAGCTCGGGAATCCCAATTCGTCACTTTTGGCAGGAGGACAAGGGTTTTCGAAAAGCGCGCATTCTCAACAAGGCCGCGTCCGGCGCGAACGGGGAATACCTGATTTTCATTGACGGAGACTGCGTGGTGCCGCCGGATTTTGTGTCCGAACACCGTTCGCTTGCCGAGCCTGGCTACATGGTCGCGGGCAGCCGGATCCTGACGGGTGAGGCTTTTGCAAAGGACATCCTTACCGGAAAGACCAACCTTTTCTCTTCCGGATTCTGGTCTCTTCCCAATTTGATCCTCCTGGCCCGGGCAAAGGCGGTGAACCGTTGGCTTCCCGCCCTCAGCCTTCCTCTAGGAGTCTTGCGGAAGGCGAAACCGCGCAGCTGGAAGACCGTTCGGGGGTGCAACTGGGGAGTATGGAGGCGGGATTACGAGGCGGTGGACGGGGTTGACGAATCCTTTGAAGGCTGGGGAGGAGAGGATTCGGATATCGTGATCCGGCTGTTGAACTCGGGCGTCCGCGTGAAAAGCGGCCGCATGTGCTCGTACGTGCTCCATCTTTGGCACCCGGAATTCAGCCGGCATAACAGCGAGCGGAACTTCCAGATTGTTTACGAACGCCTGAGAAATGGCGTCACGAAGCCTGAGAAAGGCATTTCTCAGGACTCAGGAAATTAGGCTCGAAATTAGTTCCGCGCGGGAGTGCGGGCGTTGGCCTTCTGTTTCCCCCAAAACCGGAAGGCAATCTGCGGGAAATGCCGGACTAGCCAGATCCGCTTCTTGTCCTTGAAGGAAAGGTGGTCCCAGGGGATGAGCCCGCGCTGGTCGAATTCCTTCATTTCCTTCGCCCATTCGCAGAGGAATTCCGGCCGTTTTTCTTCCGCAAGGCGCAGGCAGTTCCAGCGGTAGCAGTTGAAGAGCAGGTGCGGCATCACGTCCAGCAGCTTTTCAAACTGATCCTGATTCTTCTCTACGAACGAATAGATTTCCTTCCACTCATCACAGACTGCGTATACCTTTGACTTCGAATGAATCGAGGAAGACATGTTGTCACACCGGTAGTGGTGGAGCAAATCCGTGATCATCTGGAATCGATCCGCTTCAGCATATGCCTTGAACGTGAAGGACGTGTCCTGGAAGCTCGCGCCCGGGGTCGGAAGGAACCGGATGCCGCATTCGTTAAGCCAGTCGCGACGGTAAATCGCGGCCCATATGGAAGGGGCCTGAAAGAAAACCTCGGTGTGTTCGAGCGGCTTCAGCACACAGTTTTTCGGGACGCTTGGTTCAGTCATCGGGTAGTTCTGCCCGGCGACATACTGTGCGTAGCAGCAGCGCGAGATGTCGAGGCCCTTCTCCTTCGCTTCCCCGTAGAGCCGCTCGAACATCACGGGTTCCACAAAATCGTCGCTCTCCACGATGCCGACGTATTCGCCCGAGGCTCGGTCTAGCGCCTTGTTCATGGAGTCGCCGTAGCCGGTGTTCGGCTTGTCGATAAGTTGGATCCTCGGGTCCCGCGCCGCGAACTCCTCCAGGATCCGAAGGGTCCCGTCCCGGCTTCCGTCGTTCACGCAGATCACCTCGAGCTCCTTCAGGGTCTGCGAGAGGATGCTTTCAAGGCACTGCCCCACGTACTTTTCGACATTGCAGCAGGGAACCAGGACAGAAACGAGGGGCTTCGGCATTTTTGTTTTTATGCGAGTCAGCGAGTGGGTTCGTCGGGCCGCAATCCGACTGCAGAAACGGAGCGCAGGGGAAACCGGCCGACCCGATTCTACCTGCGAAGCCGTCCGAAGAGAATAGGGGTTGAAGCACTTGCCGCGGGAAGGAAAAGATTTTGTATGACAACGGGTTCCGATATCCCCGGACGCAGAAACGCCTCGGAATCCGCATTTTGGGAAACCGGGGCGTTCAGGGGATGGAGCCGGGGTCAGGTTACGGCTTCGCGCACTTCTTCACTTCGAGGAGCTTCGCGAGCGCCGTGTCGGTCGTCGTCTTGTTCGCGCGGGCGACGTCAGCCGGGCTCTGCCCCTTGTCGTTGCAGAGGTCCTTCCGGGCGCCGGCCTTGAGGAGCCGCTCGACGCACGGACGGTTCGCGACGCGGGCCGCCATGAAGAGCGGGGTGACCCCGGACTTCGTGCGGACGTTCACGTTCGCGCCCTTCTTGATGAAGAGGTCGACGAGTTCGGAGGAGCCCGCTTCGGCCGCGTAGTGGAGCGGGGTCCAGCCGGACGGACGGTCGACGATCGCGCCCTTCGCGAGGAGCTGCTTCACGAGCTCCACGTTCTTCTTATAGGCCGCGACCATCAGGGCGGACTCGCCGTAGGCGTTCGACTGGTCGATGTCGATCCCCTTCGCGTTCATGAGAAGCGGGAGGACCTCGGAATTGTCCGCACGGATCGCGAAGACGAGCGCGGGGTCGCCATTCGGCATCTTGACATTCGGGTTGTAGCCTTCGGCGAGCATCTTCTTCACGACGTCCGCGCGGTTGTTCTTCACGGCGCCCGTGAAGTTCGCGTAGGCTTCCTCGGCGCCGATCTGCTCGGCGGCAACGGCGGCCGGGGCGTAGGCGACGGTCGCGACCGGGGCCGCGGCGACGAGCGCGGCGAGGGCGGCCGAGAAGACCGCGCCTTTAATCGTAAACTGCTTCATCTTTCTCTTTTCCTTCTTCTGAATCAGGTTCTGGGAGGGGCGAACGACCCTTATGCGAACGGGGTCTGTCCGCTGTGCCTCAAAAGGGGATCAGGCGCCTGGCGCTGCTTACGGGGGAATCCTGAAGAAGCGCCTCGCGTTCCCTTCCGTCACGCGGGCGGCCTCTTCCGGAGGCACGCCGTGCAGCTCCGCTATTTTAGCGACCGTGTAGGAGACGAAGGAGGGCTCGTTCCGCTTCCCGCGCTTCGGGACCGGGGCGAGGTACGGGCAGTCGGTCTCGGCGAGGATGCGCTCGAGCGGCACCGCGCGGCAGGACTCCTGGATCACCGCGGAGTGCTTGAATGTGACGTTCCCGTTGATCCCGATCATGCCGCCCGCGTCTAGCGCCTTCCGGGCGACCTCAGGCGTTGACGAGAAGCAGTGGAGCACGAACCCGGTGTCCCCCGCGTGTTCACTTGCGAGGATATCGGCCGCCGCTTCCTCCGCGTCCCGTGCGTGCACGATGAGGGGTTTCCCGAGCCGCTTCGCGGCCTCGATGTGGCGCACGAACCGTTCCACCTGCCAGGGAACCGGGGGCTTCTGCCAGTAGTAGTCGAGCCCGGTTTCGCCGACCGCGACGAAAGAGGGGTCGGAGTTCGCGCGGACGATCTCCTCCACCGTCACCTTGTGCGTCATGTGCTCGGCGTCGTCCGGCGCGTATTCGGGGTGGAGCGCCCAGGCGCCCCAGAGGAACCCGGGTTCCGACCGGACGAGCGCCCGGAGGGGCTCGAGCTCCTTCTCCTCGCACCCGATCACGACCGCGCCCGTCATCCCCGCGTCCTTCATCCGCTGGATCACGTCCGCGCGGTCGGAATCGAACTGCGGCGCGTTGATGTGGCAGTGCGAATCGAAGAGCACCATGTCGCTACGCCCTGCTGTTCGCGTAGAGGAGCTCGATCAGCTTCAGGTTCCGGCGGATGATCTCGCGGCGCCTCAGCTTCATCGTGGTGGTGGAGAGGCCGTTCTCAGGCGTCCACGGTTCCGAGAGGAGCCGCACCGCGCGCGGGACCCCGTACTGCGGGAAGGTCCGGGTGAGCTCCCGGATGCGCCTTAGCGCAGCGCGCTCCGCCGCCCGGCTCCGGTAGCTTTCGGGGTCGTTCGGGTTTAGGCCGAGCTCCCCGCAGAACTCCTTCCACTGGGCAGGGTTCACGACGATCAAGGCCGCGATGAAGGGGCGTCCTTCGCCGATCGCGAGCACCTGCTCGAAGAGGGGATCGGCCTGGATCGCGTGCTCGAGGTCGACAGGCGGAATCTTTTCGCCGGTCGAGGTCACGATGATCTCCTTGATCCGGCCCTTGATCCGGATCCGGCCGCCGTCCGAGAGGTCCGCCTGGTCGCCGGTGCGAAGGAACCCGTCCGAAGTGAACGCCTCGGCGTTCGCGTCCGGCCGGTTCCAGTAGCCCTTCATCAGCTGCGGGCCCCGGACGAGGAGCTCGTCGTTCGCGCCGAGCTTCACCTCGATCCCGGGGAGGGGCTTTCCGACCGTCGCCGGGTGGTTCCCGACCGTTTCGGAGACCGAGATCACGGGAGCGGACTCGGTGAGGCCGTAGCCCTGCCGGAGGTTGATGTCCATCGAGCAGAAGAACTTCGCGACCGAGTAGTTGAGCGCGGCGCCGCCCGAGATGAGGTCGCGGATCCGGCCCCCGAAGAGCGCGCGGACGCGCGAGCCTACCCGTTCGTTCAGGTCGGGCCACGCGGCGTCGTCAAGCTCTTCGCGCGGGCTGTGCTCGACAGGGAGCCCGTTCCTGCGGCAGAACCGCCGCCAGCCGACTTCCTGCGCCCACGCGAGCTCCCCGACGCTCTTCTGCCCCTCGCGCTCCATGTCGTTCACGAACTTCGTGTGGAGGCGTTCCAGCACCCGCGGGACCGTGTCCATGATGGTGGGGCGCGCGTAGAGCATGTCTTCCGACAGCGTCGCGACGGAGCGCGCGATCACGAGCTCCGCCCCGCAGGCGATCGAGAGGTAGTAGGCGATCGTCCGCTCGAACGCGTGCGAGAGCGGGAGGTAGGAGAGGAAGACGTCGTTCTCAGTCACCCCGAGCACCTGGGAGGACTGGTGGCAGTTCGCGATGAGGGCCCCGTGCTGCAGCATCACGCCCTTCGGGCGCCCGGTCGTCCCTGACGTGAAGACGAGCGCCGCGAGGTCCTCGGGACTCGGACGCTCCGCGGGGTCGATCTCGGTCCCCTTCCCGCGCCCGAGCCACTCGTCTAGCGGAAGCACCTGCGGGGAAGACTTTTCCTCGGTCGCGGTCGGGGAGTCCGCCGTCAGCACGACGAGCGCCATCGCGGAGAGGTCCGCCGTCGGGTCCGCGTCGCGGATCGAGTGCCAGCGGGCCTCCGACGCGGTGACGAGCATCCGGGCGCCGCTGTTCGCGAGGACGAACGCGCACGCGGACGGCGTGTCGATCGCGTGGAGCGGAACCGGGGTGAGGCCGTTCGCGAGCGCCGCCTGGTCGATGAGAAGCGCCTCGAGGCTGTTCGTGAGGAGCACGGCGACACGGTCCCCCTTCACGAGGCCGGACGCCTTCAGCGCCCGCTGCCACGCTTCGGTCCGGGACTTGAATTCCTTCCAGGTGATGCCGCACCAGCTCTCAGACTTCCTGTCGTACCACTGGTAGGCGGTCTTTCCGGGCCACTTGGAAGCCGCCCGGTCGAGGAGGTCCGGAAGCGTCCTGCAGCCTGCGGGGAATTCGGGGAAAACTGCGTTCATGGAATCATTCTCCGCGACGCTCGTAAAGGGCGTCGATGTCAGTCGCGAGCCGCGACAGGATCACGCGGCGCTTCAGCTTCAGGGTCGGGGTCATCTGGCCGTTCTCGATCGTCCAGGGCTTGTCCGTGAGGAGGACGTCGCGCGGGATCCCGTAGTTCGGGAAGTTCGCGCAGGCCGCCCGGATCTTCCGGGTGACAGCGAGCCGCACGGGCCGCGCCCTGTAGGAGTCGGGGGCCGTGGGGTCGAGGCCGTGCTTCGCGCAGAGCTTCTTCCACTCGTCCTGGTTCACGACGATCACCGCCGCGATGTAGGGGCGGTTTTCGCCGACCACCATCACCTGCGACACGAGCGGATCGGTCTCGATCGCCTGCTCGAGGTCGTCCGGCGGAATCTTTTCGCCAGACGACGTCACGATGATCTCCTTGATGCGGCCCTTGATCTTGATGTGGCCGTCAGGATAGATCTCGGCGACGTCCCCCGTGTGGAGCCAACCGTCGCTGTCGATCGCGCGCTCGGTCGCTTCCGGGAGGTGCCAGTAGCCCTTCATGACGGAGGGGCCGCGCACGAGCAGCTCGTCCTCGTCCCCGAGCTTCGTCTCGACATTCGGAAGGGCGGGGCCGACCGTGGATGGGTTGAGGGACCCGAGCTTGTTCACCGAGATGATCGGGGAGCTCTCGGTCATCCCGTAGCCCTGCGCGATTGGGATCCCGAGCGCGTTGAGGGTCCGGGCGACGGTCGGGTTGAGGGCGGCGCCGCCCGAAACATAGACATGGATCCGGTTGTTCTCGCCGAACGCCGCGCGCACTTCTCCCCCGACCTTCCGGTCGAGGAACCCGGCGACGAGCGGGTCGAGGAAGGAGAACGCCCCGGGTTCGACCGGAAGCCCGTTCTCGCGGCAGAAGCGCCGGTAGCCGACGTCGACCGCCCAGGCGAACACCTTCTGCGCGAGCGGCGGCTGCTTCCTCACCTGCTGCATGATCTTCGAGTAGATCTGCTCATAGACCCGCGGCACCGCCATCATGACGGTCGGCCGCGCGTACTTGATGTCCTTCGCAAGCGTCGCGATCGTGCGGAAGAAGATGATCGTGTTCCCCATCCCCATCCCGACGTAATAGGTCGTCGTCCGCTCGAACGTGTGCGAGAGCGGGAGGAACGAGAACCAGCGGTCGTGCGGATAGGGGCAGAGGTGCTTCAGCACGGCGCGCACGTTGCAGAGGATGTTCATGTGGGTGAGCATCACGCCCTTCGGCCGCCCCGTGGTGCCAGACGTGTAGACGAGCGCTCCGAGGTCGCTCCCCTTCGGGGGCGGCGGAAGCGGAGTGCCGGCGCCGCGGCTGAGGAACGTTTCGAGCGGCAGCACCTCGACCTTGTCGTCGGACGAGCCTTCCGGCACTTCGTCATCCGTGATCACGACGGTGCGGAGGTCCGGGAGCTCGGTCCCGGTGGCCCTGATGTTCTTCCACTTGAGGTACTTGTTCGTGACAAGCACCTTCGACCCCGAGTCCTTCAGTATGTAGGCCGAGGACCCGGGGGTGTCGATCGCGTGGAGCGGGACCGGGACGAAGGCGTCCGAGAGCACGCCCTGGTCGAAGCAGATCGCGTCGACGCAGTTCGGCATCAGCATTGCGCACCTGTCGCCGCGCTCAAGCCCGAGCGCCGCGAACGCTTCCCGCCAGCGCTGCACCCGCGCGTCCATTTCCCTGAAGGTGAGGCTCACCCAGCGCTCTTCCTTCGCGTTCCACTCCCGGAACGCCTCGTCATCCGCGTGGTCCGGGAGGTTGTGCGTCAGAAGCTCGGGCAAAGTCTGCAGCAGGTCCAGGCTCTTTGCGCGCATCGCGCTGGTGTCGTTTTCCGTGGCCAATTTCCTTTCCTTTTTCTTATTTCAAGCTGCTGCCAGGCTCCGGGTGCTTTTCCTTTCCCCTTTCGTACGAAACGCTCCGGCGGCAGGGGAAGGGAAAGGATCAGGGAGCGCTGGCGGCTTTCCCTAGGGTATTGTCGAAGGATACCCCAAAGAGTAGGACGAGTGCCTGTCGCAGCGGCATCTCAGGCGGACTGCCGGGATCCTTCGCGCGGGCCCGGAGC
Organism: uncultured Sutterellaceae bacterium; assembly: GCA_902797695.1. Classification (GTDB taxonomy): domain Bacteria; phylum Pseudomonadota; class Gammaproteobacteria; order Burkholderiales; family Burkholderiaceae_F; genus Mesosutterella. The sequence continues at coordinate 10,847 of CADBTW010000062.1, forward strand.
GGCCTCGCCTTGGCGAGCGCCGTGCGAACTGTCCTCTTCTCCGTTCTTCGGCCCGCCATTTGCTTTTTTCTCCCCGTTTCGGGCGTCACCGTGCGGTGTTTCAGGTTCCGTTTTTCCCGGTTCCTTCACGCCCCGTTCCTCTTCCCTGAAGGAGGAAATGGCGGAGGCGACGAGCGAAGCCGCGCCTTCAGCCCTCTCCACCCATCCGTCGATCGTCTCGCGGAGCGCGCGGAAGAAGCCCCGGGTTTCGCGGGGGAACGCGAGGAAAAGGAGGAGGGCGGAGGAGAGCGCGGCCGAGGCGAGAATCAGGATCCCACGGGCAATCTTTTTCATGGGGCAGGAAGAAGAATGGGGAACGGATTCCCGGAATGTTACCCGAGACAGTTTCTCGGGCGGAAGCCGTTCCCTCTTTCCTTCCCTTCAGAGCAGCGTCCGTCGGTAGCGCGCGAGGTGCCACGCGAGGAGCGCCGTGAAGGCGGAGCCCGCCGCCGTGTGGAGCGCGAGGCGCTTCCCGGGGAACACCCCGGGAACAAGCCCGAGGAGGACAAGCGCGAACGCCGCCGTCATCGCGCGGTTCACGTTCCGGTTCACGATTTTCGTCGCGTGGAGGGGATCAAGCTTCGCGAGGATCTCCTTTCCGCTCTCCTCCTTCCGCCTTTGGACTTCAGGCGGGAGGCAAAAGGTCGCCATCCCCTCAAGAGTCTCAAGCGTGAGCTTCTTCGGGTCGTACGTGAAGAGGAGGCTCCCGACCCGGGGGTTCGGAGTGGCGGAGACGGCGCCCTCAAGCTCCATCAGGAACTTCGCGGCGGCCGAGGCCTTCTCCTCGTCGCGGAGCGCCGGGTGGCGCACCCGGATCCGGCCCGGGACGTAGCTTCGGACGTATTTCGCGAGGGCTTCCTTCATGCCGCTTTCTCCTTCAGGTAGTTTCCGCGCATCGCGTTCAGGCAGACGCCGATCGTCGTGCCGTTATGGAGCAGGGCGCTCTGCGCCGGGGTGAGGACGTTCGCGAGCCCGCCCGCGAGGAAGAGGCTGTTAAGCCCCACGCTCGCGCGGAAGTTCGCGTGGATCCGCTTCATCGCGTTCCGGGAGAGGAGGATCGCCTTCGGGAGGTCCCCGAGGTCGTTCGCCGTGAGGACGACGTCCGCCACTTCCTGCGCGATGTCGGTTCCGTCGCGAAGCGACACGCCGACGTCAGCCGAGGTGAGCGCCGGGGCGTCGTTGATGCCGTCCCCCACCATGACGACGCGGCGGCCGGAAGAGCGCATCGAGCGGACTGCCTCGGCCTTTCCTTCGGGGAGCATCTGGGAGCGGAACTCGTCGATCCCGAGCCGCCCCGCGATGTTCTCCGCGGTCCTCGGGTCGTCGCCCGTCAGCATCACGACGCGGCTGATCCCGATCGACTTCAGTTCCCGGATCACTTCGACAGCGTTCGGCTTCGGCGGATCCTCGACCCCGAAGATCCCGACGAGGTGGCCGTCGTGGGCCATGTAGAGGATGCTCTTTCCTTCGCTTGAGAGCCGGATGATCGCGTCCTCCATTTCGGAAACGTCCACGTTCTCGTCCTCTTCGACGAAGTGCCGGGAGCCGAGGATCACTTCTTCCCCCTCGACCCGCGAGCGGATTCCGTGCGCGACCACGTACTTCACTTCCGAATCGTGCTCTTCGACGAGGTGGTCGAGCCCGGCTTCCGCCGCCGCCCGCACGATGCTTCGCGAAACCGGGTGCGGGAAGTGCTCTTCGAGGCACGCCGCGATCTTGAGAAGCTTCTCGCGGGACCACGTTCCGGCGCTCACGACGTCGGTGAGCCGCGGGGAGGCCTGCGTGAGGGTGCCGGTCTTGTCGAACACCACGGTGTCCGCTTCGGCGAGCGCTTCGAGATGCCTCCCGCCCTTCACGAGGACGTTCGAGCGGGTGCCTTCCCGCATCGCGGAGAGGACCGCGAGCGGGGTCGAGAGCCTGAGGGCACAGCTGTAGTCGACGAGGAGCACGGACGCCGTCCGGGCGAGGTTCCGCGTCGCGAGGAAGACGAGCCCGGCGAGGAGGAAATTGAACGGCACGATCGCGTCCGCGAGGTGCTCCATCTTCCCCTCGATCCCGGCCTTCTGCCGCTCGCTCTCGTCGATGAAGCGGGCGATCTGGCTGAGGCGAGAGTTTTCAACCGTCCCGGTGGGCCGGATGTCGATTTCGCCGTCCTCGATCACGGTGCCCGCGAAAACCGCGCTGCCGGCCGCCTTCCGGACGGGGAGAGCTTCGCCAGTCATTGTTGCCTGGTTCACGAACGCTTCGCCTGAGAGCACGACCCCGTCCACCGGTATCGCGGCGCCCGAGCGCGCGACGATCGCCTCTCCCGGCATGAGCGACTGCACGCTCTTCTTCGCGACGGACCCGTCCGGGTTCCGGACCCAGACTTCGCTCACGCGGACCGAGAGCTGCTCGGCGAGCGAGTCGAGCGACTTCTTCTTCGTCACCCGCTCCAGCATGTCCCCGAGCCCGAGGAGGAGGATGAGGAGCCCGGCGGTCCTGAAGTCCCGCATGAGGATCGAGACCCCGACAGCCGAGGCGTCGAGCACGTCGACGTTAAGCCTCCCCCGGAAGAGGCTCGCGAGGCCCCGCCCGATGAAGGGGATCGAGTTCAGGATCGTATGGGCCGTGTTCCAGAGCGCGGGGAGGACCGGTCGGACGAAGACGTAGCGCTCGAGCGGCCACCAGTCGTACTCCCCCTCCGATTTCTTCGGGAGCCCGGCCTGGCGGCTAGCTGGCCTTGGCGCCGCCGCCCGGGTCCTGATCGAAGAGAGCGCGTTGCACGCGGCGTCAAGCGCTTCCATCGTCGAATAGGCGACCGTGATCGAGCCGCAGCGGGGCGATACCCGGATTCCTTCAATTCCCGGTATCGCTGAAACCCGTTCCGCGATCGACTCGGCGAGTCCCCGGGTGAAGAGCGACCCCGCCTTCCAGCGGATCCGCCCCGGAATGTGGTGAACGACAGTAAGGTTCATTTTTGAAACAGTTAAAGAAAAAAGCCGTTGCAGGGCTTTCTTCCACCCTGCCTTCGCGGGGCAGGGAGCAAGTGCTTTGGGCAATCAAAAAGGGAAGCTCGCCGGACGGGCAGGCGACGCTCGCTTATCCGGAGGGCTTCCCTCTCCTGAAGTGGTCCCTGCGCCACCAGCTTCCGGGACCGGATTTCTCCGCTTCCGGAAACAAGCTTTCCGCGGACTTCAGGCCGCGGCGGCTTTCGGGGCTTCGACGGGTTCTTCCGGCGCTTCTTCAAGGACTTCGGTTTTCGCCGCGCGACGGGCTTCTGACTTCGCCTGGGCCTCCGCGAAGACGTCGGAAATGTCCTCGCGGCAGGCGTCTGCCTTCTCAAGCACTTTCTCCCGCACGTCGTAGCAGTGCGAGAGCACGTCGGAGGCAACAGGCTTCAGGTTCTTCAGTTTTCCCTTGCAGACAACCGTCGCGCCGATTGCGCCGATCGCAATGCCGCCGAGAAGAAAGAGGCCGCACTTCACAACTTCACGATTCATTTTTTTCTCCCTGCCTCGCCCCCCTCTGCGGAGGGGAGGCCATTAGGTGCTTCAACAGACTGTCCGGGATTTCCTGATGCCGTTCGGGAACGCTTTCTGAAACCCGTTCGCACTATGAAACTCATTTGCATTTAAAGAATTCTACCCCCGTTTCTCAGGGAAGAATCCTGAATTGTCCTTTCTAGTCAGAGGGGAGCGAGGATGGGCCCATGCGGGATGGCGGAGAAAGAACTGATAAATGAATGAGAAATCTTTTTATTCAACGAATTGACGGATTGTAAAAAAAGGCCCGGAACTTCGTTTGGAAGAACCGGGCTTCAGGAAAGCATGGTTCGCTTGTCTGCAGCCGAGGGAAGCCACCTTCTGCTTCTCCTGGACTGCCCCTCGGAAGGAACCACACAGGGAGAAAAAATCGCCGAACGCCGGGGAAGATGTCTTCCCCGCCATCGGTACAGGAGAAAATTAGCATCAGACTAGGTAAAATTGAATAGGCAAAAACACCTAGGAACAAATTGGGTATGAAAATCCCCGGCGTCCTTTTGGGGAACCGCCGGGGTGCTGCCCTGCAGGGGGCGATGCTAGGCGGCGACCGCCGTCTTCCTCTGGTTGCTGCGGTGGATTAGCGTGACTGCGGCCACCATCAGGACGACCGCGGTCGCGATGGATGCGATCCAGGAGCCGTGGGTGAATCCCGCGACGAGGTACCCCGCGAACGCGCAGCTGGCTGCGGTGAGCGAGTACGGGAGCTGCGTCCCCACGTGGTCCAGGTGGTGGCACCCGGACCCGGCGCTTGAAAGGATCGTGGTGTCCGAGATCGGCGAGCAGTGGTCGCCGAAGACCGCGCCCGCGAGCGTCGCCGAAAGCGTGACGATCATCATGTCAGGCGCGACCGACTGCGTGATCGGGACCATGATCGGAATCAGGATCCCAAAGGTGCCCCAGGCGGTGCCGGTCGAGAAGGAGAGGAAGGCGGCGATCGCGAAGATCGCGGCCGGGAGGAAGAGCGCGGTCGCGGATCCGGACTCGACGAGCCCCTGGATGAACTGCGGGGTCTGGAGCATGTCGCGGCAGACGCCGGAGAGCGCCCAGGCGAGGACGAGGATCATGTTCGCGGGGAGCATCACCTTGACGCCTTCAACGAACCCGTTCATGTACTCCTTGAAGCTCATCACGCGGCGGCTGAGGAAAAGCAGGATCGTGACGAGGTGCGCGCCGAAGCACGACCAGACGAGCGCGGTCGAAGCGGACGTGTTCCCGAGCGCGTCGAAGACCGTGTGGTACTTCGGGTCGTCGCCCCAGTAGCCGCCCGCGTAGAGGAACGAGAAGACGGCGAACGCGATGAGGGCGATGAGCGGGATCACCATGTCGGAAACCCGGCCTTTCGATCCGGACCGCTCGAGCGCGTTCATCGTGACGACGCCGGAGCCTTCCGCGAGCGATTCCCCGTTCTTCGCCCGTTCTTCCATCCGGGTCATCGGGCCGATGTCGTAGCCGGTCCAGCAGACGAAGAACGCGAGTCCGATCGCGAGAAGCGCGTAGAAGTTCCACGGGATCGCCGCGGTGAACGCGGCGAGGTCGTTCTCGAAGGCGCCGGTTGTCTTGAGGGAGGAGCCGACCGCCGCGGCCCAGGACGAGATCGGCGCGATGATGCAGACAGGCGCCGCCGTCGTGTCGACGAGGTACGCGAGCTTCGCGCGCGAAATCCTGTGCGCGTCGGTCACCGGGCGCATCACGGTGCCCGTCGTGAGGCAGGAGAAGTAATCGTCGATGAAGATGCAGACCCCGAGCCCCCAGGAGGAGAGGAGCGCGCCGCGCCGCGTGCTCACCCGCTTCAGCGCCCAGGCGCCGTAAGCCTTCGTCGCGCCCGAGAGCGAGATGCAGTAGACAAGGGCGCCGAGCATCGAGGTGAAGAGGATGATCGTGAAGTCGAGCTTCTTCACCATGATCCCGAAGGTCGCTGACACGGTCCCCATCACGAGGTTCGCGTCGGTGCCTGCGGCCCAGATGAGGGCGCCTGAGAGGATGCCGATCATGAGGGAGGAGAATACCTCCTTCGTTGCGAGAGCGAGGCCGATTGCAATGAGAGGCGGGAGGATCGAAAGCCACCCGGCAGCGTATGGGGCAATCTCCATTTTTTCTGTTTCCTATCGTGCGCCGGCTGCGAAGAGTGGTTTTTTTCGTTCCCCGAGGGAAGGAGGGACATCGCGCGGCATTTTCGGTGGATTTTACTGACTCTTTTCCGGTTGGTGCTAAGGGAAACGGAAGGGACGAAATGGAAAGTAATTGTTAAGCCGCCCCACTAATCTGATTCATTGGATAAAATTAAAAATTCCCGGAGTTTTTCCGAAGAGGCTTCGCCAGTGGCCCGTGAATGTCGCGGCTCGAGACCTCTTCGGTCCGTCGGTCGTTCCGCCTTTTGCGGAGGCTGGCCGTAATTCCGGGACCCTTCCCGCCGCGGGACGCGCTGCCCGGGGCAATGGGGCTCCTCTTCCGGGGGAGGCCTGGAAGGGAAACCGCGGCGCGTTTTGCCCTTCCTGTTCTCCGCCTTTCCCTTTTTTACGAAAAGCGGACCCGGGCGAAGAGCGGGCTTTACAGCCCGTTCGTATAGTTCGCACCGGAAGCAGAAAGGACAGTTGGTAAAAGATGGCCGCCAGCAGAGCAGGCGGCACAAAAATAAGAAAGAGGTATTGCAAATGACTGAAAGGAAAATCGAAACGAAGGACAGCGCCTTCGTGAAGAAGATGATGGAAAGAATCGCGGCCCGCGTTGCAGCGAAGCGCGAAGCAGGTGACGACCGGTGCGCGAATCCGCGCGACCGCGCCTGGCTCGAGGCCCTGAAGGGAATCGACGCCGCGTACGGGGTCGCCGCGTGACCCGGAGCTAGCGGAAAGTGCGGAGACGCATCCGCTTCCCGGTTCGGGATTACCCAATACACGTAACGCCCCTTCCCAGTCCCCGAGTCCGGGGACATTCCCCGGACAAGTGCCGCCCTCAGCCCCCGTGGCTCAGGGCGGTTTTCCTTGTCCGGCAGTTTATTTGCCAACGTTCCTTAGCTTGTAATGGCTAAATAAAACCGCCTAGAAGTCTCTCGATTTTCTTGACTGTAACAATTCCTTTCTTTATTCTTCCGGGCTTGGTACCGGGGAAACCCGGTCGGAAAAGTCCGTGTTTCCTGCTTTCGCCTGAAGCAGCGGTGCGGGCCGGTTGCCCGGGAAGGAAAGGCATCGCTTTTCCCTGACCTTCCGGGTTTCTACCAAAAGGCGGGGGGCTGCGTTCAGGGCCTCCCATTCTTTTTATTCCGTCTGTACCAAGGCTCCCGCCGACAATAGTTTCCCGAAGAGGAAGCGGCGGGGAAAGTGCCTTGCTCAGGGAGTTTTTTTCATGTCTGAAGCTAAAGTAGAAGCAAGTGCTGCTGACGCAGCTCAGATGCACGGGAAGCCGAAGGCGGGAATTGGCGCTTACATCGCGTTCATCGTCGCCGTCATCATGTTCTCGGGCGTCTTCCAGAAGAACCCTGCCGGCTGGGAATGGCTGAGCGCGTTTGACTTTTCCACCTTGATCGGCAAGTTCGGCTCCGTCGCGAGCATGGCTGCCGGCAAGGCCACCACGTTTGTCGGCAAGGGCTACATGGGTGCCCGCGGCGGCTTCGTCTTCGGCCTCTCGCTCGTCCCGGGCGTGATGTTCGCCCTCGGCCTGATCGAGGTCCTTGCGCACTACGGCGCTCTCCGCGCCGCGCAGGTCCTCCTCACCCCGCTCCTCAAGCCGATCCTTGGCCTTCCGGGCCTTACCGGCCTCGCCCTGATCACTGACCTCCAGTCGACCGACGCTGGCGCCGGCCTCACGAAGGGCCTGATGGACTCCGGGCTCATCAACCAGAAGCAGCTTGTCACGATGTGCGCCTGGCAGTACGCGGGCGCCGGCTGCATCAGCAACTTCATGACCACCGTGGTCGGCGGCCTCCTCACCTGGTTCCTCGTTCCGATCTGGGTTCCGATGGTCGTCTTCCTCATCCTGAAGTTCGTGGGCGCGTTCCTCGTCCGCATGATGCTTTCCACCGTTTACAAGAAGGACTTCCAAAATGAGTAACGCCGCTCCCGCCCAGACCCAGAAGCAGACGAACAATCCGTTCGACATCTTCATCATCGGGTGCCGCAAGGGCTTCAACCTCGGCTGCTTCAACCTCATTCCGAACGTCCTGATGGCGTTCGTGATCACCTACCTCCTGCAGATCCTCGGCGTGATGGACTTCATCGGCCGCACCTGCGGCGGGTTCATGGCGCTCTTCGGCCTTCCGGGCCAGGCGATCCTCGTGCTCTGCGCGACGTGGCTCTCCTGCGGCGCCGGTGTCGGCGTCGCCGCGTCTCTCGCCTCTGCCGGGACGCTCACTGCCCATGACGTCACGATCATGCTGCCGGCCCTCATTCTGATGGCCTCCCAGATCCAGTACATGGGCCGTCTGCTCGGCATCACCGACTGCCCGAAGAAGTACTGGCCGATGCTCATGGTGAACTCCGTCCTCATGGCGTTCATCGGCATGGAGGCAATGCATCTCTTCGTCTGACGAAGACCGCGTTGCTCCAGCCGCCTGAAGGCTCCTTCCGGAGCCGTCAGGTGAAACCAGCCCGCCCCGAGCCTTTTCGCTCCCGGCGGGTTTCTTTTTCCCAATGCGCTTCGTGCGCCTTCCCTTTTTCCTGATCAACGTACAATTTTCCTGCTGGGCCGGGGCTCGTTTCTCTCATGAACCGGCCGTTGACGAACGGAAAAAGGAGGCAACGCGCCATGTCACGTGCACTGGTTTTCATTGCTGACGGGTTTGAGGAGGTCGAGGCGCTCACCGCGGTCGACATCCTCCGCCGCGGCGGGGTCGAGGTCGGGACGGTTTCGGTGGGGGAGGGGCTTGAGCGGATGGGGGCGCACGCGGTCCCGGTCCGCTGCGACATGCCGCTTGACGCCGCCCCCTGGGCCCGGGCCGACATGCTGGTGCTCCCGGGCGGGTGGCCCGGCGCCGAGAACCTCGGGAAGTGCCAGGTCCTCAGGAAGAAGCTCCTCGAATTCTCCCGGGACGCGAACCGCTCGGTCGGCGCGATCTGCGCCGCGCCCTACGTACTCGGCGGCCTCGGGATCCTGAAGGAGCGGCGCGCGACCTGCTACCCGGGGTTCGAGAAATACCTCGAGGGGGCCGAGGTGACGGGAGCGCGGGTCGAGCGCGCCGGAAACGTCATCACGGGCCGCGGCCCCGGGGTCGCGCAGGACTTCGCGCTCGCCCTTCTTGAGAAGCTCGAAGGGAAGGCGAAGGCGGAAGAAGTCCGCGAGGGGCTCGTTCCGTAGGCGGGCAGAAGAGCCGGGAATGCTTAGAATAGGGTTTTCACCACTGGCATTTCCTTTTCTCTTTTTCCGGCATGCTTCGTCCGCTTCACATCCTTCCCTTACAGCTGGGAAGCGCCCTGCGCCTTGCTGCGGCGTTTGCCGCGGCCGCTGGGATTCTCTTCAGCACAGCTTCCGCTGCGGCTGGCGCCGTTTCCGCGTCCCGCCTTCGCGTTTCAGTGCCTCAGGCCTTTTCTCCTGAGCTTTCAGGGCCGGAGGGGACGGCGTTCGCAGCCCGGAAGAAGAAGGGCGAAGAGCCCGAGGGCGCGAGGCTCGACCTCGCCTTCGGGTCCGCCGTGGCGGTGCAGGAGTCGCTTGGCGGCGGGAAGTTCAGGCTGCTCGCCGCGACGAACGGAGGACCGACCTGCGAGGGACCGGCCCTCCGCGCGGGGAACCGCACGGAACCGACCCGGATATACCTTCTTCCCGATTATTCCCCGGCCTTTGTCGAGCTCGCGCTCGACCTCGGCGCGGGAACCCTTACCGCGACCGGCACTCGCCGAGCGCTGAAGAACGGCGAGGACTATGTCGGGATCCCGCCGAAGACCGCTGGTTCCCTCACGCTCGACTACCGGGAGACCCCGGTTTCGCTCACTCTCCAGACGGTGCGGCCGATGCGGGCGCCGTTGAGCCCGCTCGGGATCTCGGTTTCTGGGAACGGGTCGGTATGGGTCGCGGACGGAACGCTTCCCTCGCTTCTCAGGCTTTCCGCGAAGGGACTTGGCGAAATGCAGCGCGTAGTCCCCGGGAAGGGGCTCCCGAGGTTCCTCGCGCTCGGCGCCCTGCAGCTCGGGTTCCAGGGGCTCGCCGCGCTCCCGGACGGGCGGCTTGCGACCGTGCTCTACCCGGACGCGCGTCCGGAGTATGCGGTCATCCTCGTCTCGCGTCCGAGTGACTGGACATCTGAGGCCTACGTCTATCCGAGGCCCTCTGGTGTCCGCCGCTTCAGGCTGCGAGGCCTCGCCGCGTCGCCAAAGGGCGTCCTTTTCGCGGTTGAGGAGGGCGAGGGGAAGGGCGGACGGCGCTTTTCCCGCCTCACCCGCTTCACGTTCCGGGGAGCGGATGACATGACAATGTCCCCTGCCGCCGCGGGCAGCTTCCCCGACACGACGCTCAGCCACCTCCTCGCCGAAGGCCTCCGGCCGATCCGTCCCGCGGTCCTCGCGGATCTCGGAAAGCTCGGCATCTCGAACCCGGTCACGTCGCTCGCGGTGCTCGAACCCCGCACGATCCTCGCTGCGACCGATTCTGGCTACGGCGTCCGGTGCACTGCAGGCGCAACCGCTTCTCCAGCGTCGCTCGAGCTTTCCGAAAAGCGGAAGCTTCTCCGGAACGGGAAGGTGCTTCCCGAGTCCGAGCAGGTGGTCCGCCTTCATCCGAGCGGCCTGAGGACCGAGGCCTGGGTGCTCCGGTCCTCGAAGCCTTTCTAGGCCTGCGCGTTCCTTCCGTATCCGGCGAGCCGCGTGCTCTGGACCGCGCCGGTGCCGTCCAGCCAGTCGTAGACCCGGTCGAAAAGCGCCCGGCGGACGGAAATCGCCCGCCCGTCCTTCCGGATGAGGCCTTCCGACTCCCACTTCGAGAAGATGCGGCTCACCGACACCCGGGTGAGGTTCACGATCTGCCCGTACTGGGTGTTGTTGAGGAGAAGCGGCACCACGGCTCCGTCCCGGACCGGTATCCCGTAGCTCGTGAGGAGGACCTTGAGGAGGGTCCGAAGCCTGTCCTGGGGGTCGAGCGTGAAGTTCGCGACCATCCCCTCGATGTGGCTCTCTTGCTTCGCTATCACGTCCTCCATGAGAAGCCGCCCGAACTCCGGGTCGCGCGCCCGTTTCTCGTTCAGGGTCCCCGGCGGCATCGCGAGTACCATGCTGTCCTGCCACGCGACCGTCGTCACGTTCACCCGCTCGTCCGCCGCGGCCGAGATGTCGCACATGCTGCGGCCCGGGATGATGAGGGAGAGGATCGAAGGCGACCCCTTCAGCACCGAATTGATCCGGTAGGCGCAGAGCCCCCGCACGAGGAGGAACGACTTCGGGTTCTCGCCCCCTGCCTTCAGGATCTCGTTCTTCCGGACTTCAAGCAGCACGCCCCGCTTCTTGTAGAGCTCTGCGATCGGCTGCGGAACCGCCGGATGGATCCATGGAAGGCTTTGGAAGATCTGCCTCATTTCATCGCTCCTGCTGTCTTCTGTAACGGGAGTTACATTTCGGATAAAAGTGTATCTGAAGTGCGTGTTGGCAAGATCAACTGTATTCCTTGTTACGGATTTCGGGACAATCCCTGCTGATAATTTCTCTTCGGAAGAACTAGGCAGGACGAAGTAGCGGAAAAGGGTGCCTGACAGGTTTTGCCCGCCGCGTTCGCTGCCATTCCCTCATTCAATTGGAGAGAAAAAGAATGAAATTCCTGAAGCCCGTCCTCGCCGTGGCTATGGCCGCGGCCTTCGCCTTCCCGGCCTCCGCTGCCGACAAGGTCATGAACACCGACATCGCGATCATTGGCGCCGGCTGCGGCGGCATGGCCGCTTCGGTCGCCGCCCGCGAGCTTGGCGCGCAGGTGATCACCCTCGAGAAGCAGGGCATCATCGGCGGCACCTGCAAGTTCTCCGAAGGCATCATGGCGGTCGAGTCCAAGATGCAGCGCGACTGGAACTACGGCCTCACGAAGGACGAAGCCTTCCAGCGCATCATGCGCTACGGCCACTGGCGCGGCAACGGCCGCGTGGTCCGCACCTTCGTCGAGAAGACCGCGAGCACGATCGACTGGATGCAGGCGAACGGTGTCGAGTTCGAGAAGCTCTTCTCGAACTATCCTGACGGCCTCTACACCTGGCACATCTACAAGGGCCGCGGCGCCGGCTGGCTCGCGAAGTATCTCGACAAGTTCCAGAAGATGGGCGGCACGCTCCTCCTCAACACTCCGGCGACTGAGCTGATCCAGGGCAAGGACGGTGTCGTGCGCGGCGTCATCGCGAAGGACAAGGACGGCAACAAGATCACGATCAACTCGAAGGCCGTGATCATCGCGACCGGCGGCTTCGGCGCGAATGAGGAAATGAAGAAGAAGTACCTCCGCTTCCCGGGCGTTGACGGCCTCGCCCAGACCGGCAAGACCGGCGACGGCGTCCAGATGGCATGGAAGGCCGGCGCCGCCCAGGACGGCACCGAGGTGCAGGCTTCCTATCGTCCGGGCCCGAAGGGCGTCGGCACCACGAACCAGGTCGCCGCTTCCGCGAAGCAGCCCCACCTCTGGCTGAACCCCGAGGGCGACCGCTTCGTTGACGAGACCGTGATGCTCGAGTGGCCGTTCGCCGGCAACGCCCTTGAGAGGAACGGCGGCAAGATGTGGGTCGTCTACGACCAGGCGACGCTCGACTACATGAAGACCCAGGGCATCGACCTCGGCGTCGGCGTCATGGTTCCGGTTGCGACGAAGCTCACCAAGTTCGACTCCGAATGGGCTGCCGCCGAGAAGGCCGGCTGGGCGAAGAAGGCCGACACCCTTGACGGCCTCGCCAAGGCGACCGGCATGAAGGCCGACATCCTGAAGAAGAACGTCGAGGAGTACAACGGCTTCTGCGACATCCGCCACGACGGCCTCTTCGCGAAGAGCCCGAAGTACATGCGCCCGGTCCGCAAGGCCCCGTTCTACGCGATCCAGCTCGTCGCGACTTCCCTCGGCACGCTGGGCGGCATCAAGATCGACGACAAGTGGGAAGTCGTTCGTCCTGACGACACCCCGATCAAGGGCCTCTACGCTGCCGGCAACGACGCGGGCGGCATGTACGGCGACTCCTACGACCTGATCATGGCAGGCTCCACGATCGCCTGGGGCGTGAACGGCGGCAAGATCGCTGCTGAAAGCGCCGTGAAGTACATCAAGAACGCGAAGTAATCCTTCCCGTTTCTTGAAGGCGGCAGCGCCCCGGGGTCCGCTCTCCTCTCCGGGCCTGCCCAGATAAAGCGAAGGGCCGGCAGAAGCCTCTGCCGGCCCCTCGCATGCCTGCAAGAGAAACCAATAGCCGCGGTCCAGTCCGGAACGCGGCTATTGTCGTTTTCTGGTTCGCTCTTTCCTTCGGGCAACAGTGGGAAAGAGCGTTGTTGGCTAGTTCATGATCGAGCTGCTGGCGGGCTCGACGCACTTGAAGCGGAGCCTCACCGTCGTTCCCTTCTGGTTCTTCTGGTTTACGGAGACCGACTGCTCGAGGGGCTGCATGCCCTTTCCGGTCTTGCTGCAGAATTCGTCAGCGTTCTTCGCCGCGGTGTCTCGCGCCCGCTGCGCGTTCCCTTCCCAGGCCCGGACCTCGGTCCGCTCCCAGATGTTCCCCATCACGTGCTTCTGCGTGATCACCGGAGCGCCGGCAGGGTCCCGGAGGACAGGTCCCGTGCAGGCCGAGGAAGCGATCGCGGCGAGGGCGGCCGCGGCGATGATTGCCTTTCTCATTTTCTGGAATCCTTCTAGTTCCGGTTGTTGTTGAGGAGCCCGTCGACTGACGTGAGCCCCTGGAGGTCGACGGTGTGGCAGGGGTCGAGCTGCTTCACGCGGACGATCTGTTCGCCAGGAAGCGACGTGAAGACCGCGCTGCAGGTGTAGTCGCCCTGGTGCCCGCCCCAGATGAAGCTCGCCTGGTAGGCCTTCCCGGCTTCGGGCGTCATCCTGAACCCCGTGCGGCAGATCGCTCCGAGGTCCTCCGGCATCTCGTCCCCTTCCCGGAGCTTGATCTTCGGCGCGGTGCCGGGGATCCGCTCGTAGGGGAGCGAGTACATGATCTCGATCTCCTTCCCTGCCGGGACGCGGATCTCTGCCCACCGGTTCCGGTCACGGAAACGCTTCGTCGCGGTGGATTCGGGGATCCCGAGGCTCCTTCCCTGGTAGGGGAGGGGTTTCGTCACGGGGACGCCTTCGAGATAGCTGAGGACGAAGTCCCGGTCCGTGTGCCAGAGGAAGCACGACTCCCGGTCGCCCTCTTCGACCGTGCGCACCGAGATCAGCCCTTCGCCGCCAACGCGAAGGAGCGCGGTCTTTCCTTCAGCGGGCTCCGTGTAGTAGGGATAGACGGGAGTGGTGGAGCAGCCGGAAGCGAGCGCCGCGGCGGTTGCCGCGAGCGCGATGAGGAAGCGTTTCTTCATTACTGGGTCCGATCGGGCGGTTGTTTCGTGTCGAGGAGGGTATTTTAAGCCCGGGGAAGCGCGTTTCCCGCGCGTCCCCGGGCTTTGTTCGCTTTTCCTTTCCCCGTCCGGGTCGGCCCCGGGCTGCGCTAGGCCGCTTCGTACCCCGCGTCCGCGACCGCCTTCACGAGGGTTTTCCTCGAAGTCCCCGCGCCGCACTTCACGCGGGCCGCTTCCCGCTCGAGGTCGACCTCGGCTGACTCGACTCCGGGGACCGCTTCGAGCGCTTTCTTCACGCGTGCGACACAGTGCGGGCACATCATTCCCTTCACCGAGAGTTCTACGGTCGAACCGGCCTCGGTCGCCTTCGCCTCGGCCTCATACCCCGCTTCCTTGATGGCCGCGACGAGCGCTTCAGTCCCGACCGAGGAGTCGACCGTCACCGCGGCCTCGCCCTTTTCGAGGCTCACGTCGGCGTTCTTGACGCCGGGCACTCCCTCAAGCGCCTTCTTCACGCGCGCGACGCAGTGCGGGCACATCATTCCCTTCACGGAGAGACAGGCTTTCTTTTCTTCAGTCATTTCCTTTTTTCCTTTTGGTGAAGATAAAACTGCTGGTTGGTGGTTCTGCGGATTGCAGGCGGATGCCCCGGGCGCGGCGGCGCACGAGGCCGCCTCGCCGACTGCGGCGTCGGCCGCCGGATCTTTTTCGAACTCGCCCCTGAAAAGCCGGAGCCTCAGCGCGTTCGTCACGACGCAGACGCTTGAGAGGCTCATCGCGGCGGCGGACACCATCGGGTTCAGCACGAGCCCCCAGTGGCTGAAGAGCCCGGCCGCGACCGGGATTCCGAGCGTGTTGTAGATGAAGGCCCAGAAGAGGTTCTCGTGGATGTTGCGGATGACGGCTTGCGAGAGGCGCCTCGCGTCCGCGAGCCCGGTGAGCCTGCCGCGCGAAAGGACGATGTCGGCGGATCCGATCGCGACGTCGGTTCCGGTGCCGATCGCGATCCCGACATCCGCTGCGGCGAGCGCCGGGGCGTCGTTGATTCCGTCCCCCACCATCGCGACAAGTTCTCCCTTCGCGCGGTATTCGCTGAGGATCCGGGCCTTGTCCTCAGGCTTTAGCCCCGCGCGGACCTCGTCCACGCCGGCTTCCGACGCGATCGCCCGGGCGGTACGCTCTTCGTCTCCGGTCAGCATGACGAGTCGGAGCCCGGCCGCCCTGAGGCTTGCGAGCGCCCGCTTCGCGTCTTTCTTCAGGGGATCCTGAAGCGCGGCGGCTCCGAGGAGCCTGCCGCCTTCCGCGAACCAGATCACGGTTTTTCCTTCGCGCGCGAGCCGCTCGCTCACTTCCTTCGTCGCCGCTGTGTCGACCCCGTTCTCCCGCATGAGGCGTTCGTTCCCGGCGAGGACGAGCGCTTCGCCCTTCTTCGCCCGGACGCCCCGGCCCGGGACCTGCATGAAGCCGGAGAGCGTGGAAAGGGCGAGATGCCGTTCTTCGGCCATCCTGCAGATCGGGATCCCGAGCGGATGCTCGGAAAGCCGCTCGACCGAGGCGGCTAGCCCGAGGAGCTCATTCTCCGCCACGCCCTCTGCCGGAATCAGGTCGGTGACCGCAGGCTTCCCTTCGGTGAGGGTGCCGGTCTTGTCGAGGAGCAACGTCCGCACGCGCCCCATCAGTTCGAGCGACTTCGCGTCCTTCACGAGGTTTCCGAGCCGCGCGGCGCGCCCGGTGCCCACCATGATCGCGGTCGGGGTCGCGAGCCCGAGCGAGCAGGGGCAGGCGATCACGAGGACCGAGATCGCCATCGTGACGGCGAACGAGAGCTCTTTTCCAAGGAGGAGCCAGATGACGAGCGTCGCGAGCGCGATTCCGATCACGGCCGGGACGAACACCGCCGCGGCCTGGTCCGCGAGCCGCGCGATCGGAGCCTTGGAGGAGGTGGCTTCCTCAACGAGCGCGATGATCCGGGAGAGCGTCGAATCACGCCCGACCCGGGTCGCGCGGACGAGGAGGTGCCCGGCTTTCAGAACCGAGGCGCCGGTTACCTCATTCCCGGCATGCTTCTCGACCGGGAGCGACTCACCCGTCACGATCGACTCGTCCGCCCACCCGGTTCCTTCAGTGACGACGCCGTCCGCCGGGATCGTTTCACCGGCCTTCACGACAAGGATGTCGCCCGAGGCGACCCGCTCGATCGGCACCCGTACTTCAGCACCGTTCCGCAGCACGGTTGCGGTCGAGGGACGGAGCTTCGCGAGCGACGTCACCGCTTCGGTCGCCTTCGACTTCGCACGGCTTTCCATGTACTTCCCGATCGAGACGAGGGTCGGCACCATGGCGGCGGAGTCGAGGTAGAGGTGGCCGTAGAGCTCCATTACCCGGGCGCTGTCGCCGTCAGCCGACGCGAACGCCATGAGGTAGAGGTATGCGAGGCCGAAAAGGTACGCAGTGCCGGACCCGATCGCGACGAGCGCGTCCATGTTCGGGTGCAGCGCGAAGATCGACCGGAAGCCCGCGATATAGAAACGGCGCTGGATGAGGAGGACGACGCTCGCGAGGACGAAGAGCGTGATCGTCACCGGAACCGCCCCGCGGGCACCAGCGAGCGGCTCGGGGAGCCAGCCCCGCATCGCGGAGACGGAGAGCGCCATGAGGAAGGCGGAAATGACGGAAGAGGAGACGAGCGCACGCCACCGCGACTTCATTTCGGCCTCGGCCCTTTCTTCCTGCTTCGTGCGGCCGGAGGGATTGGCCCCGGCATTGGTGGCGTCGCCTCCTTCCGGCGTCGCGCCATACCCGATCGACGAGACGCGCTCGCAGATCAGGCCTTCCGTTACCTTCTTCTCGTCAAACTCGACCGTGAGCTTGTTCGCGAGGAGGTTCACGACGGCGCTCTGGACGCCTTCCATCTTCCCCACCGTCCGCTCGATCGCCGCCTGGCATGCGGCGCAGCTCATGCCGGTCACGTCAAAACGCTGCTTTTTCATTCAATGCAGTCCAAAAACGCTGTTGGCGATCATTTTATATGCTGGTGCTAAAATCGCAACAACTGTCAAAAAATGATGCTGATATCAAAAATGATATCAATAGGAACTGGTGCGATGCTTTTGGATGAGAGGAATGAAGGGTGCCCCGCCTGCGCGGCGGCTTCGAAACACGGGTCGGACGGTCCATTCTGCCCGGTCGAGACGACCCTCGGGCTGATCGGCGGGAAGTACAAGGCGCTGATTCTCTGGCGCCTGATGGAGGGGCCGCTCCGGTTCTCGCAGCTTTCGAGGATCGTCACCTGCGCGACGCCACGGATGCTTACGCGGCAGCTTCGCGAGCTCGAGGCGGACCATCTCGTGCACCGGGAGGTCTATCCGGAGGTTCCGGTGCGGGTCGAGTATTCGCTCACCGAAGCGGGGAAAAGCATTTATCCAATACTCGAAGCGATGTACCGCTGGGGGAGCGGCTACCTCGCGCGGCAGGGGAAGGCGGTCGGGTGCGCGATGCGGCCTCCCCTTGGGTTCGATCCGAAAGCACCTGAGGACCAGGGGAAATAGTTCGTTCTGCCTTTTAGGTGTTACGCCCGACGGCGGAGGAGGGCATCTGTCTCACCTATAATGCGATGAAAACGAAGGGGTCCCGGCCGGGAAAACCGAACCCGGGGGCCCGTTTCCGCACATCGGAAAGTTTCGGAGGAAAAGCATGAAACTAGGCGTCATCGGCGCAGGAAACATGGGGCGCGCGATCATTTCCGGGATCCTCGCGTCAGGCCTCGTCACGAAGGCTGACATCATCGCGTCAAACGCGACGCAGGCTTCGCGCGACCTCACGGCGAAGCTCGGCGTCGCGACGACGGCGGACAATTCCGAGGTCGCCCGCGCGGACAACGTGATCCTCGCCGTGAAGCCGCAGCGGCTCGCCGCGGTGATCCGCGAGATCGCGCCAGTCGTCAGCACCCAGACCCTTGTCATCAGCGTCGCCGCGGGCCAGCCGATCAGCGCGATCGAGGCGCTCTTCGGTAAGCCCGTTCAGGTTGTGCGCGCGATGCCGAACACCCCGGCGCTCGTCCGCGAGGGGATGACGGCGCTCTGCGCGAACAGCCTCGTCTCGAGGGAGTCGTTCGCCTGGGTGCAGGCGCTCTTCGCGACCTGCGGCAGGGTAGAGGAGATTCCGGAAGGCCTGATGGGGGCGGCCGGCACCGTGAGCGGAGCATCCCCCGCCTGGGTCTACATGCTGATCGAGGCGATGGCGGACGGCGCGGTCCGTGACGGAATGCCCCGGGCCCAGGCCTACAAGTTTGCGGCCCAGGCGGTGATGGGGGCTGCGAAGATGGTGCTTGAGAGCGGCATGCACCCCGGGGCGCTCAAGGACCAGGTGACGAGCCCCGCCGGAACCACGATCGAGGCGGTCAAGGTGCTCGAGGAGCACGGGTTCCGGGGCGCCGTGATCGACGCGATGGCGGCCTGCACCGCGAAGAACGACAGGATGGCGGAGAAAGCCGCGGAAGCGCAGGAATCCGCTGCCGCAGCCGAGCGCGAGGAGGAGGACGCGGGAACCCTTTCCCATATCCTCAGGGCCTTCAAGGGCGGGGACAAAAACTGATGCCTTACTGATCTGGCACGAAGTCCCCCAGAAGTGGAAACCTCCGCGAAGAGCGGAGGTTTTTTGCGTTTCAGGGCTGCGGCTCTTCTTCAGGGCGGGAAATGAGCGCTCCGCCCGAGGTGATCTCGGTGAGCTCGCGGCTGA
This sequence comes from uncultured Sutterellaceae bacterium, assembly GCA_902797695.1. Taxonomy (GTDB): domain Bacteria; phylum Pseudomonadota; class Gammaproteobacteria; order Burkholderiales; family Burkholderiaceae_F; genus Mesosutterella. The sequence goes on from CADBTW010000062.1 coordinate 29,577, forward strand.
AGGGTTCGATCTCGGGCTCCGGGATCGCGAGCCGGTACTCGGCGTCGAGCCCGAAGGAGGACCCGGAAACGCTCGCCCGGTGCTTCGGGAGAAGCCTGAGGAATAGCGTCACGAACCGGTGCTCGATCGTGACGTCGAGGGGCACCGTGACGAGGCGCTCCGCAGTGGGAAGGGTTTCAAGCGCCATCTGCACCGTGCCCTGGTAAGCACGGACCAGGCCTCCCGTCCCGAGGAGGATCCCCCCGAAGTAGCGCGTCACGACGACCGCGATCTCGCCGACCCCGGAGTGGAGGAGGACGTTCAGCATCGGCCGCCCCGCAGTCCCGTGGGGCTCGCCCGCGTCGCTCGCGCCGATTCTCGCGGTCGACCCGGGGGCGCCCGCAGCGAACGCCCAGCAGTTGTGGCGGGCGTCGGAGAACTCCCGCGAGACCGCCTCGATGAAGGCCTTCGCTTCTTCAGGCGACGCGGTGTGGGCGACCGAGCAGATGAAGCGGCTTCGCTTGATCGTCTGCTCGGCTCGGTGGAGCTCGCCCGGAGCAAGCGCGGGGACGGGGTAAAGGGGTTCTGTCGTCATGTCGGAAGAGGATTCTAGCGGCAGGGCGGAATGGAGTCTCGACCGAAGGGAAATATGAGAATCATTCTCATATGTAATAATTTGTATCCCTGACCACGTCCCCCTTGCGGTTTTCCTAAATCTGAGTAAAGTACTCAAGTATTGGGAGGGCTGATGCGGAAGCGCCAGGTCCCGCCCGATTGAATCTGTTCATGCAAGTCTCCTATTTTCAAGGCCTTTCCGGGATTCCGGAAAGGCCTTTTTTTCGAGCTCTCCGTGGCTGGTTCGCTTCGCGGCCCGGTGCTTTGCGGTCAGCTCGCGCGGCCGTGGATGCGCCGCACGTAGTAGGCGCCGGCGGATATCGTCATCAGGGCGTAGCTGAGGATCTCCATAGATTCTTCGGAAATGCGCTTCGCGATGTACATGGAATCAGGGTCGCTGATGAAAAGCTTCCAGAGGCTTCCCGAACCGTAGAGCCTCGAGAAGACGAGAAGCATCGCGACACCGGCCGCCATGAGGACGAACGAGTCGGACCGCACGAAGTTCCCGAGGCCTTCGAGCGTTTCAGAAAGCCCCCTCTTCCAAACGTACCAGAAGAGCGGGACGAGGAATACCGCTTCCGGTATGAGCCACGCGGAATGTGAGATGGCGTCAAACGCGAAGTCCTGCTCGCGGATGAAGAGCGCAGTGAGGAACCCTGCGATGAGGAGGATTCCGGCCCGTTCCTCCGGGATCTTCCGCGCGAGGGCAAAGAAAAGGACTGCCGCGGCGCCGAGCATGATGTCCTCCGCGATCTCGAGCGCGGCTTCCGTGTCGGTGCCGTGCTTCGTCTGCAGGAAGAGGAATCCGATCACGACGAGGTAAACGGCGCAGCACGCGAGCACCGCGCCGATTGCCCGCAGGAACGTTTTCAGGTTTGCACTGTCTCTTTCTGTCAGTCTCACTTCGTTCACCGTCTGGTGTTTTCTTCGGTCGAAAGGGCGGCCCGCTCCGCCTGCTCTTCCCGGCATGGGCAACCCACCCCGAAAGTAAAAAAGCCGTAAAGATTTTACAATCGAAAAACGTTGCCCGAGAGGGCCGGATTCGGGCGGGCCCTCCCTTGGCCGCCCGGCCGAACGAGAAAAAAAGAGACAACAAAGGAAAGAATCCCATGGAACAGCTGGTCACGACGGTGAGCAACATCGTCTGGTCCCCCGCCCTCGTCGCGCTATGCCTTCTCGGAGGGCTTTGGTTCTCGATCCGGGGCCGCTTCCTGCAGATCCGCCTGTTCGGCGAAATGACGCGGCTCCTCTTCCAGAAGAAGAAGGGCGAGATCGGCATCTCGAGCTTCCAGGCGCTCACGATGACGCTCGCCGGCCGTGTCGGCACGGGGAACATCGCAGGCGTCGCGACCGCGATCTGCTTCGGGGGACCGGGCGCCCTTTTCTGGATGTGGATGGTCGCCTTCCTCGGCGCCTCCTCCGCCTTCGTCGAGTCGACGCTTGGCCAGGTCTACAAGGTGAACCTGAACGGCGAATACCGCGGCGGCCCCGCCTTCTATATCGAGAAGGGCCTCCACAGCCGGGCGTTCGCGATCCTCTTCGCGGTCGTCACCCTCATCGCGACCGGTTTCCTCTGCCCGGGCGTCCAGAGCAACTCGATCGCCATGGCTTTCACGCACGCCTTCGACCTTAACGTCGCCGTGACGACGGTCTTCACGATCTCGCTCCTCTGCTTCGTGATCTTCGGCGGCCTCACCCGCATCGCGAAGTTCACGGTGGTGGTCGTCCCCTTCATGGCGCAGATCTACATTGTCGCGGCGCTCATCATCATGGGGGTGAACATCGAGAAGCTCCCGGCGGTGCTCGAACTCGTTTTCCGGTCCGCCTTCGGGATGGACTCGGTCTTCGGCGCGATGCTCGGCTCCGCGATCACCTGGGGCGTGAAGCGCGGCCTCTACTCGAACGAGGCGGGCCAGGGCACCGGCCCCCACGCGTCGTCCTCCGCCGCCGTTTCGCACCCGGCGAAGCAGGGCCTTGTGCAGGCCTTCTCGGTCTACATCGACACGCTTTTCGTCTGCTCCGCGACCGGCTTCATGGTGCTCCTCACGGGCTGCTACAACGTCGTGGGAGCGGCCGGGACCGCCCTCTACGAGCGTCTCCCCGGGATCGAGGCGGGGCCTGGCTACACCCAGGCCGCAGTCGAAACCGTGATGCCCGGCTGGGGGGCGCCCTTCGTCGCGATCGCGCTCTTCTTCTTCGCCTTCACGACGATCCTCGCCTACTACTTCCAGGCGGAGACGAACGTGATCTACCTGCTCCGGGGAAAGAACCGCGGTTTCTGGATCTTCGCGCTCCGCGTGGTCTTCGTGATCGGCACCGCGTACTCCTCCATGAAGAGCGCGGGTCTCGCCTGGGCGATGGGCGACATCGGCATCGGCCTCATGGCCTGGGTGAACTTCATCGCGATCCTGCTCCTTCAGGGCGTTGCCTTCAAGTGTCTCAAGGACTACGAGACGCAGCTCCGCGCGGGGCTCGACCCGGTGTTCGACCCCGTGAAGCTCGGGATCGCGGACGCCGACTACTGGACGCAGGCGCAGCGCGAGGCGAACACGATCCTCGAGAAGTCCTCCGGCGTCGACAACCGCGTGCTCTCGACCGAGCAGGAGAAGCGCGAGCTCGACGCGGTGAAGAAGGGGAAGAAGATCGGGATCTTCGACGATTCCGAGGACTAGTGCCGAGGTGGCGCTTCTGCGGGAGCGCCTCGCGTCCAAAGAAGAAAAGCCGGCCGGAGGGCAGCCCCTTCCGGTCGGCTTTGCTCTTCCGGCTAGGCCTCCGGGCTAGTAGGACGCCTGGGCCGCGATCCCGAGCGAGCGGACTCGGTCCGCAATCCGGTCAAGCTCCTCGCGCGTCGCCTTCCGCAGGTCCTTGTCCGGGGTCTCGCGGTCGATCGTGTAGATCGTGACGAGCTTCGGGCGGATCCGCGCGATTTCCTCGAGCCACGGCGCGACGAACTCCTCCCCCGTGTTGTCGACCCGGCGGCCTTCGAACGAGCCGTGGAGGAACATGGTCTGGATCACAGCGCGGCTTCCGAACCGCTCCATCGCGCGGAGGATTTCGGGAAGCTCGTACCTCGAATTCGGCCGGTCGACGAGCCGGATGTAGTCCGGGTCGACCGTGTCGAGCTTGAGGAGCGCGTTGTCAACGCGAAGAAGCGCCTGGAACACCTCTTCCTTCGTGATCCGGGTTGAGTTCGTGAGGACCGAGACCTTCGCATTCGGACAGAACTCGTTCCGGAGCGCGATCGTGTCGTCGATGATCCCGGGGAATTCCGGGTGCCCGGTAGGTTCCCCGTTCCCCGAGAACGTGAGAGTGTCGGGGAGGGCGCCGTCACGGCGCATTTCGACAAGCTTCTCGCGGAGCGCCTCGCGGATCCGGGCTCGGCCCGGCATCTTCTCCTTCGGCCGATGGTCCGCGTTGAACCCGCACTCGCAGTAGATGCAGTCGAACGAGCAGATCTTCCCGTCAGGCGGACAGACGTTGATGCCGAGCGAAATGCCGAGCCGCCGGCTCTTCACCGGTCCGAAGATGGGGGAGGGGTAGATGATCGTGGACATGGACGCGGGTCCCTTTGAAAACTATTGAAGCGAACCCCTATTCTATTAACGTGGCAGGTTAATAGTTAACAAACCGCCGCCGCATACCGTACGTGTTCGTTCTCAAAAATCTTCTTGATATTGCGCAC
>CADBTW010000063.1 GCA_902797695.1 uncultured Sutterellaceae bacterium
GTCAAGCCATCGTTCTTCTGGAAATATGCTGTTTTGGAACGGGAGAGGGTTTCCCCTCGGTTTTCACAAGATTTGAGGAAGAGCCACGTCCAGACGAAACCACACTGAAGCAAAAAAGAAAACTCCAAATCACGAATTTGATTCACGCGGTCTGAATTACTTCAGAAACGCTGCGATGCCCGTGAACATCATCTGGCAGGAAAGCGCGGCGAGGATGAGGCCAGTGATCTTGGAGAGCATCGCGATACCGTTCGAACCGATCAGCTGCTTCACCCGGTCCGCGGTGAGGAGCATGACGCCGATGGTGAGGCAGGCGAAGACGATGCAGACAAGGGTTTCCGCGGAATGCACGGCGTTCTGTTGCTCAGCTGCCACGATGATCAGGGCGCCGACGCTCCCGGGCCCGATCGTGATCGGGATCGCGAGCGGGACGATGGCGAGGTCCATGAGCGAGGAACTTGTTTCTGGGAGCGAGAACTTCCCTTGCGTGAGGGAAACGGCGGAGAGGAAGAGCAGGGCGCCCGCGCCGATCCGGAAGGAGTCCACCGTGATTCCGAAAAGCGTGAAGATTTCGGAGCCGAAGAAGTAGAGCACGATCGAGATCAGCACTATCCCGAGCGTCACCCGGGCGGCGAGCGCCCGCTGCATCCTCGGCCCCACCTTTTCCGTCAGCGCGAGGAACACGGCGAGGATGAAGAAAGGCGTGAAAATGAAGAAGAACTTCAGGTAAATGGAGAACGCTTCGGATGCAGTCATGATGTCCGTCCCATCTGAACCGGTTGGATTTTAACGTTTTCGGGCTGCCATTCCTGCAGTCCTTCTTCCGTGGGTTCGCGGAAACATTTTCCGTGCCTCCCGCTTTATCACAATTAGGTAAAATCATCTAATTATGAGTCTGCAATTCACAGGCCTGGCCCCTTCGGGCTACCTGCGGAAGGATAGGAACATGGGAAAGCTTTATCTCGGCTTTGACGCGGGCACCCAGAGCGTCAAGGTGGCGGTCTACGACAGCAGCTGGAACTGCATCGCGTCTCACAGCCTCCCGACAACGCTCGGCTACCCGCAGCCCGGCTGGGTACAGATGGACCCGGACGAATACGTCGCGAACACCGTGAAGTGCATGAAGGCGTGTTCCGAGGACATCCGCCGGAAGGGCTTCCAGCCTTCCGACGTCGCGGCCATCATGGGCGACGGCATCATCTGCGGGATCACGGGCATCGACGCTGACGGGAACGCCGTGACCCCCTACATCAACTACCTCGACTCGCGCACCAAGGCGGACGCGGACGAGATCAACGCGAAGGGGCTCGAGATCTGGGGGAAGGAAACCGGGAACCCCGAGGCTTCCTGCATGTTCCCCGCTCTTTTCGCGCGCTGGTTCCTGAAGAACTCGAAGGCGTTCCAGGAGCGGGGCGTGAAGTTCGTCCACGACGCCCCCTACATCCTCATGCACCTTGCCGGGCTGAAGGGAGAGGACGCCTTCATCGACTGGGGGACGATGTCCGGCTGGGGCCTCGGCTACAAGGTGATGGAGAAGTGCTGGAGCGACGAGCAGCTCGCGATTCTCGGAATCGACCGCAAGTACCTTCCCCGCATTCTCAAGCCCTGGGACATCGTAGGCGGGCTTTCCGAAGAGATGGCTGAGAAGACCGGGTTCGCTGCCGGCACTCCGGTCTGCGCGGGGGCGGGCGACACGATGCAGTCGATGCTCGGCTGCGGGGTCTTCGGCCCGGCGCAGGGCGTTGACGTCGCGGGAACCTGCGCGATGTTCTGCGTTTCGACCACCGGGATCGTCCCCGAGCTCTCGAAGCCCGGGAGCGGCCTGATATTCAACTCGGGGTCGCTGCCCGACACCTATTTCTACTGGGGCTACATTCGGACCGGGGGCCTCGCGCTCCGCTGGTTCAAGGACAGCGTCTGCCTCAAGTCGGACGACCCGAAGTACTACACGGCGCTTTCCGAAATGGCGGAAAAGGTCCCAGCGGGCTGCAACGGCGTCCTCTTCCTCCCGTACCTCACGGGCGGGGTGGGCGACGAGGCGAACGCGTCCGGCTGCTTCCTCAACATGACGCTTGACGACGGCCAGGCCGTCATGTGGCGCTCGGTGCTCGAAGCGATCGGCTACGACTACATGGAGATCACGGACACGTACCGCGCAGCCGGCGTTCCCCTGAAGACGATCACGGTGACCGAAGGCGGCTCGCGCGATTCGCTCTGGAACCAGATCAAGGCCGACATGCTGGCGGCGGACGTCGTTCGGTACCGCAACGCGGGCGGCGCCGTCGTGACGAACTGCGTCTTCGCTTCCTACGCGACGGGCGGGACCGAGAGCATCATTCCGGCCCTGAAGGACACGATCATGAAGGACGCTTCCTACGCTCCGGACGAGAAGAACACCGCAGCCTACCGGTCGCTCTTCGAGAGGAAGCAGCGGCTCGTGAAGAAGGACATGCAGGAGGCGTTCAGGACGCTTCGCAGCATGAAGGAGTTCCGCTAGGGGAGCTTTCCCCCGTTCCCTTTCCTGATTTTCCATGGGAGGGGCAGGACTAGAAAACAGGCAGCCGGCCGGGCAACCTTTCCGAAGGTTTTCCGGCCGGCTGTTTTTCTCGCCTCCTGACGCCTAGAGATAGAGCCAGAAGAAGAACGGGCAGAGCACCGCGAGGAAGACGACGGTGGTGGAGAGGAAGGCCGCCATGGCGACGTCCGTCTTAAGGCCGTAGAGCGCGCAGCAGAAGACCGTGTTGATCGCGACAGGGCATGCCGCCTCGACGACGAGGGTCGAGGTGATCGTCCGGTCGGAGAAGAGAAGGAAGCTCGCGCCCCCGATGAGAAGCGGCATCACGATGAACTTCAGCGGGAGGAGTTTCATCACGTTCAGGTTAAGTTCGCGCCGCGCCGCTCCGAAGTTGAGGAGGAGACCGACCGGGAGGAACTGGATCCAGGCCGAAATGTGGACGAGAGCCGCGAACACAGGGGCGAGGGAATCCGGCTGCTTCACGCCGCCGAGCGAGAGCGCGGCACCCGCGAGCATCCCGAGGATCGAGACGTTGTTCCAGTTCACGAACATCTCCCGGAAGGACTGCTTCTTCGCGAGGCCGCGCTTCGTTTCCGCCATCGCGCGGAACTTCGCGGCGAGCGGGAAGCAGAAGAGCACGAGGACGAGGCTCTGCATCACGGTGAGCACCTGGACATAGGCGTAGGAGACAGCGCCAAAGAGCAGGAAGCAGAGGAGCCCCCCGAGCGTCCCGATGTTCCCGAGCATCGCGGAGACAACGAGAGCGCCCCGTTCAAGGGGATCCGAGACCTTCTTCGTGATCAGCATCCCGAGGAAGTACGGGACGAATAGGATCGCGAGTCCGACAAGCGGTATCAGGGCGACCTCAGCCGTGAACTGGAGCTTCCAGAAGGCGACGAATGCGAGGATCGTGAAGAGCCCCCGGACGTTCGCCTTGATCATGAAGTCGTTGAAGGCGGGCCGTACGAGCTCTTTCTGCTTCAGGATGTAGCCGATCGCGATCGGCACGATGATGTCCGCGAGGAGCATCACGATGCGAAGAGCTGTGTCGCTCATTTGATTGGTCCCGGTTCCTTGGGTTGTTTTCCAGAGAGGAGCGTGA
>CADBTW010000064.1 GCA_902797695.1 uncultured Sutterellaceae bacterium
GCAGAGGGAAAAGGCCTCCCGATGACAGTACCGAGAGGCCTTTTTTGCAGTTTTAATAATTAATGAATTTAAAGAACGAAATACTAGGCCAATGTCTTCCGGGAAAGCAAATGTTTCGTGGTTGCAAAACAGATAAAAAACCAAAGCATCCATGCCGGTAAAAACGTCGTAAGTTACAGAATTATTGAGATTTTGCGCCGTTTCAAAAGAGACCTTACGTTGGCTATTATTGTTGTACGTATAATTCCTTAGGACTATATCCTTACCCATCAAGAGGAAATCCCTGAGAGATGCGTGTGCGGTTCAGGGACTTCGGGCCACCGTTTGCCGGAAACATGAGTTCCGCGGCGTCCAGGCCGCGGATGAGCCTGGGAACCCATGAAACCAAAGGCTAGTACTTCGTCACCCCCGGCGCCGCCCGGAGCATCTTCCGGCGTTCCGAATAGAAGCGGAGGAGGAAAAGCGCGAGAAGCGCCCCGACATAGAGGACATAGGCGCCGTAGGGCGCCGCCATTTCGGCGAGCCCGGTGCCGCGGAGCCCGAAGTCCCGGTACATCGCGAACTGCCACGTGAGCGGGAACGCGTGCGAAAGAACCCAGGCCCAGCCGGGAAGCTCGCCCGTCGCGAGCGTCATCCCGCCCATGATGAAGCCGGGCGGGACGATGAAGATCATGAAGGCGGCGCCCCCGGCAGGCGTCGGGAAGTTCCACGTGACCACCATCGCGATGAGCCCGATCGCAAACGGAAGCAGGAGGAGGCTTGGGAGATACGCGAGGTAGTTCCCCTTGAAGGGAAAGGCGTTGAAGAGGACGAGCATTGCCGTCATGAAGGTGACGGCGCCCGCGTACGCGAGCACGTAGGGAATGAGCCTCGAGGCCATTGCGACCGGCCCCCGCTCGAGGATCGCCCGGCGCCATTCGCCGGAGACGTGCATGCGGCCGGTGAGCATGAGGGTCGTGAGCCCGAGGTAGATCCCGGAGAAGAAGTAGAGGAAGCCGGCTACCGTGATGGGAACCGGGTCGTTCCCCGGGACGAAGAGCCTCCTGGTCGAGACCGAGACGCCGGGCCCTGCCGACCCCGTCCCCGGACGCCCGAGCGATTCGAGCGACGAGGAGGAGACCGAGGCGCCCATCTCCGCCGCGATTTCCCCGAGCGCGCTGAACACCTCGCCGTTCTGCGCGGCGTTCGTCTGGTCCGCCATGTAGCCGACCGTGGTCCTCTCGCCCCGGAGGAGTGCCTTCTCGAACCCTTCCGGAATCACGAGAACGCCGACCGTGCGGTCGTGCCGGGTGAGTGCCGCAGGGTCGGCGGGCCCCCGGATCACTTCTGCAACGCGGATGTCGCGGCTCGAGTCGGCAGCCGTGATCATCCTCGCGCTCGCAGCCGTCCGGTCGAGGTCCACCACCGAAACCGGGGCCTCGATCACGCCCATCTGGCTGAAGATGAGGCTCATCACGACGGTCGTGACGAGCGATGCGAGGAACGCGAGCTTGTGGTAGGGAATGAAGTGCCCGGACTGCATCGCCCCGAGCTCCTCAAGGACCGACTCCCGGATTCCCGAGAACAACGTTCCGCGGCTAGTCATCGGTCTTCACCCCGATCGTCATCCCGGGCACGACACCGGGCCGCGGCACGATGTAGATCCGCGCGATGAGCGACGCGAGGTCGGCCTGCCCGCGTTCGCGCGAGCCCCGGATGTCGGCAAAGGCGGGCGCGCGCCGGAGCACCCGCACCGTTCCCTTCACCTTGTCGCCCGAAGCCGTCGTCCCGACCACGTCCTTCCCTTCGGAGAATCGCGCGGCGTCACGCTCGCTCACGTAGATCTCGTAGTAGCTGCGGTCGGTCTGAAGGAGCACGGCCGGGGTCCCTGCCGGGACGATCTCGCCAGGCTCATACATGAGCTTCAGGACCTTCCCGTCCTCGGGCGCGCGTAGCGTCAGACGGTTCTTTTCCACCTCGAGCGCGTCGAGGTCCGCCTCGAGAGACCGTCCCTCCGCTTCGAGCTGCGCCACCTTCAGCGTGCGGTTCCGGATGGAAGCCCGGGTGTCCGCGATCTCGGAGAGCCGCATGCCGTCCGCGGTCCCCTTCGAGGAAAGCCGCGAGAGGTCCGCGCGGGTCGCGCCGACCGTCGCCGCGTCTAGCGCCCGGCGAGCCGAGGTGACCGAGGCCGCTGCGGTCTCCCATGCGCTCTTCAGCTGGTCATAGGACGACTGGGAAATGGCGTGCGAGGCGATCAGCGCCTTCGCGCGGGCGAAGTCCGCCGCCGCCCGCCGCTCGTTCGAGCGGGCGGTGTCGAGCGCCGCCTGCAGGCCCTCGATCCGGCGCCAGGCGTTCCGTTCCGTTGTGCCGGAAGCCACGAGGTCGATCTCGATCTGTCGCTTCTCCTCCTCGACCGCCGCCCGGTTGTTCTCGATCGCGGCGCGGGTCTTCCGGATCGCGATCGCGTTGTCGGTGGGGTCAAGCTCCATCAGGACGTCTCCCGCCTTCACGCGCTTCCCCTCGACCGCAGGACGCGAGACGAGCTTCCCCGAAACCCGCTCGAACGCCGTGTTCACTTCGTCCGCCGTGAGGATCCCGTACTTCATCGTCCGGGCGAGGGTGTCCGCGTCGTGCCGCCCCCCGAGCATGATGAGCGCCGTGCCGATCACGAGCAGCGCGCCGAAGAAGACAAGCGGCCGGGCGAGCTTCTTCGCCTTCCCGAACGACGCCCGGCCGGGTTTCGCCTCCCTCGCGGGCGCGCGAGCCGTGTTCCCTTCCGCCTGTTCCTGCTTCCTTTCTTCTGCCATTTCCGTTCCAATGCCGCGCCGGCTCCCGGATCCGTTTTCTCAAGGTGATTCTTAGCCGGCTAATTCAAATTTGATGCGAAACCGCCCTGTTCCCTTTTTCAGGAAACGGGTGCGGGTTGGAAAAACTTCGTGAGGCGCTCCTATTCCCGGGACTGGATCAGCTTCCCGAGAAGCCTCACCAGTTCCCGGCGCTCGTCCGGCGTGAGCCTCGAAGAGAACGCTTCGACCCGCCCGAGATGCGCGGGGAGCACCTGCCTGATGAGCCGCACGCCGGGCTCCGCGATCCTCACCCGCTTCCCGCGGCCGCTCTTCCTGTCGGGCGACACCGTGACGAGGGGCTCAGGCGACTCGAGGATCCGCCGGAGCATGATGGATACGGTCGGCACGGACACCCCGACCCGGTCCGCGAGTTCCTTCACCCCGAACCCCTCGGGATGTGACTTGAGCGCCATGAGAAGGATGAACTTGCCTTCGGTGAGGCCGTATTCCTCCCTCAGGGGCGCCTCCACCATGGCCATCATCGCGTTCCTCGCGTTCGCGAGCGACAGGACGAGCTCCGTCGCCTCCGGGTCGAAGACAACCCCGGCGTCCTGCGCCGTCTTCTGTATCGTTTCCCGCCCGGGAAGGATGCGGACCCTGTATTCCATTTGTTTATCTGGCTAACTGTTTGCCGGCTAATTATAGGGAACGGGAAACGCTCCGGGGTCCCCTCTTCCGGGGATCCGGAAGAGGAACCCGCGGTCAGAGCCCGAAGGAGCGGGGATAGCTGAGGAGGATCTGCTCGGCGGCGAGCTTCGCGTTGAGCGGATGGTCAGATACGGCGCGAAGCGCGAGGACTTCCTTCTGCCAGGAGAAGAACGGGTCGCGCCTGAGCTTCGAAGCGAGCTTCGCCAGCACGGCTTTTTCCCGCGGGAAGTACCGGGGAGGAAGGCCCCTCGACACCGCCGCGAGATCCCATCCCCAGCGCTCAAGCGCAACCGCCACGGCGCCGAGCGGCCACTCCTTCTTCACCTCGGCGACGACCCGGCGGGGATAGTCCCCGGGGTCCCCCGAGAGCGAGAGAAGGGAGAGGAGCGCCTCGAGGTCCTCTTCCGAGAGCTCGCGTCCCGGATCCGTCTCAAAGACCGAGACCGGCATTCCCCCCGCCCGCAGAAGCGCTTCCTCCGGATCCTTCACGCCCTTCCCCCGCAGCCACGCGACGGACTCTTCCCTCGAGGGAGGCGTCGCCCGGATGAGGCGGGACCGGGAACGGATCGTCGGGAGCACCGCGTCGATGTCCTCCGCCACCATGAGGAAGACGACGCCTTCGGGCGGCTCCTCCAGCATCTTGAGGAAGACGCTCGCGGCGTCAGGCCGGATCCTGTCTGCGGGATACACGAGGACCACGCGGACCCGGCTCCGGTGCGGGGCGAGGCTGAGGAAGTCGGCAAGAGCCCGCGGCTGGTGGATCAGGATGTCGCGAATGAGGTTCTTCCGCGTTCCCGAGGCTGACGGCGGCTCATAGGGAAGGCCTCGCGGCAGCGCCTCCGCTTCCGAAAGCACGTAGCGCATGTCGGGATGGTTTCCGGCCCGCGCGAGGAGGCATCCGGCGCACTTTCCGCAGGGCGATCCGTCAGGGTTCGGCGCTTCGCAGAGAAGCCCCTTCGCGAACTCCTCCACGATCTCGAACGTGCCGATGCCGCGCGGCCCGTACACGATCGCGCCGTTCGGGAGCCGGTCCCGCATTTTCGAGAGCTCGCCGAGGAGCCTTCCCTGCCAGGGGTAGAGCGATTTGTACATCTCTCGATTCCTTTCGAATGCCTTCGGTGATCCCGATCTTCCTAGTTCTTCCTTTTCCGGATGAACTCGTCCACAGCGCTGTTATGCGCGCCGAGGGTTTCCGAGAACTGGGACGTGCCGTCGCCGCGCGAGACGAAGTAGAGGTACCTCGTGTCAGCCGGATGCAGCGCCGCGTGGATCGCGAGCCGCGAGGGCGCCGCGATCGGGGTGGGCGGAAGGCCCCGCCGCGTGTAGGTGTTCCAGGGCGTGTCGCGCCGGAGGTCCGCCTTCGTGAGGGGGCCCTTGAAGCCGGGCCCGAGGCCGTAGATCACGGAGGGATCCGTCTGGAGGGGCATCCCCTTCCGGAGCCGGTTGTGGAAGACGCTCGAAACGAGCGCGCGGTCGGTCTTCACCCCGGTCTCCTTCTCGATCAGCGAGGCGAGGACCAGCGCCTCGTACGGCGTCCTGATCATGCTGCTCGCCACAGTGTCCCGCCCCGCCCATTCCGAAGCAAGCACCTTCTGCTGGTGCCGCATCGCGAGCGCCGCGATCACGAGGTCGCTCTTCCCCTGCTGGTAGAAATAGGTGTCGGGGGCGAGGAGCCCTTCGAGCGAAAACCCCTGGCTTCCCTGCAGCCTCGAAGCCTGCTCTTCCCCTGCCCGGGCGATCACGTCACGGAGTTCCGGGTACTTTTCGGAAAGCGCCTCGGCCGCCGTACTGTCAGGCTCCGCGGTGAAGTCGCGCGTCGTGAGCGAATTCTTCTCAAGGAGCGCCCGGACGGCCCAGATCGGAGCGCCCTCCGGGATCCGGAAAATGCCCTGGGAGAGATTGGAACGCCTGAGCTTCAGGGCGAATGTCGCGAGGGAATCGGTCCCGGTAAGCGCGTAGTAGCCTGAGGACGGCTGGACGCCTCCGGTCCGCGCGAGGCTGTAGGCGGCCTCAAGAAGAAAGGATGGCGCCGCCACGCGTTCCTTCTCGAGCGACCGGGCGAACGTTTCCGGAGTCGTGTCCTCGCGCACGAGGACGAGCACCGTGGTGCCTGAGAAGAGGTTCAGCGGAAAGAAGAGGATGAGAAGCAGGGCAAGGGCTCCGGCAGCCCCTGCGGCGGCTTTCCGGTGCCTTGCGAGCCTTGACTCCAGTGCGCTGAGGATTCTTTTGATGTTCATTGGCAGACGCTCGTGGGCCGGCGCGGCCGATTCCGGAGACAAGGGGAAAGGGGCAAGGCGCGCAGGCGCCCTCTCCGGCTCCTGAATCCACTTCCGCGAGTGTGAAACTTCCTAGGGTTGGAAGATGCTACCTCCGGTACCCGGAAGAGGAAAAGGGGGAGGCACGGGAAAAGCTCTCAAACTGTTTCAGCGCATGTGAAAGGGGGGCCCAAAACGGGTCCCCCTTTCCGTTCCCACTGCCAGGAACGTCCCGCGCGACTAGGCGCAGAAGTAAGGCACCGCATAGAGGAGGACGCCGAGGACGGACGCCGCTCCGACGATCACCTTCCAGATCGTGTACTCGCGGTCCATGGCGGCCTTCTCCTCCGGAGTCGGGTCGTCGTAGGCGCCGGACGCCTTCAGGTCGAGGGCGAATTCGCCCGCGCGGCCGTATTTCTTCGAGCAGACGAGGTAGATCGCGATCCCGAGGACGCACCAGATGACTCCCGTCACGAAAGCGTCGCGGTCAAGCTGCGTCATCATCGCGAGATAGATCACGGCGGAAACCGGGGCGAGGACCTTGATCGCGGGCGCCGTGTAGGAGCGCGGAAGCTCGGGGTGCCTGTTCCGGAGCCCGAGCGCCGCGATGATCCCGATCACGTAATAGAAAAGGTCGGCGAAAAGCGAGAGCGACGCGATGTAGTCGAGCGAATTCGTCGCGATGAGGAGCACCGTGAGGACGCCGAGCGTGATCACCGCGACGTACGGCGTCTGGTACTTCTTGCTCGTGTCCGCGAAGATCTTCGGCATCGCGCCGTCGCGCGCCATCGTGAAGAGGTAACGCGGCGGGGTCGAGATCGAGGCGTTCAGGGTCGAGAAGTCGCCGCCGAAGGCAATGCCGGCCGCAAGGAGCGCGAGCGGCATCCCGAGGATCCCGGCGGACACCATCGCCTCGCGGAACGGGGCATCGGCGCTTGAGAGCGCGGGAAGGCTTTCCGCGGGCGTGATCCCGATCAGGTACCACTGGAAGAGCGCGTTCACGGCGAAGACGACGAACGGCGCGAGGAACATCGCGCGGGGGATGTTGATCTTCGGGTACTTGATCTCCTCGCCCATCGCGACGCACGCCTCGAACCCGGCGAAGCACCACCAGATCATGCACATGCCGGCGAAAAACCCGCCGGGAGTCGTCGCATGGATGAATTCAGGCGCCTTCACGAAGGTGGGAAGGTTGATCTCCGGGATCATCGTGAGGAACCAGATCGCGGCGACGCCCCAGAAGAAGAACATGAAGCCGTTCTGGAGACGGCCCGTAAGCTTCACGCCGAAGACGTTCGCGATGATGAAGGCGATCGTGACGAGGACCGCGAGCGCGACATCCGATATCCCGAGGTCGATCCCGAACGCGAAGAACATCGTCTTGAAGTAGTAGCTGAAGGCGAGCGCCTCGCCCCCTGTCACCGCGACAAGCGAGATGATGAAGTTCCAGCCGGCGAGGACGCCGGCTCCGCGGCCGAGCCCGAGCGACGCGAACTGGTAGGTGCCCCCGGCGTAGGGGAGCGCCGAGCCCATTTCGGCGTATAGGAGCGCGGGGTAGATGGAGACTGCGAGCGCGATGAGCGTCGCGAGGATCACTGAGGGGCCGAGATCGCCGACGACGTTCGAACCCGTCGTGAAGAGGCCGACCCCGATCACGGAGCCCGCCGTGATCGTGACGGCTTCCCGCATCCCGAAGGTGCGGCGGAGGCCGCCAGTTCCCGTCGCCGGGACGGCATTGCTGTTTTCTGGCATGTTTTCTTATCGTTGTGCGTTTTGGGTGGACTTGCCCGCGCTCCCGGTTTCCCCGGGTGGTGCGGACGTAACGATTGTAGTTCTGGAAAGCTGCTTGCCCGGGCAGAGCGCCCGCTGCCTTGTTGGCGGCACTTTGTCAGCAGTAATGGCAAAATAGCGTTTCTCTCCGAGGGCTCCGGGAACAGGCAGGGCCCCACACAGAAAAACACCAAAGCCGGAAAAGGAACGAAGGCGCGGCGGGCGAACCGCGGCTGACGATTAGGAAAGTGCAGGAACTCATTTACTTAAAGGCCGCAATCCTGGGCATCGTGGAAGGCCTCACGGAATTTCTGCCCATCTCCTCCACCGGCCACCTGATCCTCGCGGGTTCGCTTCTCAACTTCACGGGCGACGTCGCGAAGGTGTTCGAGATCGCGATCCAGACGGGCGCAATGCTCGCGGTCATCTGGGAGTACAGGAGGAAGCTCCTCAGCACGGTCGCGGGGCTCTTCTCGGACCGCGTCGCCCAGCGCTTCACGGCGAACGTCGTGATCGCCTTCATCCCCGCTGTCGTCTTCGGGCTCGCGCTCGGGGGCTTCATCCAGTCCCACCTCTTCAGCCCGATTCCGGTCGCGCTCGCGCTGATCGTAGGCGGCTTCCTCATCTTCTTGATCGAGCGGAAGTTTGGAACGCCGGCGAAGGCGCGGGTGAACGATGTCGACGACATGACTGCCCGCGATGCCCTCGCGGTCGGCCTCCTGCAGTGCCTCGCCCTCATCCCCGGAACTAGCCGCTCGGGCGCCACCATCATGGGCGGGATGGCGCTCGGCCTCTCGCGGAAGTGCGCGACCGAGTTCAGCTTCTACCTTGGGATCCCGACCCTCATGGGGGCGGGCGTCTGGTCGGTCTGGAAGGACCGGGCGCTCCTTCACGCGTCAGACCTCCCGGTCTTCCTCATCGGGCTCGTTCTCGCCTTCGTGAGCGCTCTCGTCTGCATCCGGTGGCTGATCCGCTACGTTTCGTCCCACACGTTCAATCCGTTCGCCTGGTACCGCATCGCCTTCGGCGTGATCATCATCGCCTCGGCCCTGAGCGGCCTCGTCGCCTGGCCCGCTGCCTGACGCTTTTCCCTGCCACGCCTCTCCTCCGCTTCTTAAAGCGGAGGGCGCCGCCGTTCCCCTGCGTTTCCTTCCTCTCCTCCCTTCCCGCTCCCCTTCGTTCTCCTCTTCTTCACGCCTAATTGACGGCGTCCGAACGGCCCGTTGACGGTGTCCCGGGAAGAATTCTTCCCGTGCGGACGCCCGGATGAACCCGTTCCTTTCTCCTGAACAGCCTGGACCCCGCGCTTTCTTCCTTCCACAGGTTGCGCACAGGAGGCGCTTGAGGCCATGTCTCGCGGTTCACTCACGGTTCCCGCGCTCGAGATCGGAATTCCATCAGGGCTTCTCGCCCTTCTCGTCCTCGTCCATCCGACGATGATTGACACGGCGCTGGAGGGCCTTTTCTATTCCGGGTTCACCTTTCCCTATAGGGAGAGCGAGGTTCTTCTTCTCATTCACAGCCACGCGAAGATCCTCACCGAAGCGGTCCTCATTGCCACGCTTCTCCTCGCGGCGTTCGGAGACCGTTTCCCGAAGCTCAGGATTACAAGGCCTGAAGCGCTCTGCGCGCTTTTCGGCGCCCTGCTATCGCTTCTCGCGGTCGCGTGGCTAAAGAAAAGCACCGGAGTCTACTGCCCGTACGAAACCATTCCGTTCGGCGGCGCGTTCCCTGTGTTCGTCCCGAGTCTCCCCTTCGAGGCAAGGCCGGGGAGCTGCTGGCCAGGCGGATTCGCCGGTACCGGGTACTGCCTCGTCTCCTTCTGGTTCGCGTTCCGTGACCGCAGACTCCGCCTCGCCCGGGCGATGCTCGCCTTCGCCCTTCTCTTCGGTACGTTCTGCGGCACGGTGCAGCTCGCCCGCGGGATGCATTTCCCGTCCCACAACGTGGCGACGCTGCTTCTCGACTGGGCGGTCTGCGCCTCCGTCTACCACGCCTTCTTCAGGAAACGGATCCTTGGGACCGGGGCCGAATCGGCCCTCCCCCGCGCTTCCGCGGGGAAGCCGCTGCGAGCCGAGGCCGCTTACAGTGTCCGGCTCGCACGGGCCCCGGCACGGGATTTTCTGAGATAATTGCGGCCTGCGCCCGCGGTACCCCGGGGCGTTTCTTTATCCGGAGACCCGTGCCTTCATGAACCGAAAGTTTCTCGCCCCGCTGCTTGAGATCGGGCTCCCGCTTCTTCTCTTCATCCTCATCATCGTCTTCCATCCGCAGGCGCTCGATATCCGCCTGGAAACGTTCTTCGCTGACGGGAACGACTTCCCGATGCGGCAGAACGAAGTCATGACCTGGATCCACAGCCGGGCGAGGCGCCTCACGAACCTCGTTCTCCTCACGACGTTCCTCGCGGTGGTCCTCGGACGCTGGTTCCCCCGCTTCCGCGTGACGATTCCGGAATGGCTCTGCGTGCTTCTCGGCTCCGGGCTTTCGGTCCTCGCGATCTCGTGGCTCAAGGCGACCACCGGGGTTCACTGCCCGTTCGAATCGGTCGCGTTCGGAGGACCATTTCCGGTCTTCGACCCGAGCCTCCCCTTCGCGGCGAGGCCCGGGAAATGCTGGCCGGGCGGGTTCGCCGGCACGGGCTTCTGCCTCTTCTCCTTCTGGTTCGCGTTCCGCGACCGGAAACCGAAGCTCGCCCGGGGGATGCTCGTCTTCGCCCTTCTCTTCGGGGTCTTCTGCGGCACGATCCAGCTCTGGCGCGGGCTGCACTTCCCGAGCCACAACATCGAAACGCTCCTCCTCGACTACGCGATCTGCGCCGCGGTCTACCACCTTTTCATGAGGCGCTGGATCCTGCGGTCGGCGCGGACGCTCGGGGAAATTCCCGCCGCGCCCGCACCTTCAGGAACATAGGCCTTAGAAAGGCTCCGAAGCCACTACCACTCCCAGTTGTTGATCCGTCGCCAAACCGCGACCTGCTCGGTCCCGTCCGCCACGTGGAAGCGGTCGAAGGCGGCCGCGGTCGGGCAGGCGTGGTTCGGAAGGATCCGCAACTTACGGTCGAGCGGGAAATCCCGCTGGTCGATCGGGCCGCCGTCCCGCCGCGCGATGATTCCGTGCTCCTGATTCGCGGTGACGACCCATAGGTCGGGGAGGAGGTTCCCCTCGGCGTCGCAGACCGCGCCGTACCCCCAGTCGACCGACTGGGAGGCGGTTCCGCGGTCCCGGCTCATCGCGAGCCAGCCGCCATCCGTGATCACCCAGCCCTTCCGTTCCTGGCGCCCGATCACCGAGACGAGGACCGACTCCGCGATGTCCCCGATTTCGCAGACCCCGACCCCGTGCATGAAGAGGTCGAAGATCGTGCCGACGCCGCTCCGGTACTCGGTGACGCCGGGGGCGGCCTCAGCCGCGCAGAGCGTTGGCGTCGACCCCGCGCTCACGATCCCGACCTTGAAGCCGTGGGCCCGAAGGTCTTCAGCGACACCCGCGATTGCCTCCGCTTCGTGCGCCGCCGCACGGCCGAGCTCCTCGGCGGTCTTCACGTTGTAGCTTCCGCCCGCGTGGGTGAGGACGCCGGCGAGCTCCGCCCCGTCCCGGAGAGCCGCCGCGACCCGGAGGATCTCAGGATCCCCGGGGACGAGTCCCGAGCGATGGCCGTCGCAGTCGATCTCGATCAGGGCGCGGATCCTCGCGCCGTGCTCCCTCGCCCATCGGCTCACCGCTTCCGCCGCCTCGACCGAGTCGAGGATGATCTTCAGGTCCGCGCCGTAGAGCCGGTTGATTTCCTCGACCCGCCCGAGCTTGTGGGGCGCGATCCCGACCGCGTAGATCAGGTCCTTCACGCCGTTCCGGGCGAAGTACTCGGCTTCCTTCAGCGTGGAAACGGTCGCGGGCCCTTCCGGCGTCTCCATCTGGAGCCGCGCGATCTCAATGCACTTGTGGGTCTTCAGGTGCGGGCGCCAGGTGACGCCGAGCTTCCTGCAGCAGGCCTTCGCCCGCTCGATGTTCGCGAGAAGCTTCTTCCGGTCGAGGATGAGTGCCGGAGTGTCGAGTTCTGTGATCTGCAATTGCCCTGCCTCCTAAAGGAAGGAAAAGCGGAAATGAAATCCGATTCCGTTATTTTCGCGGAATTGGCTGGGTTCGGCGCGCGCATAATAGGCACTCGTTTTTCCGGCTCATGATCCAAGAAAAGGGATTTCGCCATGTCGCTCAAGACCGCAGCCATCGTTTTCCTCATCTCCTCCGCCGCGCTTGGCCTTTCAGCCTGCAGCCGCGACGCGGGCGCGTCCGCCTCAACCCGCGCCGCGTCCCCGGCGCCCGCCCCAGCGGCAGCCGCTTCACCCGCTCCCGCCCAGTCCTACGACCCCGAGCACCCGGAGCTCCAGAAGGGCTGGAACGGGAACACGAAGTACGAAAGCTTCGCGAAGGTGAAGAAGGTCCTCTTCAAGCGGGTCTTCAACGACCACCGGGAGACGATTTACTGCGGCTTCTCCTACACGGACCAGAAGCAGATGGTTCTCCCCTCAGGGTTCGAGGCGAAGGATGCCGTCCGCGCGAAGCGGCTCGAGTGGGAGCACATCGTGCCGGCCGAGAACTTCGGCCGGGCTTTCGTTGAATGGCGCGAGGGAAGCCCCGCCTGCACGAAGGAGAACAGCGGCAAGCCCTTCAGGGGCCGCCGCTGCGCGGACCTGGCGAGCCGGGAGTACCGCCTGATGCAGGCCGACATGTACAACCTCTACCCGGCGGACGGCGCCGTGAACGGGGCGCGCCAGAACTACGACTTCACCGAGTTCGAGCAGGGCACGAAACCTTCCTTCGGGACCTGCCCGATGAAGGTCTACGACCGGAGGGCAGAACCCCGGGATGAGGTGAAGGGGCTCATCGCCCGGACTTACAAGTACATGGACTGGGCCTACCCGAAGTACCGCATGAGCGACCAGACCCGGAAGCTGATGGACGCCTGGGACAAGACGCACCCGGTGACTTCGTGGGAATGCACCCGCGCGAAGCGAATCGAAGGGCTGCAGGGGAACGCGAACCCCTTCACGGCGGACGCCTGCCGGAAGGCCGGGCTCTAGACTCCGTTTCCCGCGGTTCCTCAGGTGAAGATCCCCTACTCCGAATCGCCTTCGGACGCGATGCTCGAGGCGATCGCGTCCTATAGCACTCCGGACGGGTTCCGGGGAACGGCGGGCGCCCTCCTTCTCAGCAGGAACGGCGAACGAAAGACGGTCTTCGCGACGCAGCCTGACCCTGATCCTGAAGCTATCCTCCGGATTCGGTCCGGCAGGGCCGGACCCCGGGGGCCGCTTCCGGAAGGGCTGCCGGACGGGGCCGGAGGATTCTTCTCCGCGGAAGCGGTTCTTGAGGAATCCGCCAGGGTGTTGAAGCTCGCCGGAGCCTGGCGGTCTTCCCTCCGGGAAGCCTTCAGGATCGGGCTCGGGAGTCCCGCCGTGCGGCTTCTCATTCTCCGGAACAGCGCTTTTCCCGAATGGACCCCGGTCGAACTCACCGAATGGCGGGTGGGTGAACCACACCTTTCCGAAGTCCGGTGGCCGGGAGCCTTCTATCCGTCGAAGGCGGTCGTGAGGCCGCTCCTTCGCGCGCTTTCCCGCAGGTTCGGGATCGAGCCCGATCCTCCCTTCTGCACCAAGCCCGAGCCCCCGTCCGTTCTCTTCGCGGACCGTGACCTCGTTGCCGCGGTGAAGCCCTCCGGCCTCCCTTCCGTCCCCGGGCTCCGCGAGGGAACGAGCGCGAAGGAGATGCTCGAGCGGGAATTCGGACCCCTCCAGATCGTCCACCGGCTGGACCAGGGGACGTCCGGAATCATCCTCTTCGCGAGAACGACGGAGGCCGAGAGGGAACTCGGAAGGATGTTCCGCGAGGGGATCCCCGCGAAGCGCTACGAAGCGGTTCTCGACGGCGTGCCCGAAGGAAGCGGAGGAACCGTCCGGCTCCCGCTCGGGCGCGACCTTCTCGACCGTCCGAGGCAGACGGTGCTTGGCCGTGAAGCCGGCGGAAAAGCGTCAGTGACACGCTGGAAGCTGCGGGGCGCCGCCTGCGGCCGGGCGCTCGTGGACCTCTTCCCCGAGACCGGGCGCACGCACCAGCTCCGGGTGCACTGCGCTCACCCCTCGGGGCTCAGCGCCCCGATCGAGGGAGACCCCCTCTACGGCCGAAGGGGGCTCCTCGAGCTCGGCCGCCCGAGGCTCATGCTACACATGGCGGAAATCTCGCTTCCGCACCCGGTCACGGGGCGACCGCTTCGCTTCGAGTCCGGGTCAGGGTTCGCGCTTCTCGGCGACGCGCCGGAAGACCATCGTGTGCCACGCGATTCCCCGGCCTAGGGAGTCCCGAGAAGAGGTCCTCTCGGCCACTTCGAACCCGGATTCCCGCATGAGGAGCGCGACCTGCTCCGCCGAATGGTCGTGGTATGCGCGGCCCTCCTCCCGGGGGTGTCCCGTGCAGAAGGAGAGAATGACGGCGGCTTCGGGCGAAGAAAGGGAATCGATGTCCCGGAGAACGAGGCGGAGCGCGTCGTCGGCGAAATGCATGATGAGGGCGACCGCAAGGACAACGTCGAACGCCCCGGCGATGCCCGCCGCTTCGATCCCCTTCCGTCCCGCGGGCAGCGGGAGAAGAGCGTATTCCGGTCCGCCTCCCTTCGCTTCCGCTTCCCGGAGCATTTCCCGCGAGCCGTCCGTCGCGGTCACCCGGGCACCGAGCGACGCGAGGAAACGGGCGTCACGCCCCGACCCGCACCCGAGCTCGAGGACCCGGTCGCCCGGCTTCACCCAGTGCCTGAGGAGCCCGTGGAGCGCCGCGGGATCCGCCTTGTCGTACGTCATGCAGAGCGACGGGGCGTTCCGGTCGTACCACGCGATGGTCCTTTCGCGTTCGTCTTGCGAAATCATTGGAGGACCCCTCCTCTTTTCAACCGCGCTCAGCGAGAAGCGCCTCAAGCTTCTTCACGGCCTCGACGTCCGCCGGAAGCCAGGCAACCGAGTGGAGGTTCCCTGGCTCAAGCCACTTCGCGGCCTCGTGCTCGAGGAGCCGTAGCTCCCCGTTCTCCACCGTGCAGAGGAAGCAGTGCATCGTGAGATGAAACCTCGGATAGTCGCATTCGACCGTCGTGACGAGCTTTTCAGGGCGGACCGTCGCGCCGAGTTCCTCCCGTATCTCGCGGACGATCGCTTCCTCGGGCGTTTCGCCAGGCTCCACCTTTCCGCCCGGGAACTCCCATCCGTCCTTGAATTCACCGTAGCCGCGCTGGGTGGCAAGGATCTTTCCGTCCTGGAGGATCATCGCGGCGGAGACTTCGATTCTTTTCATTTTTTCCTTCCGAGGAACATCTGGTGAAAGGAGGATTCGATGGATTCTAGCGGCGGTCACCTTTGCCAGCAGCTTTGCGCGGGACCTCGACCACTTCGAAGCTCGGGGCGAAACCATAGCGTTTCCGGTCCTCTCGGAAGACCGCGTTCGCGGTGAGCCTTCCCGCCTCGTTCAGAAACCTCGCTTCCCGCACGGCCTCCGCTTCCGTCTCCCAGGAGAAGACGGCACCGGCCCGCTTCCTGATCTCCTCCACCTTCGCCCAGCAGTCGAACGTTTCAGGATCCAGGCTGCAGAGGGTGCTGCGAAAGACGGCTTCGTACCGGGTTTCACGTCCCGTGCAGCGCTCCCCCGCCTCCCCGGGCGCCTGACGGACGATAAACGCTTCTTCCGCTTCCCTCGCGTCCGAAGCTTCGCGGAGCGATTCGCAGAGTCTGTTCAGGAAAAGGGCTGCCGCGTCCGCCTCCTCCCTTGAGCCGAACGCGTAGCGGCATCCGGTTGCGTCGAGCGCCTCCGCAACACTTCCCGCAGCGAAAACCCCGCCCTCGTGTTCCGCCCTCGGGGAAAGAACCGCTTCGAACCACGTTCCGGCTCCTTTCTTCCCTTCCATTCCGACGCCTCTCCAGTGTTTTCCAAAGCCTCTAGCGGCTCTTTCCCGAATGCTAGAATTTTTCCACTTTTCAAGGGACTTTCCACTTTGGAGCGTCATTCATGATTACCGTCTACGGAAACCAGCTCTGCCCGGACTGCCGGGCCTGCAAGGCGAACTTCGACCGCTTCGGGATCGAGTACGAATACCGCGACATCTTCGCGAACCTGAAGAACCTGAAGCAGTTCCTCATCTACCGCGACACGGAACCCGTGTTCGACCGCCTGAAGGCGATCCACGACATCGGGATCCCGGCCTGCATCGACGAAGAGGGGAAGGTCTTCACCGACTGGGAGGGATTCCTTCGGGAAAAGGGGTTCGAACCCGTCGCCGCCACTGAGTCCTGCAGCCTCGACCACAAGGGCAGTTGCTGATCCCATCGAAGGGAACCTGAGAGGAAAGGCGCCTCGAAAATGATCGAGTCTCTTCTCGCGAACCTCAGCTACGGCTCGGTCTTCCTTCTCATGTTCCTCGAAAGCACGGCGCTGCCGATTCCGGGCGAGCTCGTGGTGACGCCCGCCGCCTATCTCGCGGCGTCCGGCGCCCGGAATCTCTGGCTCGTGCTTCTCGCGGCAACCGCGGGAGGCACTGCGGGGGCGCTCACGAACTACGCGTTAGGCCGAATCCTAGGACGCCCTGTCCTGAACCGCTTTTCAGAGAGCCGCGCCGGGAAGCTCCTTCACTTCACTCCGGAAACGCTTGCCCGCGGGGATGAGATTTTCAGGCGCTACGGCGTGTTCGCCACCGCGGGCTGCAGGTTCGTCGCCGGAATACGACACCTCGTCCCGCTTGCTGCCGGCGCTTCTAGGATGAACCCGCTCGCCTTCACCATTTCGACCGCAGCGGGAGCGGCGGGAAGCAACGCGGTCCTCGCGGCGCTTGGCGCCTGGAGCTACCGGTTCCTGCCGCCATGCGACCTCAATTCACTGCTTCACCGCTTCTCCGGGACCACCCACGCATGGGGATTCGCGGCCCTGATGCTCGTTCTTCTTGCCGCAGTCATCACCGTTGCCCTGAAAAGGAAAAGAAAATAACGTTTGCCGCTCCTTCGTTGGCTTATAGTGCTGGATTACCTGCAGGTTATGCCTAGGCATTTCACCCGAGGCCAGACCTCCCTGCATCAGACAACCCACTTCCCCTGCGGAGACTGGAAGAAAAATGGCAAACAGGAGCACCTGGGCGAGCCAGATCGGCTTCATCCTTTCAAGCGTCGGCGCCGCGGTCGGGCTCGGCGCGATATGGAAATTCCCCTACCTCGCAGGGAGCAACGGCGGAAGCGCGTTCTTCCTCCCCTACCTCGTCCTCACGTTCACGGTGGGCGTCGTGCTGCTCATCGCGGAAATCACTCTCGGCCGCGTGGCGAAGGGCTCGATCGTCCCCGCTTACCGGACGCTCGGCGGAAAGGGATTCCTTCCCTTCGCCTACATGGGAATCGTCACTGGATTCCTCGTGATGAGCTTCTACTCGGCTGTCGGCGGCTGGACGATCGCCTACTTCTTCGAAGCGCTCGCGGGTAGCGGGATCGTCGCGGACAAGGCCTCGCTCGGCGCCCACTTCGCGGGGCTCGTCTCGAACCCCGTCTCCGCGCTCGGCCTCCAGGCCCTCTTCCTCGCGCTCACCGCGCTTGTCGTTTGCCGCGACGTGAGCGCCGGGATCGAACGGCTGAACAAGGTCCTGCTTCCCCTTTTCCTTGCGCTGATGGTGGTTGTGATCATCCGGGGCGTGACGCTCCCGGGCGCGATGAAGGGGGTTTCCTACCTTTTCAGCTTCGACGCGGGCCGCTTCACCGCGGCGAGCCTCTTCCAGGCGATGGGCTTCATGTTCTTCAGCCTCTGCGTCGGGTGCGGGTGCATGCTGGCCTACGGCTCGTACCTTTCCGAACGAGTCAACGTGGTCCGCAGCTGCTTCTGGATCACGTTCCTCTCGCTCCTCGCTTCGGTCCTCGGCGGCCTCATGGTGATGCCCGCCGTGTTCGCGTTCGGCCTTGACCCCGCTGCCGGCCCGGGACTCACGTTCGTCACGATGCCGATTGTCTTCGCGCAACTGCCCTTCGGGAGCTTCTTCGCCGCGCTCTTCTACCTCTGCCTCATCTTCGCCGCCCTCACAAGCGCCGTCTCCCTGATGGAGATAATCGTTTCCTGGTGCGTTGATGAGCTCCGGGTGACCCGCGGCCGGGCGACGATATACGTGTCCTTCGCACTCATGCTCACCGGAAGCCTCTGCTCGCTCTCGTTCGGCCCGCTCTCCGGAACGAAGGTGTTCGGGAAAACGTTCTTCGACCTCGCCGACTTCCTTTCGAGCAACATAGGGCTTCCGGTCGGCGGACTGGTCCTGTGCGCTGTCGCCGGGTTCTTCGCGTGGCCGCAGGTGAAGGACGTCCTCCTGCGCTCAGGGCTCAGCAAAACCGCGGCCAGCGTCTTCCGCTTCATCCTCACCGTGGCGAGCCCGGCGGTGATCCTGATCGTCCTCGTGGGCGGCCTTGTCTAGGCAGTCCCGCCGGGTGCCGGGAGAGAACGCGGGCAAGCGGCCGGGCTGATGAAGCCGCCCGGCTCTCTCCCTGCTCCGCTCCACTCCGCCGCGCATGCTGAAGCATCCGCATGCCGGGGCCCGCAGGGCAATTCCCCCAAAAGAAAAGTCCCAGACGCCTTAAGCGCTTGGGACTTGATCATTGATGGCGGAGAAGGAGGCGGTCGAGCAGTTCCGCAAGACCGGGAAGCACCTGGGCGTGTTTAAGAACGTGGCCGACGCGAACGCCTACGCGAAACAGCTGCACGAGGATCAGGCTCGCCTGTACGCCGACAAGTCCGAAGGCGGGGCTCCGGCTCCCTTCTCTGCGGCAGGCTCGAGCGCGCCCGCCGGGTACACGAACTCCCCGCGGTGGACGATCGACATCAACGCTCCCACCGGCGACCCCATCGTGGACGCACTGCCTCCCCAGCAGAAACTCGCCGTCCTGCAGGAGGTCGTGTCCCAGAGGACGCAGCAGAGGACAGAAAGCCGGAACGACTTCAAGCGCCTTATCGACAACTCTGTCGCGACCTACGCTGACACGGGCTCGGATCCGAATCCTCTCACCCGGGCGCAGTTCATCCAGGCATTTGGGCAGGTCGACGGCAACGACGCCTACGACCGCTACGAGATCACCTGCCGAACGAACTCCGCCATCCACAACTTCCAGGGGATGACGAACGAGAACATCATGGCGACGCTCGAGGCCGCGAAGCCGACCCCCGGGGACAAGGACTACGCGGTCAAATCCAAGGCCTACGGCATCATGCAGAAGGCCGCGGAGTCCGTGATTTCCGGGCGAGCGAAGGATCCGGTGCAGACCGCTGTGCAGCAGGGTTCCTTCGGCATGAAGCCGATCGACTTCTCCGATCCGACCAAGGCTGCGGAACAGATCAAGGACCGCATTGCCGGCATGTCCTCGATGAAGGACGCATGGGGAACCGGCGGCCGAATCCTCACGAAGCAGGAGGCCTCCGGGTTCGTGTCGCTACTCAATCAGCTGCCGGTCGACGGACGGGTCCAGTTCCTCTCGGCAATCAGCCGCGCGGCCGGTGCCAAGGCCGTCCCTGTCCTCGCCTCCCAGCTGAAGGACGGAAACCACGACTACGCTCTGGCGCTCTCCGCGATCGACGAGCGACCGGCTGATGGCGGCGGCGTGTCCATCGGCGAGATGTACCTCCGGGGCATGGACGCGGTGCAGCAGAAGCGGATCAAGATCCCGACCGGGCCGCAGGCCCCGGCGGCGAAGTTTTACGCCGCGCTCGGGGACGACCGGGACGGCTCCGCCGTGTTCGACATTCCCCAGGTCGCGGACGAGACGGTGAAACTCGCCTACGGCATCTGGGCATACCGCACGGCCATGGGGCAGGGGCAGGGCATCGAGGACGCGCTGAAGACCGCGGTCGGCGAGGTCGCCGTCCACAACGGGAAGAAGATCATCCTCCCGAGGAACTTCGGGTACTCGAAGTGGTTCAGCACAGACTTCGGGAACCTGCTGCAGGCGAAGCAGCAGGAGGTCGCGAAGACCGGGAACACCTTCTACGTCTACAACCCGGGGACGGGTAAGTACAGGTCCATGACTTCGGAACAGTTCGCCGAGGTTCTCCCGCGGCTCCAGTTGCAGACACACCACCAGAACCCGGACGGCTCGGTCGAGTACAAGGTTCTGTCCGGCGGCCGGTACGTGACCCAGAAGGACGGGAAGCGGAGCGTCGACTCTTATGTGACTCTCGGAGGAGGCAGGTAGGCCATGATTCTCCAGGATGTATTCCACCCCGAGCAGATGGGGCAGCGGTTCTCGTCTGAAGAGATGGCGAAGATGGACGAGGAGGCGAAGACCGACACCTCGCTCCCGATGGCCTTCAAGGCCGAGCCGGGGTTCTTTGATGGCATGGGGACGGGCGCCTGGAAGGGCCTCGTCTACGGCGCGGAGAAGACTGGAAGCTCCATCCTCGGAGCCGCGAGCTCAACGATCGCGAGTCCTCTCTCCGTGCAGTACGCCGCCGAGGAAGCGAATGACGTGCTCGCCGCCAATGGCGCGAGTGCACGCATCGCCGACACTGCCGCATTCGGCAGGCAGCAGTCCGAGTCTTTCGACCGCAAGGCGAAGGAACTCCGCGACGACTCGAAGCACTACGAGGTCGACGCCGCGACCATGGGCACGGCCGCGCAGATCCTGCACGGCCTCACTTCCACGATTCCCCAGGCGATCGGGTACGGCATGGTCGCTGGCCCTGCCGGGGGCTCCGTGCTGTTCGGTGCCGACATGGGCATCCGCACGGCGCAGGAGCTGAAGGACAAGGGCGTGGACGAACGAACGGCGACCAATACCGGCATGGCTTCCTTCGTGTCGAACGCGCTCGGCATGAGGCTCCCTGCTGCATTCGGCCCGAACAGGATCGTGTCCGCCCTTGCAGGCGGCGCGGTGAATGTCGGGACTACCGGGGCCGAGCAGGGAGCAATCTCCTACATCCTCGCCAACCAGGACTACAAGAAGCTCTCCGAACAGTATCAGCTGACGCTGCCGGGTGCCGCGACTAGCGCCTTCTTCGGGGCCGCCATGGGCGCGCTCTTCTTCCACTCGAAGCCCGCGACAATTCGCAGGGCCGAAGAGAAGGCAACAGCCGCCCAGGTCGAGGACACGCTCTACGCCCGCCTGATGGCGACAGAAACCTACAAGGGCAAGGAGAAGGAAGCCCGGGCAACGGCTACGGCTCAGGCCCGTAGCGCGATCAATCTGGCTAGTGCGGCCGGGCAGAACGTGATGGACATCCTGCCGAAGATCACGTTCGACAAGGAAGGGAAGGCGAACGTCCCGGAAGGCGCGCTACAGATGCCAAAGACGGGACCCTATCCCTGGAAATACGGGGACCACGTTTCTGCAACTCCCAACAGAGCTGTTGACACAACTGTCGTCAACAGTAACTCCATTCGCCCGTTGCTTTCTTCTGACGGAAGGATCGTTACCAGCATCAAAAACATTGCTCACGCCCTTTCGAGCTATGTCACCATTTATTCGAATAAAAGCGTAAAGGTACCCCCTCGTGTGAAGCTAATTAACTCCGGTGACACCGGATGGGAATTAACCTTAAGTGGTGCGGATAGGGCAGAAATTGCGAGCAAAATCGCCGAGGAGGTGACAGAAAACCCCGGAATTGGGAAAGCACTTGAAGCCGCTGTCCAAAATCTTCCTGAAATTGTCCGCAAGGCCTTTTTGGCAGAAAGTTTCAGGGACAACAAGAAAGCTCAGGGGGTTAAAGACGAACACGGGCTACGAGCAATTCACCGCCTTTATTCTGCTGTCGTAATCGATGGGAAGCTTTACGCGGTAAAGCTGACAGTAAAAGACCGAATTGGCGAAACTGATAAAGAGATAAAAAGCCCAAAGGACAACAGGCTTTCTCTTTATTCACTTTCGGGGATTGAGGCAGAGGAGATTGGGGCACCCTTGGGCGGCAGTGGAGGCCACCCCTCGAAAGGGCAGTCCTTCGGCCCCTCTCCCAAGGGTAAGGTAATTATACGGCATTTGCTCTCAGGAGTTTATCGAGACGGGGATGTTGTATATACCGGCAAAACAAAAGAATTTAAATCAAAATTCTTTGAACCATACGATAAGGCGATGGAGTCTGAAGGCGGTGTCTATTACAACGACCCCAATGACCCGTACCTTAAAGAAGCGCTTCAAAGAGAAGCGGAAAATCAGCGTTTATGGCAATCCGTCAGAGGGTTTTATGTTCCTGGTGACAACTCCATCCACCTGACACCGGACGCGAACCTCGCGACCTTCTCGCACGAGTGGGGGCACTGGTACCTTACGAACCTCTTCCAGTTTGCGAAGGATGGCCGCATCACTGCTGAGATGCAGGAGGATGTCGGCACCCTCCTCCGGTCCTTCGGCATCAAGAGCCTCGAGGACTGGGACGCCCTTGGGTTCGAGGGGCAGGAACGGTTCCAGGAACAGTTCGCCCGGCAGCTCGAGCAGTACCTCGCGACCGGGAAGGCTCCGAGCCCCGGGCTCCGCTACATCTTCGAAACTATCGCGGACACGATCCGCGAGGCCTACCGTGGGTTCCGAGGGGATGCACCGTCCGCGATTGCGGCCGAGTACAAGGCGCAGACTGGCGCGGACCTTCCTCCCATGAGCAAGGAAGTGAAGGAAGTCTTCGACCGGATGTACAGGGACTCGGATGCGGACGCCGTCACGCCCGATCAGGTCGCCGCCGCCCGCACCGTGCAGGCCTCGAGGGTCGGAGAAGAGAAGCGGAACAAGCTCCGCGAGACTTCCGACTCGAAGCCGATCGACGTCGAGGAGAGAGCGCAGCGAGCCGCCGCGAGGGCCGAGGCGAAGGCGGTTAACGACATCCTGGACGGTCGCCCGGTCGACGTGTCGAGCGAGATCGGGGACATGGACATCAGCGACCGGAAGGTCGACACCCTGAACGCCGACTTCGCCCGTACCTACATGGACGCCGACACCGGGACCGTGGTCGTGCTGCAGAACCGCGACCGCACCCGCGTTGCCTCGCGGATCCAGATGAACTCGATCGCAGCGCACCCGCAGTACGGGCTCCTCAGCTTCAGCCGCGGGACCTCGGGCGGAGCCCCGATCGTTTCCTTCGGGAAGCTCCCGCCGAAGGCGCAGCTCGGGCGGCACGACGTTGTTACCGACACGACCGGGGCCCGAACCCCGATCGTGTACGCCGTAGTCGAGGCGGACGATGTCCTGACCTCGAACGGCATCGACGGCTCGGTGAACAAAGGGTACGGGGATCCGGCGAGGATGAACGCGGTCGCGGGTAACGGCCGCGCCACCGGCATCACCGAAGCCTACAGGCGCGGCACCGCGGACAAGTACCGTGCCGACCTCGAGGCAGATTCCATCCACGGCGTGAGCCCCGAAGTGATCAGGGGCATGAAGCACCCGATGCTCGTCCGCATCATGTCGCCGAGCGACGTCACGACCGGTTTTATTTCCCGGTCGAACCAGGACGTCACGCTGGCTCGGTCGGACGTTGAGATCGCGCGCGAGGATGCGCCGAAGATCCGCGCCCGGATCGGGGAGTACCAGTTCGACGAGAACGGGAAGCCGACGAAGAACACCGTGAATGATTTCATTGCGGACCTCCATGAGCCGAACGCGCTGGGCACCCTGCTCAACGCGCGCGGCGAGCCGACCCCGGAGGCGGTGCGCAGGATCCAGCAGGCCGTTTTCTACGAGGCGTACCGGGATCCGGTCCTCGCGTCGCTCTTCTCCGAGGACCTCGACCCCGGCATCGTCCGCGTGCTTAACGCGCTGGTGAGCGTAGCTCCGCAGATCATCAAGCTGCGCGAAGCAAGCGACGGGAAGCTCGACCTCGCCCGCCCGATCGTCGAGGCGGTGAACATGCTGTACACCGCGATGAAGGCGGCCAAGGGAAAGAGCGGCACCTCCAGCAAGGCAAGCGACGCCGTGGTCGCAAATCAGAACCCGCTCCTCGATTCCCTCGCCGCGCAGCCGTTCCTGCAGTTTTTCAAGGACAACGCGAACAGCGCCGCCGCGATCCGCAGGCTCCTCGAGCCGACCATCGCGTGGGCACGGGCAACGTTGGACTCGAGTGACACGTCCGGGCTATTCGGAGAGGCCGGGGCATGGACTAGGGACCTCGCCGATGTGGTCCATGAGATGAGGTCGATCGAGAACAACATGCGGCAGGCCGCCGGGCTAGAACCTCTCCCTGAGGTCGACACCGCCGCGGTCCGCGCCGACCTCGAGGCCCGGGCCAAGGCTGCGGAGGAAGCGGCGAAGGCAGAGGAAGCCAAAGCGCCGAAGACTCAGGAGCGGGAGGCCGGGGCCAATCCGGCAGACGAACTGGACGACCGCGACCTCGCGGACGCCGAGGAGGCAGCCCGGGTCGAGCAGGAGCAGCAGGAAGCCGAAGCGGACGCGCAGGCCGCCGCAGAGGCGGAACAGGCCGACCTCGCCTCGAGGCGCGAGGAAGCGAAGGCGATATTCGACGAGCAGAAGATCGACTCCACCCGGGTCGCGCAGGTCATGCAGGACTTCCCCGACATGCAGGTGACGATCATGGACGCGAACGGGCAGGAGATCAAGGTGGACGTCGCCGAGGCCATGCGCCGCGCGGACGCCGAGATCGAACAGGCTGATGTTGATGCTGCGGCCCTCGGAAAGGCTGCCGCCTGCATGCTTAACAACAGGGGTATCTAAATGTACGCAGAGTGCAAGTTCAAGGTGTCCGAGGTCCTCGGGCGGAAGCTGACCGACCGGGAAGCGGAACAGATGACGGAATCCATCCGGCAGGCCATGACGCGGCTGCGGCACTCCGACCCCGAGTGGGGAAGGAAGAACAAATGGGAAAGGGTTTCCGCCGCGGCGAAGGAGGTCGCTAAGACCTACCAGGTGAACGCCCGGCAGCGGAAGGCCGCGCTGCAGAAGCAGGTGATCGCGCAGGCCGAATGCCTTCGGCAGTACTCGAGACTCGGGACCGACGAGGACACGCACGCCTTCAGCGCCGTGGCCCAAATGCTCAACCTCGCCTGGAAGCGGAGCAACGGCGTCGCGAACGAGTACCTCAGCCAAATGCTCGACACGATCAACGGCATGAAGGGCCGGATCTTCGGCATGGTCGAGGACGCGAACGACGTGCGGGACTTTGTCCGCGAGGCCTTCGGCGAGCGGACCGGGAACGAGGAAGTGCACAAGGCGTGGCTCGCCTTCTCGAAGACCTCGAACGAGATGCGCGAGCGGCTCGTCGCGAACGGGGTAGACATCGGGAAAATCGGGTACGGGTACATTCCTCAGTCTCATGACTCCTGGCGAGTGAGGGAAGCAGCCAAGGTCCTCGGCGCGGACAAGAACGGCGTGAACAACGTGCAGGCGTGGGTCGACTTCATCAAGCCGCTCCTCGACCGGGACAAGTACACAAATGACAACGGGAACGTGATGACGGACGACGAGCTCGACGCCGTCCTCCGGGCGACCTACATGGACATCGTGACGGGCGGGAATCCCGATCCGTCCCTCAGCACGATCGCGGAGGACGCCTCGAAGCGCATGCGCCGACCCGGAGCCCGGCGCTTCCAGTCCCGGTTCCTCCACTTCAAGGACGCCGGCTCCTTCATCGAGTACGAATCCATGTTCGGCAAGGGAAGCCTCTCGGGGACCTTGATCGGACACGTGCAGAAGATGGCGCTCGATATCGCCCTCGTTGAAAACTTCGGCCCGAACGCAGGCGCGACCTTCGACTTCCTCAAGAATCTGGCCAAGGGCGAGGCCCAGAACGCTGCGGCTACCGAGAGCACCATGAGGCTATCCTCGAAGTTTTCGGACGTGGGCCTCGACGCGATCTGGGCGAACCTTACGGGCGAGACCGGGCAGACCGCGATCAACCACGAATTGCGGGCGGAGTTCTTCCAGGGCTTCCGCAACCTAAACGTGATCGGCAAGCTCGGCAAGGCCTTTATCGCATCCTTCAGCGACATCCCGTCC
Source organism: uncultured Sutterellaceae bacterium (assembly GCA_902797695.1). GTDB lineage: Bacteria > Pseudomonadota > Gammaproteobacteria > Burkholderiales > Burkholderiaceae_F > Mesosutterella. The sequence goes on from CADBTW010000064.1 coordinate 25,474, forward strand.
TACTTCGTCGCTACCGGCTTCAATCGCATGAGCTTCATGCAGGGGCTCAAGTTCCTGCCGCTCGCATACGGCAAGGGCTGGAAGGAATACGCGACCCGCATGGGCATCATGTCCGAGGGAATGGTGTCCGACTTCAACAGGTGGAGCGGCGAGAACCTGACGGAGGGATGGACCGGAAAGCTCGCGAACCTCACCATGAAGGCGTCCTTCCTCACGCAGTTCACGGACGCGACCCGCCGGGCCTTCTCGCTCAACATGCTCGCGGCTGCGGGGAAGATGTCCCGGTCCGACTGGAAGGCGCTTGATGCCTACGACCGGGCTCGGCTCGAGGCCGCCGGAATCGACGAGGTCGACTGGAAGATCTTCAGACTTGCCGGCGCTGAAGAACACAAAGGTGTTTGGTTCCTCAACCCGCAGCGGCTGCGGAAACTGAACGAAAAGACCACGGACGAGAAGCTCGTGGAGCTCGGGTTCACCGACCCGAGGATCACCCGCGAGCGGCTACGCGAGGCCCCGGCGAAGCTCCTCAGCTGGGTGACCGCAGAGAGCGAGATGGCGTCCCTCAACCCCGACCTCATCTCCCGCTCGATGACGAACCTGGGCACGCAGAAGGGCTCCATCAGCGGCGAGATCGCCCGGAGTTTCTTCCTCTTCAAGGGGTTCCCGATCGCCTACATGAGGCAGCACTGGGAACGGGCCCAGTGGCTCCAGCGGCACGGATCAAGGGCGAACAGGATCGAGTACCTCGCTGCCATGGCTGTAACGTCCACCGTATTCGGAGCGCTGTCGCTCCAGGTGCAGAACTTGCTGAACGGCAAGGACCTGCAGGACATGTCGGACTCGAAGTTCTGGCTCGCGGCCATGACGAAGGGAGGCGGCCTCGGGTTCCTCGGGGACTTCATCGCGAACGGCCTCGACGACAACAGCAGGTACGGATCCTGGGGCACGATCCAGTTCCTCGGCCCGATCGCGGGGGACGTGCTTGAGGGCTACGACCTCGCGACGAGCATCATCGACGAGAAGATAAGCCCGGATGCCTCGACCACGCCTCCCATATATGAGAGCGTGTTCGGGTCCGCGGGGAATTACCCCGGGGCGGTTAGCTACTTCGAGCAGCGCAGGTGGTTCGGCGGGACCCTGAACCAGCCGAACAACATCTGGGCGACCAAGAGCGGAACCGAGAGCATGATGGCGTACTCGCTGCCGACCCAGGACGACGACCGCATCGCGGTACGGGTGGCCGCGCGCGAGGCGAACCGGATCCAGCACATCGTTCCGCTCGCGCACCTGATGCTGCTTACTGGCGCGGCTGAGTGGCGGGTGTCGCCCGCGAACTCGGACGCGATCACTCCGAGCTCGATGTCCGTGCGGCCGCAGTCTTACGTCGGGGCGAACAACGTGCAGCCGCTTGTCGTGAACTCGGCTATGCTCTTCGCCGCCGCCCGGGGCGGGCATATCAGGGAATGCGGGTACAACTGGCAGGCGAGCGGGTACGTAAGCTCGGACGTGTGCCTGCGGGCCCCGCACCTCTTCGACAACCAAAGCGTGCTCGACATGACGTATGCGCAGGCTCCGTGGCCGATCGCTTTCATCGTGTCCTCGAGCGGGCGTCTGATTGCCTACACCTATGTGCCGGAGCAGTCGGTCGGCGGGTTCTCCACGATAGAGACGCAGGGCACGATCGAGTCCTGCTGCGCCATCAGCGAGGGACTCGAGGATAGGCTCTATGTTGTGGTGAAGAGAAAGATCGCCGGGAAGACCGTGCGCATGATCGAGCGCATGGCGGAGCAGCGCTTCGTCGACCTCAAGTCCTGCGTGTACCTTGACTGCTCCGGGACTTATGAGGGCGACCCTACCACCACGGTGTCCGGGCTCACGTGGCTCGAAGGCGAGACCGTGTCCATCCTCGCGGACGGATCTGTCGAGCCTGACCAGGTGGTGAAGGACGGGGCGATAACGCTCTCCTCGCCTTCCTCTGTCGTGCACGTGGGCTTGTCGTATGAGAGCGACGCCCAGACTCTGCCGTTCGCGTTCCAGCTACCGGACGGAAGCTTCGGGGCCTCGCACTGGAAGAACGTGAGGAGCGTATCTCTGCGGCTCGTGCACTCATCCGGGATCCTGGCGGGGCCGAGCTTCGACGCCCTCGCTGAGTATACCGCCCGCGGCACCGAGTACGCCGGGTCGCCGCCCGACCTGACATCTGGCGAGATCACCCAGGAGCTCTTCCCCCAGTGGTCCGACTCCGGTGTTGTGTGCGTGCGGCAGAAGTATCCCCTGCCGCTCCGCATCATATCGCTCGCGGCCTCGGTCGAGATCGCGATCTAGGTACGAAAAAGCCCCGGGGAGGACAACCCGGGGCTCTTCCGTACTTTTATGGAGAAAGTCCAATATCTTTCAATCGGAACTGTTCAGACTTTACACCCACCTGCCGGGCGCTGCAAAAGACACGCGGCCCACTTCTCGAGCGCGGCCTTCCGCTCCTCGTAGAGGTCGGTGCGGTAATAGGCCCGCGTGACCTCCGACCCCCATACGTGGGAGAGGCACTTCTCCGCGACCGCGTCCTGTATCCCGGACCGTGCCGCCCAGTCTCTGAAGGTCGACCGGATGCCGTGCACCGTCGTCTTGCGGCCCAAGATCATCTGGAGCTTTTGCCGGGGCGTGTCTACTGCAAGGCGCCCGCCTCCGAGGCCTCGGAAGACCACGCCCTCCTGAGCGCCCATCGCGAGCCCTTCGCGCGCGAGCCGGGACAGCGGCACCCGGCGCCCCTCCTCCTCTGTCTTTTGTATCTCTGCCGGCACCATCCAGGTGCCCCCGACGATTTGCTCTGCGTCGAGCAGCCGGGCCTCGGACACCCGGCAGACCGTGCCGATGACGAAGAGGATGATCCCGGACCCGGCGCTAGGGTGCGCGCGGCAGTAAGCGACCACCTTGCGCAGCTCGTCTACCGTCGGGGCGTCGTGGTGCTCGACCTTATGCACCCGACCCCGGGCCGGGAAGAAGTACTCTAGGTTCCCCTTCCAGGCGGCGGGGTTCGACTCGGCCCGCAGGCCGCGCACGATCGCCCACGAGAAGATCGAGCTTAGGCGCTGGAGGACCTTGCTCGCCGTGTCTGTCTTCGTTTCCCATATGGGGCGCAGGACCTCGACGATGTCGTCGCGCGTGATCGAGGCGACGGACTTCCGGCCGATGTACGGCAGGGCGTACGTCGTGAGGGTGGACCGCCACTGCGCCTCGCTCTTGGAATTCCGCCACTGCTTGAGCCGCTTGATGTCCGCGATCGCGGGCTCCAAGATGTCCGCAAAAGTCTCGGGCGACGCCCGGCGCTCCTCGGGCGCCTGGGACATCACGACCGCCGCCTTTAGCTTCGCCTGCTTTAGCGTGAGCCCCTTGGTCGACCCGAGCGACTTCTCGCGCTGCCGGCCACCTTGCATGTACCTGACGACGTAGTACTCCCGACCATCGGCGAAGGCCTTTAAATAAAGGTTCTCCGCAACCTTTTGCCTCTTGCTCTGCATGCATGTTCCCTAATCTCACCCGAAGCGGCGCGTGTTCCCTGTTTTGTTCCCTTTTTTATTGTGCACTAGAAGGGAACAAAGGGAACAGAGTGACGAACCACGAGACGGGAAGAACGGGAAAGAACCGCGCGGGGACGCCCTATTTACGGGCGTTTCGGGCAGGAAAAGAAAAACTCCAGCCGCATCAAGCGACTGGAGTTTTGTTGGGTTGGCGGAGAAGGAGGGATTCGAACCCTCGAGACCCGAAAAAGTGAGTCTGCGTCCTTAGCAGGGACGTGCCTTCAGCCACTCGGCCACTTCTCCACCAGAGGCAAGAAAAACGAATTTTCCCCACCAGAGACTCCTTATTCTATATGAACATCAGCTGTTTTTCAACAGTTTCCTCAGAAGAATAATGCAGAAACGAGGGATGCCCTCGTATGCACGTGATAAAGACAGGGACGGCAGGCAGCCTTTCTACAGGACGGCGAAAGCAGGAAAACTGCTGCAGATACGAAAAAATCCCGAGATCTTTCAATCTCAGGACTTGGAATTGGGGTGGTGCGCCCGGTAGGATTCGAACCCGCGACCCCCTGGTTCGTAGCCAGGTGCTCTATCCAACTGAGCTACGGGCGCATCAACGAATTATTATTATACGGTTCTTTTGAAAAAAAGCAAATTTTTTTGAAGAAACTTCTGGAATTTCTTCTAGATGATTGTTAATAAGAAAAAATTTTTGCTGGCACTCGTGCTCTCCGCCTTCCTCGCCGCGATTCTCGCGGGAACCGGGGCGCTTGTTCTGAGGCTTTCAGGCTCCACCATCGCCGCAGCGGGAGCGATCTTCGCCTGCCTCTCCCTGAGGCTCACGCTTATTCCCTGTCTCCTCTCCGCCTGGTACGTCGTCGCCTACACAGACTGGCCGTTCCTCGCCGCGGTTGTCTGCATCCCGGGCCTAGGCCGGCAGCTAGGCGACGGTCCCCGGGGGCTTCCCGATTACATCGTGCGGCTTTTTCGCGAAGCTTTCCGCAATGACGGGAATTCCTGAACTCTCCCTAATCTATAATTTGACGTTCTGATAAAAAGGCGGATCAGGACGCCACACGTCCTTTCTCCGCCGTCATTCGAGCTGGCAATTTTTTCACCTGAGGTAACTCATGACTGCTCTGGTCCTTGGCCACAAGAATCCGGATACTGACTCCATCGTTTCTGCCATTTCCGCCGCGAACCTCTACCGCGAGCGCGGCATTGACGCCGTCGCCGCAGCCCAGGGCGCTCCCGCCCCCGAAACCGCCTTCGTGCTGAAGCAGTTCGGGCTCGAAGCCCCCGAAGTGGTGACTTCCGTCGCCGGCAAGGACGTCTACCTCGTCGACTACTCCGACCTCGCCCAGGCCCCCGCTGACTTTTCCGGCTGCAAGCTCCTCGGCATCGTCGACCACCACAAGCTCGGCGACGTCACGTCCGACTGCCCGCTCGAATGCTGGATCCAGCCGGTCGGCTGCTGCAACACGATCCTCAAGCTGATGTACGACTACTTCGGCGTCAAGGTTCCCGAGAAGATCGCGGGCGCGATGCTCTGCGCGATCCTCTCCGACACGGTCCTCTTCAAGAGCCCGACTTGCACGGACGCTGACCGGAAGGCCGCTGCGGAACTCGCCGAGATCGCGGGCGTGAAGGACGTCGAGGCGCTCGGCATGGAAATGTTCAAGGCGAAGAGCAACCTCAACGCCTCCCCGCGCGACCTCATCTTCCGCGACTTCAAGGACTTCGACATGAGCGGGAAGAAGGTCGGCATCGGGCAGCTCGAGCTGATCTCGCTCGCCATGGTGACCCCCGAGCTGAAGGCTGAGCTCAAGGCGGAACTCGCCCGCGTGAAGGCGGAAGGCCGCCACACCGCGATCCTCGTCCTCACCGACATCATGAAGGAAGGCTCCGAGCTCCTCGTCGTGTCGGACGCCGAGGACACCGTCCGCAAGGCACTGAACGCCGACGCGAACAGCTGGATGGCGGGCGTCATGAGCCGCAAGAAGCAGGTTGTTCCGCCGCTCCAGCTCGCCTTCAAGGCCTGACAGCCAAGCCTGAGGAACTTTCCGCCTTCAGGGCGGAAAGCCTAGCGGCAATAAGAAAAGGCTTCCCCGATCGGAAAATTCCGGCGGGGAAGCCTTGTTTTGTCCTTAGTCCGCTCAGCCGCGCATCTTCCTAAGGCGCGCCCTGGCGTTTGCCTTCAGTTCCTCAAGATGCTCGAGGAACTCCTTCCGGTTCACGAGGAGGTTCAGCCCGTCCTTCCTCATCCTGCGGATTTCAGGGATCTTCTCGATCAGCCCGGTCGTGAAGGGATGCGCCGTGAGGTCAGCCTCGATCCCGAGCGCCGGGTCGGCGAGCCGCTCCATCGAGTGGATGAATGCCTCCACCTGGGAGGGCCCCTCGATCGCGTTGAGGCCAAGGCCTCCGATCGTCACCCCCACGTGCCTTTTCCCGTTCCAGAAGACCGGGTAAACGTACGAGAACGTTCCCCAGGTGTGGCCCGGGGTCGAGAGCGCGAGGAACTTCGTGTCGCCCAGGGTTACGGTCTCCCCGTCCTTCAGCACGATGTCGCGGGGAATCATCCGGGCGGCGTGGGCGTTCTTGTCGGGCCCCTTTTTCGAGATCGCCTCCTCCCAGCCCCGCTCGCCCATCGCGAAACGGGCGTTCGGAAGGGCCTTCTTCACTTCTACCGCTCCTCCCACATGGTCGAAATGCCCGTGCGTCATGAGCACGTACTTAACGTCGCCGTACGGCACGCCGATCTTCTTCAGGTTACGGAGCACGTGGCCGGGGTTTTCCGTCGTGTCGATCAGCACGTACCCGGCGCTTGTCCGGATGACGTACGACTCCACCCAGCGCAACCCGACGTACCAGACGTTGTCGAAGCACTGGAAGGGCTCGATCTCCTGAACGGACGGGTCGCGAAGCCAGGCCCCGAGGTCCCCGGGCATCTTCCCCGTCTCTGCGAATTCCCCGAACTTCCGCTTCACCGTTTCGGAGTCCCATTCGGCGTAGGCCGGACGCCCTGCCACGGCACACCCGGCAAGCGAAAGAAAGGCAAGGCTGCCGGCTGCGGCAGCGAGAAACGACCTGCGGTGCATCTTTTCATACTCCCTAAAGTCCAATAGGTCCTTCAATATTATTCATTGACAATCAAAAAACCATGGCAAAATAGTGAATTAATAATTCAAAAATTTGGAACAATCATGGACCGGGAATCCGCTCTCAGGGCGTTTGTCCGTGTATCGGAATTAGGAAGCTTCAGCCGGGCGGCAAATTCGCTCGGCCTTTCGCGGGCCGCGGTGACGACGCAAGTGAAAAACCTTGAGGCCGAACTCGGCAAAGCGCTTTTCTTCCGAACCACGCGAAGCGTCCGCCTTACCAGCGACGGGGAAGCGCTGCTCGCCGGGGCACGTCTCGCGCTTGACGGGCTGGACAGCGTTTTCGCCGGGAAAGGCCGCGGCGGAGCCCCGAGGGGCCATGTGAGGATCGCGGCGCCTGCGGCCTATTCGGCCACTTTCCTCGGCAACGCCGTTTTCCGGTTCCTCGAAAAGGAGCCGGCGGTATCTGTCACGCTCGTCACCCCCGACAGGCCTGTCGACCTGGTGGAAGAGCGGATAGACCTCGAGTTCACCATCGGAGAAGTGCCGAATCCCCTCCTCGTCGCCTGGAAAATTGGTTCGGTGCGGAGCATCCTCTGCGCGAGCCCGTCCTTTTTGAAGAAGCATGGAATTCCAAAGACGGCCGAGGACCTCGAAGGGCTTCCGCTTGTCGCCGGCGCCTTCCCGCTTCCGGAGTGGAAGCTCGCCAAGGAATCTGACGGGCGAGCCTTCACGGTGAAGCCATTCGGCCGCTTCTCATCCCCGAACACGATCCTCGTCACGCAGGCCGCTCGGGCGGGATGCGGCGTCGCACTGCTTCCCGACCGGGGAGCCGCGCCGTTCATCGAAAGCGGAGAACTCGTGCCGGTCCTTCCGGAATACGGAACCGACCCGCTCCCTGTCTACGCGACCAGCGTTTCCCGAAATCTCTCCGCCCCGGCCCGCGCTTTCCTCGAGTTCGTCCGGAACGAAATGCAGCGGTCCGGAGTAAACAGAAGGGCTCCGGTCGCATGACGCGCCAGGAGCCCCGCGGAAGACTGAGAGAAGCGGCGGAAAACTAGCCGAGGATCGCCTTAAGGTCCTCGTCAGGGGTCGTCACCTTCTTGATCCCGAACTTCTCAACAAGCACGGAGAGGATCGTCGGGCTGATGAAGGCGGGGAGGGACGGCCCGAGCCTCACGTTCTTCACGCCGAGCGCGAGGAGCGAGAGGAGAATGGCAGCTGCCTTCTGCTCGTACCAGGAGAGCACGAGGGAAAGCGGCAGGTCGTTCACCGTGCAGCCGAGGGTTTCGGCGAGCTTCAGCGCGAGGACCACCGCGGCGTAGGCATCGTTGCACTGGCCGACGTCGAGGAGGCGCGGGAACGGCCCGATGTTCCCGAGGTCCTTGTCGAAGAACTTGTACTTGCCGCAGCCGAGCGTGAGGATGAGGCAGTCCTGCGGGATCTTCTCGACGATCTCGGTGTAGTAGCGGCGCTCTTCCTTGATGCCGTCGCAGCCGCCGACGAGGAAGACGTGCTTCACGGCGCCGGACTTGACCGCGTCGAGGATCGCGGGCACGGCGTCAAGAAGGGTCTTGCGGCCGAAGCCGACCGTCACGGTCCTGCCTTCGGAATCCTCGGCGTAGCCCGGCATCTCGAGCGCCTTCTTAACGACGGGAGACCAGTCGCCGTTCGAGATGTGGACGCAGCCCGGCCACTGGACGACGCCGCTCGTGAAGACCTTGTCCTGGTACATCATCGGGTTCTGGATGCAGTTCGTCGTGAAGACGACCGGCCCGGGGAAGGCCGGGAGCTCCATGATCTGGTTCTGCCAGGCGGTGCCGAAGTGGCCGGCGAAGTTCCTGAAGGCCTTCAGCTTCGGATAGGCGTGGGTCGGGATCATCTCGCCGTGGGTGTAGACGAAGATATCGGTTCCCTCGACCGCCTCGAGAATCTCGTAGAGGTCCTTCAGGTCGTGGCCGGAAACGAGGATCGCGTGGCCCTTCCTGTGGCCGAGCGAGACCTGGGTCGGGACCGGGTCGCCGTAGGTCTTCGTGTTCCCCTCGTCGAGGAGCTGCATCGCCCGGACGTTGATGTTCCCGCACTCAAGCGCGAGGGCGAGCCAGTCCTCAAGGGACCTCGTGACGCCGTCAGTCTCGGACGCGCAGAGGAGCTTCGACGCCCGCACCGCGATCGAGTGGTCGCGGCAGCCGAGCTCGGCCGCGTGGTAGGCGTAGGCTGCGACCCCCTTCAGGCCGAAGAGGATGATCTGGAGCGCGGAGCGCACGTCCTCGTTCTCCGCGAACTTGTCGGGAGAGGGCGCAGTGAGGAGGGTTTCGTTCGCGAGCGACGCTGCGGTGCGGCCGGACGCGGGAAGGCCCGCCCGGGTGTTCAGGTCCTCCGCCTTTTCGAAGACCCTGACGATCATTTCCTTCAGCCGCTCGGAGTCGAAGTCGACGTTCGTGAGCGTGGAGAAGAGCGCGGACCAGACGAGGTCGTCGGCAGCTTCGTCCGACACCCCCTTCGCGTCCGCCGCGACGATCGCGGCGGCGAGCTTCCGGACAGCCGCGACAAGCACGTCCTGCATGTGGGCGACCGCCTCGGTCTTCCCGCAGATGCCGCCGAAGGTGCAGCCGGTTCCGTTCATGGTCTGTTCGCACTGATTGCAAAACATGGTCCAGGTATCTCCTAATTGGGTCGGGGTTCTTTAAAAGATGTATTTTGAATACATCTTAGTCTCGGACTGAAATTCCGCAATCCCCGCCCGGAGGAAGGAACCGCCTTCCAAAGGAGTACCTCGCCTGGGAACGGATTCCGGAACGGGGCGAGGGTAAAGAAATGGGATCAGGCTTCGAGCGATGCCCGGAACGTCGCGATTTCCCGGATGTCCTCGGGAGTCGTCCTGCAGCAGCCGCCGATGAGGCGCGCGCCCGCCTCATACCAAAGCCGCACGTAGGCCCTGTAGGGAATCGGGGAACCAAACCATGTCTTCGTCGCCGGGTTATAGGATTCCCCGGTGTTCGGGTAGCAGAGGACGGGTTTCCCGGTTCCCTTCCGGACTTCCCGGATAAGGGAAGAGACGAACTGGGGAGCTGTGCAGTTGACCCCAATCGCCGCGACCTGGGGGTTCGAGTCAAGCGCCGCCGCGCACTCCCGGACAGGATCCCCGCCGCAGGTCCGTCCGGCGTCGCGGCAGGAGAATGACACCCAGCAGGAGACGTCCGGATAATTCCGAAGCTCGTCCAGCACCGCTTCCGCTTCCCGAAGGAGCGGAAGCGTCTCGACCGCGAAGAGGTCGGGATGCTCCTCAGCGAGAAGCCCGATCCGCTCCGAGTGGAAGCGCTGGAGCTCGGAGCGAGAAAGGGCGTACGCGCCCGTGTACTCGCTCCCGTCCGCGAGGTATGCCCCGTAGGGGCCGACTGACGCGGCGACGAGAGGCTTATCCCCCTTTTCCCCGCCCCGGGCTTCCCAGGACCCGTCCCGCGCTTCGCGCGCGAGCCTCACCGAAAGCCGGATGAGGTCCTCGGCCTCCCCGCGGGAAAATCCCTTCGCGAGGAAAGCGGGAACAGATGCCTGGTAGCTTGCCGAAGTGCAAACGTCCGCGCCCGCGTCGTAGTAGTCGCGGTGCACCGCCCGAATGAGGTCCGGGTTCTCGTAAAGCGCCTTCGCGCTCCAGAGCGAGTCGTTCGTATCAAAGCCGCGCCGGCTCACTTCGGTGCCGAGGGCTCCGTCAAGCACCATGAAGGAGCGGCGGCCGAGGATTCCTTCGACAGGGTTCATCAGGAGCTCCTCCCCTAGTCAGCAAGGAGCTTCTTCGGTGGTTCCTTCCCGAACCACTTGCGGTAGATCCTCGAGAATTCCCCGTTCTTCTTGATCTTCTCGAGCCCGTCGTTGATCCGTGCGAGAAGTGTCCGGTTCCCCTTCTTCACCGCGATCCCGAGGTCTTCCTCGGTGAGCGCGACGGGGAGTGCCTTCACGGCTCCCCGGCCAGCGGTCGCGACGTAGTAGTCGTTCGTCGGAATGTCGTTCACGACGGCGTCGACCCCGCCGTTCCGCAGCTCAAGGTAGGCCTCGTTCAGCTGGTTGAAGACCCGGACCTTCGCCCTCAGGATCTTCCGGGCGGCCTCCTCGCCCGTCGATCCGATCGATACGCCGAGCCTCTTCCCCTCAAGGTCCTTCGCAGTGCGGATCGAAGTGTTCCCCTTCCTCACCACGACCCCGAGTCCCGCGATGTAGTAGCGGCGGGAAAAGTCGACCGAGCGTGCGCGTTCCTTCGTGATCGTGATGTCGTTGATCGCGATGTCGATGTTCCCCGCGCGAAGCGCCGGAATCAGACCGTCGAACTGCAGGTTCTTGATCTTCACCGCGAATCCTTCCTCCGCAGCGATCGCCCGGATGATGTCGCAGTCGTAGCCGACATACTCCTTCGTCTTCAGGTCCTGGGAACCGAAGGGAGGATACGCCGCGTCCATCGCGACGAGCAGGGTTTTCTGGGACGCGGCGAGGGACGGAGCGGAAATGGCGGAAAGCACGGCTGCGGCGGCGCAGCCTGAGAGGAAGGTTCTTTTCTTCATGGCTTTGGCCCGGATTACGGGCTGTGTTTCCTTAAGTTGCTGGCGTGGTGTTCCGGCACCGGGTTTCCGATTCCGAAGCTTAGACGCGGGGCCTAGATATTCTCATCTAATTATCAACCCTGCGGCCCGGAAGGTTCCCCGATCCGGTACGTAATACCGCAACGGTCCCCGGGAAAGTGCCGCCCGGGGATCCGACCTGCCTGTCGCCCGCCGCCAGCCCGGGGTTTTTGAGCCGAACTTTGCACGAAACCCGTGCCGCGGCAATTGCAGACTGTGTTTTTTGTTTCATGAAATAGATGAAAACCATTCACAACAAATTGAAAACTCTCGCATAATCGATTTATTATTAATCTTATCCTGTATACCATTTTTGCGGCATTTCGGCAGAAATCTAATATACTGAGAGACATAGAAGAGCAAAAAGAAAAGACCGCACCGCTCGTAAACACCTGTTTAGCGTTGCTTCTTGGGAAATATGAAAACAATTACAGAAATTCGCAGGGAAAACCTGCTTCTTCTGGCGGAAAAATACGGGAGCCTCGCTGCCATATCGGAAGCGATCGGGAAGAAAAGAACTGACCCGACCCTTCGCCAGATCAAGATCCGGGCGATCTCCCCGAAAGGCACGGCGAGGAACATGGGGCACTACCTCGCGCGGCTCATCGAGGAGAAGCTCGCCCTGCCATCCGGCTGGATGGACCAGGACCACCGGTTCAGCAATGCGAAGGAGGAGGAGCTTGAGGAGTTCAAGCTACCGAAGGCGAACACGAAACCGAGGACCTTCGTTCGCATCATCCCGAGCACCGTGAAGCTCGAGGCGGGGGTTCCCGCCTACGAGAAGAAGGACGAGGTCCGCTGCCCGACAGCCGTGCTCTCGAAGAGATTCCTTGAGGAAAACGGCTACCAGCTGAAAGACCTCCGCGGCCTGATCGCCCCGGAAGCGATTCCCTCGATTTCCATCTGCAAGGGCGACATCACGGTGATCAACACGGCGATCCGCAATCCCCGCCAGGGCTCGAGCACGATCTTCGCCTACATCCGTCCGGACTGCTCCGTCTACTTCGCGGCAGGCAGGGAACCCACCCGTGAGGACCTCCCGCTCGGGAAGCTGATCGCGCTTGTTCGCCGCTGCTAGCGAGGCGTCCGCCGCTTCCAGCCCGTTCCGGTCTCCGGAATCCGGGGCCCGGGAGCTGTTTTTTTGAATTTTCAGGCGCCAGCAAAAAACACCTCAGCCCCGGCCACTGATTGAACTGGCCGGTTTTTTTGTGTCCTCCCTCCCGACCTGCCGTTCTCCGGTAATACTTCAGGTTTTCCCGCCGGAAAGCTCGCCTTTCCTCCGGACTCCCGCTAGGATTTTCCCATTAGGCAATTTTCCAGAATGAGGACCAAACCATGGCACAGCGCACCCGCCCGCCATTCCGGGCAGACATCGTCGGATCCTTCCTCCGTCCGGCATCGGTGAAGAAAGCGAGGGCGGACTTCGCGTCCGGGGCGATCACGAAGGCGGAGCTTGACCGCGTGACCCGCGACGCGATCGCCGAGCTGATCGTGAAGGAAAAGGCGGCCGGACTCCAGGCCGTGACGGACGGCGAGTTCCCGCGCGCCTTCTGGCACCTCGACTTCCTCGAAAGCCTCGAAGGAGTCCGAAAGGTGCCCGCCGCGGAATGGTCCGTCAAGTTCAAGGGCGCGAAGCCGAAGGGCGCCCAGCTCGAATTCACGGGGAAAATCGGCTTTGGCGAAGACCACCCCTTCCTCAGCCAGTTCCGCACGGTGAAGGAGCTCGCGGGGGGATCGCTCGTGAAGTTCACGATCCCGTCCCCCTCGATGCTCCACCTGATCCCCTGCGTCCGCGGTTCCGAGACCTACAGACCGATCGAACGCTACGAGGACGAGGACCGGCTGTTCGACGACATCGCATCAGCCTATCAGGACGCGGTCCGGGCCTTCTACCGCGAGGGGTGCCGCTACCTACAGCTTGACGACACGTCCTGGGGCGAGTTCTGCGACCTAGAGAAGCGGAAGGCGTACGAAGCGCGCGGGATCGACCTCGAGCGAGTTGAGCGGAAGTATGTCGAGACGATCAACCGGGTGCTCGAAGCGAAGCCTGACGACATGGCGATCACGATGCACGTCTGCCGCGGGAACTTCCGCTCCACCTGGTTCTCGACCGGCGGCTACGACCCGGTCGCCCCGATCCTCTTCGAGAACGCCCGGGTCGACGGCTTCTTCCTCGAGTACGACACGGAGCGCGCCGGCGGGTTTGAGCCGCTCGCCCACATCAGGGACCAGATCGTCGTCCTCGGGCTCTTCTCCTCGAAGTCCGGCAAGCTCGAGGATCCGGACGTGATCAAGGCGAGGATTCGCGAAGCGTCGAAGTACGTTCCGCTCGACCGCCTGTGCGTCTCGCCCCAGTGCGGGTTCTCCTCGACCGAGGAAGGAAACATCCTCACCGAGGAAGACCAGTTCAGGAAGCTCGCCCTCATCCGCCGCGTGGCGGACGAAGTCTGGGGTTAGAAGAAAGGAAGGGATGGGTGCTTAAAATGATTATAATTATCACTTGCGAGCACTCTTGACATATTCCCGCGGAAAGTCCGACAGACGCTTTTCGCGGGCCTTCCGCCCGTACCCCGCCCGGCTGCACTCATTCTGCAGGACTTGTCCGGCCGGGGTTATTTTTTACTTTGCGCGGCCAGAAGCTGTCCCGGAAACCCGGTCAAAGTACCCGGAGAGCTGCTCAAGGCCCCGGAGCTCCAGCCCGCGGAAGAACGCCGGGTCGGTCGCTAGCACGGCGTCCCTCACTTCGGCGCGGACTGCGGGCGAAAGCTTCGCCCAGGCGGAAAGCGCGAAATGGATTTCGGGCTTCCCGGGGGCGACAAGGCGGATCCGGTAGACCATGGCGTCCATCCCGGAACGGGCGAGCGTCCGCCTCACGGCGGTCTCAGCGAGCCGAAGTTTCCCGAGGACATCTGCTGTCGGCGTCATCCCGTAGGGAAGCCGCGTGAGAAGGCAGGGCTCCGGAAGCTGGTCCGGCCGCGCCATCCCGGTCGCGCGGGCGACGAGCCGGATCTCGGGCTTCCCGAAACGCGCCTCGGCAAGCGGCGACCGGATCCCTAGCTCCTTAAGCGCCCTTTCCCCCGGGCGCCATACGCCGGGAAGCTGGTCCGTGTGGTTCGTGCCGTCGCAGAGCGGTAGCCCCGCCGACGCCTTCAGCAGCGCCGTGAACACGGCCTTCTTGCAACCGTAGCAGCGGAACCGGGACCCCGCGCGGACTTCAGGCACGGAGAGCGGGTCGAGCCGGATCACCCTCACCTCGAACCCTTCTTCGCGGGCCCATTCGAGCCCCTCTCCCTCGTCCCCTCCGATATGGGGACCCGTCACATGGAAAAGAACGGGGCTGAAGCCGAGAAGACGGGACGCGTGCGAGAGGAAGCGGCTGTCGAGCCCTCCCGAGTAGGCGATCGCGAGCGTTCCGCCCGGGGCGTCGGCCTGAAGCGCCGTCCGAAGCCGCTCCAGCGGCCCGCGCGCTTCCTGAGACAGTTCCTGCATTTCTGTTTCTCCGAATGCTTTTCTCTTGGTGTGGGCGGAAGGGGTTTTCCCCCGGCCCGGGCCAGGCTCCCATATCCGGGAGGCGGCCCGAGGAGCATAGCGTTTATCCGGCATCTGTGGCGAGAAGGCGGAGGAAAAAGCACAAAATCAGCAGGAACGGCATATTTCTCCAATGTCGGCTAACTAGGAAATACCCTATCAGATACAACCCGCAGTCGGTTGGAATTATTCGATCGGCTTACCCTAAAATGTCACTGTTCAAAAGGAACAACCGAGAGCAGACACAGTGCTCCGGCATTCCGACGAGAACAAGTTCATATCTGCCTATCCATTAATAAGATGGAAGGCGTTTTTTGAGGATTTCCTTAAATCATGAATACCGCTCTGAAGATCGTTGCCGCCGCCGCCGTCGCCATGCTGGCTGTTGCTTGCTCCAAGCAGGCGTCCGCTCCGGCCTCCGCTCCGGCTTCCGCTGCTGCTTCTTCCGCCGCTGCTTCCGCTCCGGCTTCCGCCGCCGCTTCCGCCGCTGCTTCTTCCGCCGCCGCTTCGATGGCTGCCTCCGCCCCGGCTTCTTCTGCCGCTGCTTCGATGGCTGCCTCCGCCCCGGCCGCTTCCGCTGCTGCGTCCGCCCCGGCTGCTTCCGGCTCTGCTGCCGCGAAGTAATCTGTACCGAGCCTAAGCACGGATTGGAACGCCCCGACGCCCTTGACGGCCTCGGGGCGTTTCCTTGTCCGCGCTGCTTATCCCTTCCCGATGCCTCGGGACGCGCTCTCGCGGACCACTTCCATCACGGCCCGGATCACCGGGTCTGTCTCAAGCCCCTTCCTGCAGGAAACCGTCATCTGCCAGGGCGCCCGGTGCCAGCCGGGAAGAACCTGGAAAACCTCCCCCGATCTGATTTCAGGCTGCATGTACGCCGGGTTCAGGTCAACGGCGATTCCCTCTCCCGCGAGCAGCATCAGCCTGCAGGCTTCCCAGTCGCCGTGGAACGCGTCCTGTCCCCGCGGGATGTACCAGGTGTCGTCCCCCCGAGAGAGCTTCCGGGAGAAGGACGGGCGCTCCGGGTTCCCCATGATGAGGCGGCACTTCTGCAGGTCGCCGATTTTCTTCGGAAGCGGATGCTGCTTCGCGTAGGCGCGTGATGCGAAGAGGCAGGCGGGCGCTTCGAAGCTCGGAAGCGAGAAGATCCTCGGCGAATCCGGCCTGAACCCGAAGAGCGCGATGTCGATCCCGCCCTGCTCCACCTCATGCGTCCCGATGAGCTCCGAAGTGAATTCGAACTTCAGCTTCGGATGGTGGCGCGCGTAGCGAAGAAGGTCCACGAGGACCCGGGTGCGGTTCGCGTCGACCGGGATCGAAACCCGGACCACGCGGGTTCCCGCCTCGCCCTTCGCTTCCTCCCGGATCGAGGCCGCTGTCTGGAGAAGCGCAGACTCGGCCCTGAGGAGGCGCTTCGCGAGCGGAAGGAGCTTCTCGAAATCCTTCGTGAGCCCTGCCGGCCGCGTCCTCCGGTCGAGGAGCGCGAAGCCGAGGTCACGCTCAAGCTCTGAAATCGCCCTCGAGGCGGCTGAAACAGGAATCCCCTCGGCCGCTGCTGCGTCCGAGATGTTCCCCGAGCGGGCGACCGCACAAAATATCCTCCATGCCCGGAGGCTGGGCGCTTTGTTCATTTGCTTGCAAAAAAGGCAAATAAAATTTCCACATTCATTATATTAATGCCCGTATATTTCTTCCTGTACCAGGGCGTTTCTGATTTCCGACGGAAGGTTTTTTCCGCATTCCTTCCTGTTCGTTCTCGAGAGACCCCGGGGGCAGCCTTTCCGATCTTGGAAGGCTCATTGACGGCGCGCTCAATCGTTTGAAGCTGCGCCGTTTTTTTATGCGTAAAGCAAAAATCAGCAGGCGAGAAGGGAAAGGCGGCAGTCCCCTTCCCTTCCGCCCGACGGATGGAGAAGCCTGTCGTCCTGCCGGCTGCTGTTCTCGCGCCCGAGTGACTCCCAGCCTAGCGGCGGGCGAAGACCTTCTCCCCCCGCATGTACGCCTCGTCCACGCGAAGGTTCCGGAGATCCTCAGGCTCCATCCCGAAGGGATCCGCGCTCATCACGTTGAAGTCCGCCTCGCACCCGGCCGCGATCCTTCCTGCCGGCACTTCCGTCCGGAAGATTCCCGAGGCGCGTCCCGTGTAGAGGCGAAGCGCCTTCCCGACCGGGATCGACTGAGCGGCATTGATCGAGCTCCCCTCGTAGGCCCTGCGGGTGACCGCCGCCTCGAGCGACACCGCCATGTCGTCCGGGTCCATCCAGGTGGTCGCGGGGCTGTCGGAGGAGAGCGCGAGCGGCCCGAGCTCTGACTCGAGCATCCGCACAGGGTAGATTTCCTTGAACACTTCCGGGACGAGCGCCTCGCGATAGCTCTCGATTTCCGCGAAGGCGAAGATCACCTGGGTAGTCGCCCCCCAGCTCATGCGGCCGCGCCTCATGCGGGCGAGCTGCGCGCGGCTGATCAGCGTCACGTGCTCGAGCCGCACGCTCGGGATCCCGTCGAGCCACGGGTCCTTGTCCGCGAAGAAGTCGATGATCCGGTCAAGCGACCGGTCCCCCATCACGTGGATCGAGAGCTGCAGCGCGTTCCTCCGCGCGTATTCGTACGCTGCGGCAAGCGTCGGGAGGTCGAGCGTCGAGAGGCCGGTCGTCCCGTCCGAATACGGCCGGTTCACCCAGGCGGTGCGCCCGGAAACCGAGCCGTCCGCGAAGAGCTTGAGTCCCGCGAAGCGGACACGCCCGGTTTTCTCCTCCGGGAGCAGGTCCCGCATTCCGAAGGGATCCGCCTTCCCTTCCCAGACGAGGTAGAGCGCGGCCTGGAGGTCGAACCCGAGCTTTTCCGCCTCCCGGAAGGCCCTGAGGTGGTTGAGGGGGGCGAGACGCGCCATCATCTCGGTCGTGACTGCGTAGCCCCGCTCGTGGAAGTGGCGGGCGGACGCGGCGATCGTCCGGACGACGCTCTCGAAGTCGGGCTTCTCGGCAAGGTTCCGGACGCGCGCGTTCGCCTCGAGTTCGAAGAGCACCCCGTTCGGAGTTCCGTCCGGGTCGCGGCCGAAGGCGCCGACCTTCGGGTCGGGGGTGTCGCGGGTGACGCCCGCGAGCTCGAGCGCCCGGGTGTTGCAGATCCCGGAGTGGCAGTCTGAGCGGATCACGTAGACCGGCTGCGTGGTGGATACGCGGTCGAGGTCGTGCCGGGTCGGCGTCCGACGCTCAGCGAGCTTCGTCTCGTCGTAGCCCCAGCCGGTGATCCAGGCGTCCGGCCCCTTCCCGAAGTTCGGGTTCCGCCGCAGGAGCTCCACCATGTCGTCTATGTTCCGGACCGCCGGAATCGTGCAGGGGGAAGCCGAGGCGATCCCCGCCACGATCAGCGCGTGCTCGTGCGCTTCGATCAGTCCCGGAAGGACGAACCTGCCGCCGAGGTCGACGGAACCCTCCGGGGGGTCGCCTTCGAAATGCCCGGCCCAGGAGAACGTTCCGTCCCCGGAAACCCGGAACGCGTCCGCGTCCGCGTCGTCCGAGCACCCGGTGAAAACCCTGCCGTTGTAGTAGAGCCGGTCTGTCATTTCGCTTCCCTCACTCCTGCGGTTCTGTTGGAAAACGCCCTGCGTTCAGGGCAAGAAATGAGCGGGCCTTCCCGGCCGACGCTCCCGAAAGCGCATTCTCGCTCTTTTTCCGTCCGCGAAGGTCCTGCCCGTTCCGGACTTCACCGCCACGCGGTTTGATAAGATCCGGACGCATAAAGAAAACAAACAGCAGAAAATCCCTGCCCGGACGAACGGCGCCCTGCGACAGCGGCCTTCTACTGCAACCGCATCAAGGCAGGGAGACACATGGACGCGTTCCTTTCCCAGTTCGGGCTTCAGTTTTCGAAGAGCTTCCCGCTCTTCCTCCTCATTGCGCTGGGATTCGCGCTCTCGCGCTGGGGACACTTTCCCAAGTCGGCAGGGGACGGGCTGTCGAAATTCGCCTTCAATGTCGCCCTTCCCGCGATGCTCTTCCGGATCATCTCGCAGATGTTCCGGAGCGACACCACGGCGGACCCGCGGCTTCTCATCGCATTCTTCGGGTCGTGCTTCATCGTCTTCTTCCTCGGGCGGATCTTCGCCTCGAAGATCCTGAGGACAGAGCCCGTCGGCGGGATTGTCTTCGGAACGGCCTGCGTCTTCTCGAACAACGGCCTCCTCGGTCTTCCGCTCGCGCTCGTGATGCTCGGCGACCAGTACGTGCCCTCCGTCGCGGCCGTCCTCTCCATCAACGCGATGGTGCTCTGGACCCTCGCGTCGTTCTCGGCCGAGTTCGCCCGCTCGGGGAACGGCCTCACGATGTCAGCCGTCGTCCACACGCTGAAGATCGTCTTCAGGAATCCGCTCATCGTCTCGATCTTCGCAGGCGCCCTCTGGAACCTCACGCGGATCGTGCTCCCGCCGATCGTCGACGAGCCGTTGCGGCTGCTCGCGAACTCGGCGACGCCGCTCGCGCTCGTCGTGGTCGGGATGGGGCTTTCGGAGTACGGGATCGGGAAAGGGATCCGGGTCGGCGGCTTCATCACGGCAGGGAAGCTCCTCGTCCAGCCGTGCATGGTGTTCCTCCTCACGCAGCTGATCGGGCTCGGACCGATCGAGACGACCGCGGTCGTCTTCCTCGGATCGCTTCCCTGCGGTGTGAACGTCTACCTCATGGCGAAGGAGTTCCGCGTGATCGAGCCCGAGGTCGCGAACGCGATGGTCTTCACGACGGTGCTCTCCTCCTTCACGGTGCCGGTCGTCGTGACCGGAATCCTCCACTACGTCGGGAGCTGACCGCCGGAGGCCTTTCCTCCGGCGGACTGGGCCGCGCTACGGAGCGGCCGGGGAAGGTGCCGCCGCCGCGGCCTTCTCCTTCGCCTCGCAGGCGTCGTTCAGGTGCTTCTGCAGCACGAGCACCATGTCGTAGCGGGTGAGGATCTCGCGCGCGAGCTGCAGGAAGCTCATGTAGAGTTCGCAGCCGCGAAGCGAGAGCCCATAGCGGCTGATGTCGGAAAGCAGGAACTCCTGATAGTAGTCGAGGAGCTCGAGCGCCTTGCGGACGCGGTCCCGGAGCTCGGCGACCTGGCCGAGCCCCCGGCTGTAGCGGTCCACTTCGTCCCCGAAGTTGACGATGAGCTCGGCGAGCTGCCTCAGGCTCCCCGCCACCTCGCCCTCGAAGACCCGGTGGCGGTTCGCGATGTGCTCCTCGGTCTGGATCGCGGTCCGCTTCAGCGTCCGGCAGGCTTCGCGCATGTTGGAGAAGCTCCGGTAGTAGAAGAACTTCGCGTCGTTGTCGCCGTGGCTCGAAGCGGACTGGAGCCCCATCTGGTAGTAGAGCGCCCGGCCTTCGGACAGCTCGTCGAAGAGTTCGCTCGAGCTGTTCACGGTGTGCCTCAGGGAGCGGTCGTCATCAAGGAGGAAGCCCTCGATCAGACCCTGGAAGAGCTCGGCCGAGGCCCGGTAGTTCTTCGGCACGGCGTCGTTCAGTAGCTCCCTCACGCCGAAGCGGTCCGTGTCGGTGAGCCGCAGCTTCGCCTTCTCCTCCTTCTTCCCGGAGAGGAAGTTCGTCTTCACTAGGACCCCGAGGGCCGCCGCCATCAGGATGATGTAGGCCGGCGCCCCGCCCCAGAGGACCACGGTCGCGACGAGGGACGCGGCGAGGAAGGCGGTGAAGGCCGTGATGAACCAGCCTGTGACGACAGCGAACACGCCGGACACCCGGTAGACCGCGGTCTCGCGGTCCCAGGCTCGGTCAGCGAAAGACGACCCCATTCCGACCATGAAGGTGACGTAGGTGGTGGAAAGCGGCAGCTGGAGCGACGTTGCCGAGGAAATGAGGATCGCGGTCATGATGAGGTTGATCGACGCGCGGATGTAGTCGAAGGGCAGCGGCTCGGTTCCGACCGGGGGAATGGCGGGTTCGAACCGGCGGTCGATCGCCCGCATGACGGGGCTGGGAACGAACTTCGTCACGATCGAGCCCGTGGTAAGAGCAAGCCGCACGATGATCCGCCCGGGGAGCGACGCCCCGAACTGCTCGCGCTCCCCCGAGCGGCTCGAGGAGAGGTTGACCGAGGTCTCGATCACGCGCTTCGCGCTCTTCGAGAAGCAGATCGTGAGCACCATGATGATGCCGGAGAGGAGAAGGAGGATCGTCGCCGGGGCGATCGGCTCCGCGAGCCCTCCCATCGTGAATGTCGCGGGATTCGTCGCCCCGGACGCGTCGAAGATCCGGCTGCTGTCAAGCGCCGCGATCGGAACGCCGACGAAGTTCACGAGGTCGTTCCCTGCGAACGCGAAGGCGAGCGCGAAGGTCCCGGCGAGGATGATCACCCGGAAGACATTCAGGCGGAAAAGGATCATGCCGGCCTGGAGGGCCACGGTCGAGAGGACAAACACCGCGCCAAGGATGAGCGCCGTGTTCTCCTCGATCGCGCGAAGGAGCTCGGGGGTCATGAAGGAAGCGCCGGCAGCGCCCTTGATCACGAGGAAATACGTGATCATCGTGAGCGCGAATCCGCCGTAGAGCCCCCCGAGCCTTCGGAAGATCCTCTCGTAATGGAACGTGAAGATGAGCCGCGTCACGTACTGCACCACGACACCCGTCACGAAGGCGACCACGACCGAGACGAGGATCGCGGAGATCATGGTGAGCGCCTTCTCGTTATTGATGTAGGCGCCGAGCTCCGAGAGCGATCCGCCGAACGAGAGAATCCGGTTCGCGGCGACGCCCGTCGCCGCGCCGAGCAGCTCGAACACGATCGACACCGTGGTGGAGGTCGGAAGCCCCATCGAGTTGAAGGCGTTGAGGAGGATCACGTCCGTCACCATGACGGAGAAGTAGATCGTCATCACGTCCGCGAAGGAGAACATCCCCGGGTTGAACACGCCCTTCTTCGCGATGTCCATCATGGAGCCGGAGAAGGTCGCCCCGAGCAGGATGCCGATGCCGGCCACCGCCACGATCACCTTGAAGGGCGCGATGCGGCATCCGACCGCGGCGTTGAGGAAGTTGCTCGCGTCGTTGCTCACCCCGACGAAGAGGTCGATCACGGCAAGGAGCGCGAGGAAGGCGAGTATGACTGTGAAGAAAGTGACCATCAGCTGACGGGACCCCGCCGGCAGTCGAGGGGGCCCCTGCCGCGGATCGGCCGGAAGCGCCCCGGGAGAGGGAGCGTCCTGATAAGTAAGGAAATATACCTACTATACCTCTTTAGGTATTTTTTCCCCAACCCGAAAGTCCCGTCCCGGGATCGGAGGAAACGTCATACAGGGAAACCCCGATAAACAGTTGCCCCGAGGTTCCCCTTCCGAATCCTTCCGCTAGATTTTCTCAAGCTTCGCGATCTTCGCGAGAAGCTGCTTCACGCCGAGCCCCGCGAAGGCGATCGCGAGCTTCGTCTCCTCGCCGCTTCCGATGACGGAGACCACGACGCCCTTTCCGAACTTCGGGTGTCGGACGTGCTGCCCCGCCTGCCACCCGTCCGCACCCGCCTTGCGGCGCCTGAGAAGCGGCTCTTCCTTCGAGCCGCGGTAGGGCTCGTCCTTCGAACGGGGCTTCCAGGAGCCGCCCGCCCCCGAAGCGCTTTCGCCGTTCCCGCCGTCCCGGTTCGGACGGCGCCCCCAGGTTTCGTAGGACCCGTAGGAAGCGGAGCCCCGGCCGCGTGCGCCGCCCCGGCCCCAGCTCCCGCTGCTCGAATCCCAGCTGGAGCGCTCGACGGATTCCCGGCTTCGCATCCACTCGAGGTGCTCCCCCGGGATCTCATCGATGAAGGAGGACTGCTGCTGGTCCTGGAACTGGCCGTTGATGAAGCGCCGGGCGGCGAACGTGAGGAAGAGCCGCCTCTTCGCGCGGGTGATCGCGACGTACATGAGCCGCCGCTCCTCCTCGAGCCCCTTCTCGCCGTCTTCATTCACCGCGCCGGCGTGGGGGAAGAGGTTCTCCTCGAGGCCCGTGATGAAGACCGTCGGGAACTCGAGCCCCTTCGCGGCGTGCACGGTCATCATCTGGACCGAGTCCTCGCCTTCGCCCGCCTGGTTGTCACCCGCCTCGAGCGTCGCGAGGGCGAGGAAGGAAGCGAGCGGGGAAAGTTCGTCATCCGACACGGGGGCGAGCGCGAGGCTCCGGGGCTCGATCTCGGAGTTCTGGAGGAACGCGGCGGCGGCGTTCGCCATTTCCCCGAGGTCCTCCGCCTTCGAGCTGTGCTCCTTCCTGTCAACCGCCTTGCAGTATTCGAGGAGCGTGGAGCGCCTGAGGACCTCCTTCACCGTGTCGACGAGCCCGAGGCCATCGGCGGCCGAGCGGAGCGACGAGATCAGCTCGGCGAACTGCCCGGGCTTCGACGCGGGGGAAAGGGCCGCCGCCTTCATGAAGGAGATTCCCGCTTCCTCCGCCTTCGCGCCGATCGCTTCGACCGTCTTCGCGCCGATGCCGCGGGGCGGCATGTTCACCGCGCGCAGGAACGCCGTGTTGTCGTCCGGGTTCTCGACAAGCCTGAGATAGGCGAGCGCGTCCTTCACGTGGGCGCGCTCGAAGAACCGGTGGCCTCCGTAGATCCGGTAGGGGATGCCGGACGCCATCATCACGGACTCGAGCGCCCGGCTCTGCGCGTTCGAGCGGTAGAGGACAGCGTAGTCCGAATACTTCGCACCGCGCATGTGCCCCGACATCACCTCGTCTGCCACAAACCGCGCCTCGGCTTCCCCCGACTCGGTCGGCATCACGTGGAGCCGCTCCCCGGCCCCGGCGTCGGTCCAGAGGTTCTTCCCGAGCCTGCCCGTGTTGTTGCTGATGAGGGCGTTCGCGGCGTCGAGGATATGGCCCGAGGACCGGTAGTTCTGTTCGAGCCGCACGACGTGCCCGACCCCGAGCTCGCGCTCGAAGTCGCGCATGTTCCCGACGTTTGCGCCGCGGAAGGCATAGATCGACTGGTCGTCGTCGCCGACCGCGAAAATCGAGTTCGTGACGCCGGGCTCTCGCGCGCTCCCGAGCCCGTACCCGGCGAGCGTCTTCAGCCACCGGTACTGGAGCACGTTCGTGTCCTGGAACTCGTCGACGAGGATATGGGAGAACTTCCGCTCGTAGTGGCGGCGAATGAGCTCGTTCCTCTGGAGGAGCTCGTAGCAGCGGAGCAGAAGCTCCGCGAAGTCGACCACGCCCTCGTCCGCGCAGAGCCGCTCGTAGAGGCGGTAGAGCTGGAGGGAAACCGCAGCGTTCGGCGCATGGACGTCCGTGCTCCGGACGTCAGCAGACCGGCGCCCCTCCTCCTTGCAGCCGTTGATGAAGGCCTGGACCGCCTTCGGCTCCACGGTTTCCTTGTCGATCCCGGCCCCCTTCATCACGCGCTTCACGAGGGAGAGCTGGTCCGCCTGGTCGACGATCTGGAAGCCCTGCGGGAGGCCCGCTTCCGAGTAATGCACGCGGAGCATCCGGTTGCAGAGCCCGTGGAAGGTGCCGACCCACATGCCGCGGGTCTCCACCTTCATCTGCGACTCGATCCGGGAAAGCATCTCGCGGGACGCCTTGTTCGTGAAGGTGACGGCGAGGATCCCGGAGGGCCGGGCGCGCCCTTCGCGGATGAGCCACGCGATGCGGGAGGTGAGCACCCGGGTCTTGCCGGAGCCCGCGCCCGCGAGCACGAGGGCATTCTGGTCGGGAAGCGTCACCGCCTCGCGCTGCTGGGGGTTGAGTCCGTCAAGCAAGGGATCCGTCATTTTTCGATCGTCCGTCTGTTTTCCATAAGGGGATCCGGCTCCCAAGGACTGGGGCCGCATCGGGGGACAAGGATTCTAACGCGGGACCTGTCCGCCCCCCCCCTCAAGCAGGAAATACACCGGATTCGGGAGGGATATACTAACTGGCTATTCTTTGTTTCTTAATGGTCTTGGGATTTCTCCAATGCGTGAGACTTACTCTCCGGAACTCGTGGAAGCCGAGGTTCAGGCGAAGTGGAAGGCACAGGATGTCTACCGCGCCGTGGAACACGCGCTCGGCCCTGACGGGAAAGAAAAGCCGAAGTTCTATGTTTGCTCCATGCTTCCCTACCCCTCCGGGAAGCTCCACATGGGGCACGTCCGCAACTACACCCTGAACGACGTCCTCTACCGCTACCGCAGGATGAGCGGCTACAACGTGATGACGCCGATGGGCTGGGACTCCTTCGGCCTGCCGGCCGAGAACGCCGCGCTCTCGAAGAAGGTTCCGCCCGCGAAGTGGACCTACTCGAACATCGCCGACATGAAGTCGCAGATGGCCCCGCTCGGCCTCGCCTTCGACTGGTCGCGCGAGGTGACGACCTGCAAGCCCGAGTACTACCGCTGGAACCAGTGGATCTTCCTCAAGATGCTTGAGCGCGGGATCGCCTACCGCAAGACCCAGGTCGTGAACTGGGACCCGGTCGACAAGACCGTCCTCGCGAACGAGCAGGTGATCGATGGCCGCGGCTGGCGTTCCGGAGCGGTCGTCGAGAGGAAGGAGATCCCGGGCTACTACCTCGGCATCACCCAGTACGCGCAGGAGCTCCTCGACGACATCGACAAGCTCGAGGGCTGGCCTGACCAGGTGCGCGCGATGCAGCGCCACTGGATCGGCAGGAGCGAGGGCGTCGACCTCTCGTTCCCCTACACGATCGACGGGAAGGAAGGGAAGCTTCGCGTCTACACGACCCGCGCCGACACCCTGATGGGCGTTACCTTCGTCGCGGTCGCGGCGGAGCATCCGCTCGCGAAGCGCGCCGCGAAGGACGATCCCGCGGTCGCGGCCTTCATCGCCGAGTGCGCGAAGGGCAGCGTCTCCGAAGCCGACATGGCGACGAAGGAGAAGAAGGGCATCAGGACCTCGCTCACCGTGCGGCATCCGATCACCGGGGCCGAGGTTCCGGTCTGGGTCGGCAACTACGTGCTCATGACCTACGGCGAAGGCGCCGTGATGGGCGTCCCGGCGCACGACGAGCGCGACTTCGCCTTCGCGAAGCGCTACGGGATCGAGATCCGCCAGGTGGTGAACGTGGACGGCGTCCCCGCCTACACGACCGACCACTGGCAGGAGTGGTACGGCGACAAGACCCTCAACCCCTACTGCGTGAATTCCGGAAAGTACGACGGGCTCCACATCCACGAGGCGATCGACGCGGTCGCCGCCGACCTCGAGGCGAAGGGGCTTGGGGAAAAGAAGGTGCAGTTCCGGCTTCGCGACTGGTCGATTTCCCGCCAGCGCTACTGGGGCACCCCGATCCCGATGATCAACTGCCCGAAGTGCGGCGCCGTGCCGGTTCCCGAAAAGGACCTTCCAGTCGTGCTCCCCGAGGACGAGATCCCGGACGGAACCGGGAACCCGCTCGCCAAGGACCCGCGCTTCCTCAACGTGACCTGCCCGAAGTGCGGCGGCCCCGCGCAGCGCGAGACCGACACGATGGACACGTTCGTCGATTCCTCCTGGTACTTCATGCGGTACTGCTCGCCGGACTGCGACACCGCGATGGTGGACAGCCGGAACGACTACTGGAACCCGATGGACCAGTACATCGGCGGCATCGAGCACGCCGTGCTGCACCTCCTCTACGCCCGCTTCTGGACGAAGGTGATGCGCGACCTCGGGCTCGTGAAGTTCGACGAGCCCTTCAAGCGGCTCTTCACCCAGGGCATGCTCTGCGCCGAGGCGTTCTACCGCGAGCTTCCCGACGGCCACATCCGCTGGTACTACCCGGACGAGATCGAGCAGAAGTTCGACGAGAAAGGACGGCCCGCAGGCGCGATCGCGAAGGAGGACGGACTCCCCGTGAAGTCCGCCGGCATCCAGAAGATGTCGAAGTCGAAGTGCAACGTGGTTGAGCCGCGTGCGATCATCAAGAAGTACGGCGCGGACACCGCCCGCACGTTCGTGATGTTCGCGGGACCCCCGGACCAGTCCGCCGCCTGGAGCAACGCGGGCGCCGAAGGCACCTTCCGGTTCCTGAAGCGGCTCTGGAGCTGGGTGTACGCGAGGCGCGAGAGGATCTCGACGGCCGGCGCGTTCGACGCCGGGAAGGCGACCGCAGGCGAAAAGGCTCTCCGCCGCGCGCTCTTCCTCAATGTCGCCCAGGCGACCGCCGACCTCGACCGCATGCAGTACAACACGGTCGTCTCCGCCGCGATGAAGATGATGAACGAGCTCGACGCGTTCAAGGACGACGGGAGCGAAAACTCCGCTGCGTGCCTTCGCGAAGGACTCTCGCTCCTGCTCCGCGTGCTCTACCCGCTCGCGCCGCACATCACGACCGCCCTCTGGGACGAGATGGGGTACGTGAAGGAACTCGGCGAGATCATCGACTCCCCGTGGCCGAAGGTCGACGAGGCCGCGCTCGCCGCGGACGAGATCCAGCTCGTGGTCCAGGTGAACGGGAAGCTCCGCGCGAAGATCATGGTTGCCCCGGACGCCGACCGCGCCACGATCGAAAGCGCCGCGCTCGGGAATCCCGACGTGAAGCGCTTTGTCGGGAACAATCCGGTCCGCAAGGTGGTGATCGTCCCGAAGCGGCTCGTGAACATCGTCGCTCCGGCGCCGAAGGCTTAGCAGGAACGGCAGAGCAGGACTCCCGAAGCCCCGCCCGCCGTGACCGATGGCCCGAAGCCTCCCCGGAATTCCGGGGAGGCTTTTTTCTGCACCGCCGGCAGGCTTCCGCCCGTTCCGCCCATCCTAGGGCCGGGCTCTCCCCGGCCCGTATAATGTAGCGGTCTCCGTAGGAAAGACACTGGATCGAAAGGAAGAACCGCCCATGCCCTGCACCCGTATCTCGCGCCGCACGCTTTTCGCCGCGGCGGCCGCCGCCGCCCTGCTTTCAGGATGCGGCTTCAGGCTGCGCAGGCAGTTCTCCCTGCCGTTCGAAACGGTCTTCCTGCAGATGGACGAGCAGGCTTCCCTCACGTACGTGATCCGCCGGCACCTCGAAGCAGAAACGAGCGCCCGGGTCGTGAAGGAGGCGAAGGACGCGGACGCGATCCTCTCCATCGTCTCAAGTTCCCGCTCCCGTGTGGTCCACACCTACAACGACGCGGGCGACGCGCGCGAGTACCGCCTCGGCTGGGACATCAGCTTCCGGGTCGTGTCGCCTGACGGGTTCGAATATCTCCCGCCCTCCTACATCTCGGTGCGGCGCGACATTCCCTACACGATCCGCAACTACCTCTCGCGCGAAACCGAGGAAGCGACCCTCTACCGCGGAATGGAAGAGGACATTGCGGTACAGCTGATGCGGCGGATCGAGTCTGCCCGCCAGAACACGAATCCGATCCGGAAGTCCAAGGCCTCGGCGGTTTCCGGGAAGGAAGGCTAGTCTGAGATGGCCACCCTCCCTAGTTCCGGACTTTCCGCGAAGCTAAGGGCGTCGGAAAAGTCGGGGAGCCTTGACCCGCTCTGGGTCATCGCGGACTCGGAGCCGCTCCTCGCGCTTGAAGCCGCGGACGCGATCCGCGCCTGCGCGAGGCGCCTGGGCTTCACCGAGCGCGAGGTCCTTACCCTTGCCGCGAACGGCGACTGGTCACGGATCGCCGCCACGGTCCAGGGCCTTTCGCTCTTCTCGGAGAAGAAAATCGTCGAGGTGAGGCTCACGTCCCCTTCGCCTGGCCTGAAGGGCGCCGCGGCGCTTTCCTCCCTCGGAGCCGAGCCGCTCGATGGGGTCTGCGTGATCGTCTCGATCCCCCAGGCCGACTGGCGGGTGCAGAAGTCGAAGTGGTTCCGGGACCTCGCCGCGCACGCGACGGTCGTCACCTGCGACCCCGTCCCGCGTGGGCGCCTTCCCGCGTGGCTCGGCGGCCGGCTGAAGGCGGAAGGACTCGGAATCGAGCCTGACGCGCTCGAACTGCTCGCCGACCAGACCGAAGGGAACCTCCTTGCCGCCGCGCAGGAAGTGAGGAAGCTCGCGCTCCTGCACGAGGGCACGGGTCCAGTCACCGCATCCGAAATCGAATCCTCCGTCCTCGACAACTCGCGGTTCGAGATCTCGGACGTCGTCTTCTCCGCGATGCGAGGCGAAGCCGAGCGGGCGTGCCGCGCGATCGAGGGGCTGCGCGCCGAGTACGACACGAGCCAGATCATGCCGCTCCTCATGTTTTCCCTCTCGGACGCGATCCGGCGAATGACGGAAGTGCGGACGCTTTCCGATGAGCGGGGCATTCCGCCCGGGGCCGCCGTGCGCGAGCTTCGCATCTATCCGAGGGAAAAGGCCGCCGCGGTCGCCTCCGGCGCCTCGCGCCTTTCCGTGAGGAAGCTCCGGAACGCCCTCTCGGTCTGCGCGGATATTGATAGGATCTACAAGGGCATCAGCGTTGATGGGCGGGACTCGGATCCGTGGACGGAACTGAAATCGGTCACCGCCTTCATCTCGCGCTAGGCGCGCCGGCGTCCCTCCCCGGGCGGGAGGGGATGGTCCGGCAAACTCATTCTGAATAAGGAGTTCGTAATGACTCTCGGCGACACTTCACTCGAAGCAGGAGCTGCGTCCGAATACATGAGGGAGCTCGGCACCCGGGCGCGGGCCGCGTCGGCCCGCATGGCGGCGGCCGCGACCGGAGCGAAGAACGACGCGCTCACGCGGCTCGCCGCCCTCATCCGGAGCCGCGAGGAAGAAATCCGCGAGGCGAACTCGGAGGACATCGACCTCGCCCGCCGCGAGGCCTACCCCGAGCCCTTCATCGACCGGCTCACGACAACGCCGGAAGTCATCCGCCGGATGGCCGAAGGGTGCGAGCAGGTGGCGTCCCTTCCTGACCCGATCGGAGGGATCGAAGGCCTCATGCCGCGCCCATCCGGGATCCTCGTCGGCCGCATGCGCGTTCCGCTCGGCGTGATCGGAATCATCTACGAAAGCCGCCCTAACGTCACGATCGACGCTGCGGCGCTCGCCCTTAAGAGCGGGAACGCCGCGATCCTCAGGGGAGGAAGCGAGGCGCTTCGCACGAACAAGGTCCTTGCCGCGCTCGTTTCCGAAGCGCTTCTCGCGGCGGGACTCCCCGAGGACGCGGTGCAGATCGTCGGCACTTCTGACCGCGCGATGGTGGACGAGCTTGTCACCCACCCCGAATGGGTCGACATCATCATTCCCCGGGGCGGAAAGGGCCTTGTCTCCCGCCTGATGGAGAAGTCCCGCATCCCGATGATCAAGCATCTCAACGGAATCTGCCACACCTACGTCGACAGCTACGCGGACATCGGCATGGCGGTTTCCGTCACCGACAACGCGAAGACGCAGCGCTACTCGCCCTGCAACGCGACGGAAACGCTCCTCGTGCACGAGCGGGCGGCCTCGGAGTTTCTGCCCCGCATCGCCCGGATCTTCCACGACAAGGAGGTCGAGATGCGCTGCGACGACGCGAGCCTCAGCATCATCCAGAACACGGGCTTCTCAGCGATCGAGGCGACGCCAGAGGACTGGGACACCGAATACAACGCGCCGATCATCTCGATCAAGGTGGTATCGGGGCTCACCGAGGCGATAGATTTCATCAACCGCCACGGCTCGCACCACACCGACGCGATCATCACGGACAGCGTGTCGCGCGCCGAGAGGTTCCTTCGAGAAGTGGACTCCGCCTCCGTCATGGTGAACGCCTCCACCCGGTTCGCGGACGGGTTCGAATACGGGCTCGGGGCCGAGATCGGCATCTCCACCGACAAGCTCCACGCCCGGGGACCTGTCGGGCTCGAGGGACTCACGAGCCAGAAGTTCGTCGTGATCGGTCACGGCGAAGGCAGGAAGTAGGAACAAAGCGGTCCTTTCCCTCCTCGGGGAAGGGAAGCGGGATAAGGCTTCATCACTGGAAGATCATGGCTGAGAACAGGAATCATCGGTTTTACGCGACCTGCCCCTGGGGCTTGGAGAAGCTGCTCGAAGCGGAACTCGCCGGGTGCGGCGCGAAGCGCATGCGCCCCACGCCTTCCGGCGTCCTCTTCGAGGGGACGATGGAGGCGGGGTACCTCGCGTGCCTGCGCTCGAGGGTCGCCTCGCGCGTGCTTCTCGAAGCGGCGTTCCATGACTACTACGACAGCCGGGACATCTACGCGCTCGCCCGCTCGACCCCGTGGGAGGAGTACTTCGGGCTTGACCAGACGTTCCGGGTTTCCATTTCCGCGAAGCGCGCCCCGCTGAAGTCGCTCGAGTTCACGACACTCCGCATCAAGGACGGGATCTGCGACCGGTTCCGGGATGTTTCAGGGAGCCGCCCGGATGTCGGGCGCGGGACTTCCAACGTGCAGGTCGCCGCGTTTCTCGACCAGAAGTACTGCACGCTTTACATCGACCTCGC
Source organism: uncultured Sutterellaceae bacterium (assembly GCA_902797695.1). Classification (GTDB taxonomy): domain Bacteria; phylum Pseudomonadota; class Gammaproteobacteria; order Burkholderiales; family Burkholderiaceae_F; genus Mesosutterella. Next base: position 56,513 of record CADBTW010000064.1, read on the forward strand.
GGGGGAAGCCCTCTTCAAGCGCGGCTGGAGAACAGAGAAGGGCGAGGCGCCGCTGAAGGAGAACCTCGCCTCCGGCCTGCTCATGCTGTCAGGCTGGGACGCCTCGAAACCCCTGATCGACCCCTTCTGCGGGTCGGGCACCATCGCGATCGAGGCCGCCTCCATCGCCTGCGGGATCGCCCCGGGACTTTCGCGTTCCTTCGCGTTCGAGCGGCTCCTCGGCTTCGACCGGTCTCTATGGACCGAACTCCGGGAGGACGCGAAGAGCGAAGTGAACCTTCACGCCCCGGTCCGGATCGACGCGGGGGACATTTCCTCGATCGTCGTGAAGAAGGCGGAAGCGAACGCGCTCCGCGCGGGGCTCGGAGCGCTTCTCGAGGACGGCCGCCTCACGTTCTCGGTCCGTGACGCGCGCGAGCTTGAACCCCTTGCGGGAGAGCCCGGCGTGATCGTCGCGAATCCCCCCTACGGCGAACAGTCGAACCCGAGAAGCGCGACGGTGGGCTCCATGATGAGGAAGGTGGCGGACAACCTGAAGAAGCGGTTCCCGGGGTGGACCGCGTGGCTTCTCACCTCGGACCGACACCTCCCGGGCGAAATGCACCTGAAGGAAAGCAGGAAGACCGTCCTCTTCAACGGGCCGCTCGAGTGCCGCTTCTTCCGGTTCGATCTCGTCGCGGGCTCCAACCGCCGGGTGAGGAAGTCCGGGGAGGAATCGGATGGCAACCTCGGAAAAGCCGTCTAGGCAGTCCTCCTTATGGTCGGAAAGGGGAGCCGCCACATGCACCCCTTTCTTCTCTCGAGGCCATTGTGCGGCAATTTAATATCACCTAAGAGGTATATTCCGACTGAGTTTATCTCCCTGTGCCGCTAACAAATTTCCTTGCAGGTATATACTGAATTAGTGGCATATTCCTTGTTTTCAAGCATATTTCATCTCTTCAGTGTTCTTCGGATGAACGGTGCGGCAGAATTCTCCCATATAATTAGGGATAATCCCTGTAGTTAGATCGGCCATAAACCAACTAGACTGCCCGCTGAATTCGAATTCCCACGTGGCTAGGAACCACTGTTTTCACTTGACGGGCGGACGGGTGCCGGAATACGGCATCCGCGGACGTATCAGGAAGTTTTTTCCCGGCGGAAAGCCGGGCCGCAGAAGCCCGTGCGGGCTTCCGGCCTTCCTGACCGGTGCCGCGCCGAAAGGCAGAGTTCCGAACCAACCCGGGGAGCGCGGCGCCAGCAGGCAGGTCGGCGGGCCCGCACAGAAGAATACGACCCGGAGCAGCTGAGGCGCGAAGCCCACGCCAGACTCCAGGACTTTAGGAGACCAAGCAAACATGAAAATCATCTACACCGATGTACTGGTGATCGGCGCAGGGCTCGCGGGCCTTCGCATGGCGGTCGCCGTGCAGCGCCGCGGACAGGACGCCATCGTCCTCTCGCTCTGCCCCCCGAAGCGCTCCCACTCGAAGGCCGCCCAGGGCGGCATGCAGGCTTCGCTCGGCAACATGGCGAAGGGCCTCGGCGACAATGAGGACCTCCACTTCGTCGACACCGTGCGCGGTTCCGACTGGGGCGCGGACCAGGACGTCTGCCGCATGTTCGTGAACACCGCCCCGAAGGCCGTGCGCGAACTGGCCGCCTGGGGCTGCACGTGGTCCCGCATCACCGCCGGCGACCATCAGGTGATTATCAACGGCGAAAAGGTCACCCTGACCGAGCGCAAGGAATGCCAGGGCCTGCTCCGCCAGCGTGACTTCGGCGGCACGAAGAAGTGGCGCTGCGTGTTTGCTTCCGACGGCACCGGCCACGCCATGCTGAACGCGGTTTCCGACCGCGTGATCGCCGAGCACATCCCGGTGATGGAGCGTGTCGAAGCCCTCGCTCTGATCCATGACGGCAAGCGCTGCTACGGCGCGATCGTCCGCGACCTCGTCACCGGCGAGCTGATGGCCTACGTCGCCAAGGCGACCGCCATGGCGACCGGCGGCGCGGGCCGCATCTACCGCGTCACGACGAACGCCGTGATCTGCGAAGGCATCGGCGCCGCGATCGCCCTCGAGACCGGCGTCGCCGGCCTCGGCAACATGGAAGCGATCCAGTTCCACCCGACCGGCATCTTCCCGGCCGGCATTCTGGTGACCGAAGGCTGCCGCGGTGACGGCGGCCTGCTCCGCGACGTCGACGGCTACCGCTTCATGCCCGACGTCGAGCCTGAGAAGAAGGAACTCGCGTCCCGCGACGTGGTCTCCCGCCGCATGGAAGAGCGCATCGCCATGGGCAAGGGCGCCCACTCCAAGTACGGCGACCACATCTGGCTCGACATCACGCTGCTCGGCGAGCACCACATCAAGCACAACCTGCGCGAAGTCTATGACATCTGCCACTACTTCCTCGGCGTCGACCCGATCAAGGAGTGGATCCCGGTGCGTCCTGCCCAGCACTACACGATGGGCGGCATCCGCACGGACTACACGGGCGAGTCCCGCCAGCTGAAGGGCCTGTTCGCCGCCGGCGAATGCGCCTGCTGGGACATGCACGGCTTCAACCGCCTCGGCGGCAACTCCGTTGCTGAGACTGTGGTCGCCGGCATGATCGTCGGCGAGTACATCGCCGACTTCTGCGAGAAGCCCGAGAACGAAATCGACGTCCCGACCTCGATCGTCTACGACTTCGCCCGCAAGGTTCAGGCCGAGCTGAACGGCTTCCTCCACAACACCGGCAACGAAGACGCCGTCAAGATCCGCACCCGCATGCAGGAAATCATGACGAGCAAGATCGGCATCTTCCGTAACGGCAAGGACATGCAGGAAGCCGTGGACGAGCTCCAGCAGCTGCTCGAGCGCACCTACCAGATCCCGGTCAAGGACGCGATCGGCAACAATCCGCAGCTCGTCTACGCCTACCGCACGAGGAAGATGCTGAAGGTGGCCCTCACGGTCGCCTGCGGCGCCCTCGCCCGCAAGGAATCCCGCGGTGCCCATTCCCGCGAGGACTACCCGCGCCGCGACGACGTGAACTGGCTGAAGCGCACCATCACGACCTGGAAGGATCCGAAGTCCACCGTTCCGGACATCTCCTACGAGGATCTCGACATCTCGAAGATGGAACTCCCGCCGGGATTCCGCGGCTACGGTGCGAAGAACTACATCGTCAACCCCGAAGCCACGCGCCGTCAGCAGGAAGTGGACGACATCCGCGCCAAGATGGAAGCCGAAGGCAAGGACCGTTTCGACATCCAGAACGCCCTCATGCCTTACCAGGACAAGCTCCCGAAGCGCCTCCGCGGCCGCAACGAGCGTACCTATGAACCCCTGAACGACTAATTCGAGGCAGACAGACAAAATGAGCAAAACACAACCTGAAACCCAGCGCCGTCTGCTGAAGATCAGCATCCTGCGCTACAACCCGCAGGATCCGGAGAGCGTCCCCCACATGCAGACCTATGAACTGCCGGAAGGGGACCGCATGACCCTGTTCATCGCGCTGAACGACATCCGCGACGAACTCGACCCCACCCTCCAGTTCGACTTCGTTTGCCGTGCCGGCATCTGCGGCTCCTGCGCGATGCTGATCAACGGCAAGCCGGGCCTTGCCTGCCGCACGCTTACCCGCGACCTGCCTGCCGAGTTCACCCTCGCACCGCTTCCGGGCTTCGAGCTGATCGGCGACCTTTCCGTGAACACGGGCAAGTGGATGCGCAACATGTCCGAGCGCATCGAGACCTGGGTCCACACGAAGGAAGTGGACATCGACATGCGCAAGACCGAGAAGCCGATGGACCCGCAGCTCGCCGAGGACCTCTACAACCTCGACCACTGCATCGAATGCGGCTGCTGCGTCGCTGGCTGCGGCACCTTCCGCATGCGCCCGGACTTCGTCGGCGCGGTCGCGATCAACAAGATCGCCCGCTTCCGCCTTGATCCCCGCGACGACCGCAACGACGCCGACTTCTACGAAGTCGTCGGCGACGACTCCGGCGTCTTCGGCTGCATGTCGCTGCTCGCCTGCGACGACTTCTGCCCGAAGAAGCTCCCGCTTCGCACGCAGATCGCCTTCATCCGCCGCAAGATGGCGGAGCAGGGCATCCGGAACTACGACAAGGTCCTTCCGACCCCGAAGAAGCTGATCCCGATCAAGGCGATCTAACTCAAAGCCCTTCAGGAAATGGCTTCTGCGGCAGTGCCGAAAGGCGCGCCGCAGGAGTTCCGGACACAAGAGGGGGGAGCGCTGCAGAAAGCAGCGCTCCCCCCTCTTTTTTTGCTCCGCGGGGAAAAACCGCAGGCCCCGCCCTGCAGCAATTGCACTCTGAATTTCTATTCAGAAGGAATTTTTTTAAACTTCGGGTTTATACCTAAAAGAGCCCATTTTGTACTGTCGCCTTCATCCATAGAATTTTTTGGAATTGTGGGAATTTCGCGGGCATCCTCTTCTTCTTTCCGCCTCGCCTAGTTCCCGTTCCTGCGCCTTGAAACCGAACGAAATGAAAACTCTGCTGAAAACCATGCTGGCGCCCCTCGCGCTCGCGCTGGCTGCCTGCGCCGCCGCCGAACCGGCGGTCCAGCAGGAGCACGGCCCCGCTTCGCTTGAAGCGATTGGACAGGCTTCCGGCAAGACCGCGGGGCAGCTCGGATTCGCCGAGGCCCAGACGATCCTCCGGAACAGGTCCGACGCCCTGCAGGCGCAGAAATCGGAAGCCGAATACCGCAGGCAGACCGCGATCAGCGACAAGGACCTGTCGCACCCCAAGATATCCTTCATTTCCTCGATGATCTGGGGAAGGAAGGAGATCGACCTCGGGAACCTCGACCTCGGGGACAGGATCTCGGCCGCCGCGGACAAGTTCCCGGCCCTCAGCAACTACCTTGACAGCCTCGGCGCGGCGGCGCGGAAGGAACTCACAAGCCAGTCGATCCCGCTCCGGCACACGTTCGACCTCGACGGCCCGAGAGTAGCGCTTGCCGGCACCTGGGTGCTCTTCGCGGGCGGCAGGATCGACGCGAAGCAGCGGGCGAGCGAGGCGGCGGCCCGCGAGGCAAGCGACGACTACGCCCACAAGGCGATCCAGCTCGACGCCGAGCTCGCCCGGAAGTACTTCATGCTGCAGCTTGCGCGCTCCGTCACCGGGCTCCGGGAAGAGGCTCTCGAGGACGAGGAGCGCGAACTCCGGCGTGCCCGGGGCTTCGAGAACGCGGGAACGATCAGCCGGCTCGAGCGGATGTCGGTCGAGGTGAACCGCGACAAGGCGAAGCGCGAGCTCATCATGGCGAAGACCGACGAGCGGGTCGCCGAGGCGAGCCTCCTCAGGCTCCTCCGGCTTGAGAGCGTCAGCGGGCTCTCCACACCTCTTTTCGTCCTCCCGAACGGCATCGGGTCGCTGAAGGAGTGGCAGGACAGGGCGCTTGCCTCAAGCCCCGTCCTCGCCGCCTACGGCGCGAAGCGCGAGCAGGCCGAGCAGCTTGTCCGGGCCGCAAAGGGAGCGTTCCTTCCGACCGTTTCCACCTTCGGGCAGAAGAACCTCGTGAAGCACTATCTCACGGTGATGGAACCGAACTGGATCGCGGGAGTGAGCCTCAACCTCACGCTCTTCGACAACAAGAACCGGCGGGCAGACCTGTCCGCCGCCCGCGCGAAGCTCGCTGAAGCGACCTCGGGGCGCCTTGAAGTCGAGAACCAGCTGAAGACCGGAGTCGAAACCGCCTGGCTCCGGACGAACGAATACCGCGACCAGTACCAGCTCACGTCGAGCACGGTGCGGCTTGCCGAGGAGAACCTGCGGATGCGGGAAAGCGCCTTCGCGAACGGCCTCTCCACCGCGAACGAGGTCTGGGACGCGCGGACAAAGCTCACCGGAGCGCAGATCGAGCAGAAGGTCGCGGCCTACAGGTTCGTCGTCGCGTGGTCGGAACTGAACGCCGCCACGGGCTCAATGAAGCCCTTCATCGATTCGCTTTCGGAGCCCGGAAGGATCACGGTGCGCTAGGCGCGCAGGCATCGGCACTCCGCGCCGCAAGGCGCCGTGTGCCGGGAAAAGGAAAACAGAACACAAATGGAAACGCGGAAAATGGCTAGCGGAAAAGAGAACGGAAAGGCTCCCCGAAGCAAACGAACCCTGATCGCTGTCGCAGGCGGCGCCGTGCTGCTCGCAGTCGCCGCCTTCATCGGCTGGGGCGTCTGGCTCGCTCTGCATCCGGCGCCAGAGCCCCTCCAGGGACAGATCGACGCGACGACGGTCGATGTCGCGGCGAAGATCCCGGGCCGTGTCGAAGTGCTCTCCGTGAAGGAAGGCGACCAGGTGAAGCAGGGCGACGAGATCGCGAAGCTCTACGTTCCGGAGATCGAAGCCAAGGTGCGCCAGGCCCGCGCCGCCGTCCGCGCCCGGTCCGAGAAGGCGAACCTCGCCGAGGAAGGCGCGAGGCCCCAGGAAATCAAGGCGGCCCGGGCGGTCTACGAACGGGCGAAAGCCGCGGAAACCCTCGCCCACAAGACCTACGAGCGTATCTCGAAGCTCTACTCCGAAGGGTTCGTTCCCGCGCAGAAGCTTGACGAGGCCCGCGCGAACCTCGACGCCTCCGCGGGACAGGCCCGTGCTGCGAAGGAACAGTGGGACATCGCGGTGACGGGCACCCGTCGCCAGGACAAGGCTGCGGCGAACGCGGTGGCGGCCCAGGCGCAGAGCGCGCTTGAGGAGGCGCTCTCCTACCAGAGCGAGGCGAGCGTAAAGAGCCCGATCTCGGGCGAGGTCTCGCGGCTCCTGCTCAGGGCGGGCGAAGTCGCCCCGCAGGGCTTCCCCCTCATCACGGTTGTCGACCTGAACGACATCTGGGCCGCGTTCAACCTCCGCGAGGACCAGTTCCCGGGCATCAGGGTCGGCACGATCCTCAAGGTGAAGGTCCCGATGGTGGACGGAGCGGCACACGACTTCCGGGTCTACTTCATCAGCCCGAAGGCGGACTACGCCACGTGGCGGGCGACTCGCGAGAACAAGGGCTTCGACCTGAAGACATTCGAGATCAGGGCGCGGCCCGTCGACCCGATTCCGGGCCTCCGGCCCGGGATGACGGCGCTCATCGACCGCGCGTCCTAAAGCTGGCCGCAGAAAGGACCCGGACGCAATGGACCTCGAGAAGACCAGCTGGTTCGCAGGAGCCGCCCGCGCAGCAAAGTGCGAGGTGAAGAACGTGCTCTTCCACCCCTGGGAGGTCTTCGCCTGTGTCGTGATGCCGGTTGTCTGGTGCGTGCTGATCGCGGGGCTCCTGAACCAGGGGCTGATGCGGGAGCTTCCCTTCGGGCTCGTCGACGAGGACCGGACCGCGCTTTCCGCCGACTTTGCCCGCACGGTCGACGCCCTGCCCTCGGTGAGGCTCATCCCGGAATCGCGCGAAGGCGCCGAGGAAGCCGTGAAGGCCGGGCGCGAGATGGGTACGATCGTGATCCCGGACGGATGGTCCGCGGAGCGGAACCGCTCGGAAGGAAAGTCGCTCGAGCTCCACATCTCGAGAACGGTCTATGCGGTCAGCACGACGCTTGAGCTCGACATCAAGAAGGCGCTCCTCAGCTGGTCGAAGGAAGCCATGGTGAAGCGCTCTTCGCAGCTTGGGGGGCTTGAGGGTGCCTCACGGATCGTGAACGTGATCGAGCCTTACGAGGCGATCATCGGGAACCCGGGCTTCAACTACCGTACCTACCTCGGAAGCGCGCTGATCCCGATGCTTCTCGGGCTTGCGGCGGTGCTTTCAATCGCGGGCTCCCTCGTCCGTGAATGGCGCCAGCGCCGGGTCGGGGAGCTCATCGCGGCGTCGGGCTCCCCTTCCGCCGCAATCGTGGGAAAGCTCCTGCCCTGGCTCGCGCTCTACACGCTCTACATGACGGGCTACATCACGTGGTTCGCGGGGTTCGAAGGGCACGCCCCGGCCGGAAGCCTCGGGCTCTGGGTCCTTGCAGGGGCGGTCTACATCGGGGGACTCGCGGCATACGCCCTCCTCTTCTCCGCCTGCGCCCCGACCTGGGTTCTTGTTCTCGTCGCGGGGGTCGTCACGACCGCGCCGACGATTCCCTTCACCGGTTTCTCCTACCCGACAGACAACATGTCGACTGCGGCCCGGGTCTTTTCGGACCTCCTCCCGCTCACCTGGTACCTGAAGCTGCAGGCGCAGCAGTGGGTGCTTGCGAGCCCCCTCGCGCATTATCTCGTGACGCTCGGGAAGGCCCTGCTCTTCATCGTGATCCCGAGCGCTGTCGCGTTCCCGATCCTCTGCCGGAAAATGAAGGGCTGGGCTCGCCGTGAAGCGCAGCCCGAGCCGGTTGCGGCCGCCGTCCCCGATAATCGCCGGGGATTTTTCCGGACCATGGGAAAGGCCCTTTACAGCGCGACCTTCAACCCGAACACGATCGCGATTGTGGCGGGCGGCATCGCCTTCTACCTCGTCTTCTACGGCTGGGCTTACCAGAACGAGCAGATCACGAAGATCCCGACCGCGATAGTGGACCTCGACGGCACGGCGACCTCCCGAAACCTCATCCGGAGCCTTGACTCGTCTAACAAGATCAGCGTCGCGGCAGTGCTCGGAAGCGAGGCCGAGGCGCAGGGGATGATGAGGCGCCAGGAGGTCGACGTCGCGGTCCTGATTCCCCGGAACTATGCGAGTGACCTCGGGAAGGGGACCCCGGTGAAGGTCGGCGTCTACGGTAACGGCGCCTATCCGGCAAAGGCCCGGGCGGTGTTCTCGGCCACGCTCTCCGTCTCACAGGAAGCGGGTACTGCGGCGGCCGCGCGGCTCATGCTCCTTCACGGAGCCTCGGGCGCGAACCTCGCGCGATCCGCCCTTTCCCCTCCCGCGCTTCTCACTGAAAACCTCTTCAACAAGACCGGGGGCTACAGGATCTACATGGTCCCGATGGTCGGGGTACTCATCATCCAGTCCGTGATGCTGATCTTCATCACGCTCTCGGCCGGCGAGTGGATCGCCTCGAAGCGCTGGCCGGGGTTCCTTGAGAACGCGGCCGGGCATTTCCGGGACTGGGCGGGGCTCTATGCCGGGTTCGCCCTTGTGACATTCGCCTGGATCCTTTACGCCGAGGGGTTCTACTTCGGCTTCATGGAGTTCAGCTCGATGAAGAACTTCCTCGCAACGCTTCTCCTCGCGGCCTTCTACGCCGCGGCGATCGCGTCCTACGGGCTCCTCATCGTGTTCTGCTTCGGGAGCAACCACTACACGACGACCTTCGTCGCGCTCACCTCGGCGCCGAACGTGTTCCTCGCGGGCTGCATCTACCCGGGCGCGAACTTCTCATGGTGGGCGCGTGCCTTCTCGATGCTTACGCCCTCGACCCCCGCGATCAACGGAATGCTCGCGGCGAGCCAGAACGGAGCCTCGACCGCGTCCATCCTTCCATACGTCCTGCATCTCGCCATCATCGCGGTCCTCTTCGGGGCTCTTGCCCGGTTCCTCGCGAAAAAACGGCTTTCGCAATACGAGCGGGGAATCTCCATCGCGGCAGATTAGCGCCCGGCTCCGACTGAAGGCGGAAAGCCGAAGAGGC